>NZ_JCAFTG010000004.1:0-410942 GCF_059370035.1 Stenotrophomonas sp. YJH_SMC_37
GAAATGGTGATGCCGGGTGACAACGTCAAGATGGTCGTCACCCTGATCAACCCGGTGGCGATGGACGAAGGCCTGCGCTTCGCCATCCGCGAAGGCGGCCGCACCGTCGGCGCCGGCGTGGTCTCGAAGATCATCGAGTAATCTGGTAGTATCTGCGCCCCGATGTTGCCTGGGTAGGGCATCGGGGCGTATCAAATGGGAAAGCAGGCACAGGATGTGCCTTGTGTTCCCCGGACCAGGAAGGGTCAATGCCATTCAGGCGGCGTCAACAGGCGACTGTTGACAGCTGCCTTGTGTGCCATTATGCTTCTACGTCTGGGCAGGCCGGGAAACTGGTCTGCCTACGTTTTTGAGGTCTATGGAGTGACCTTGTCGGCCTGCAGGAGTGTGGGCCGTCCGTATTCAGGAATTTCATGGGGCAAAGCAACCCAGAGGCTTTGTCTGTCGCTCTTTTAACGAAGGAACCTACCGCCATGGCGGACCAAAAGATCCGGATCCGGCTGAAAGCGTTCGATCATCGTCTGATCGACCGTTCGGCCAGCGAGATCGTTGAAACGGCAAAGCGGACCGGCGCGCAAGTGCGTGGCCCGATCCCGCTGCCGACCAAGATCGAGCGCTACACCGTTCTCGTCTCCCCGCACGTCGACAAGGACGCGCGTGACCAGTACGAGACCCGCACGCACAAGCGCGTGCTCGATATCGTTGACCCGAATGACAAGACCGTGGACGCGCTGATGAAGCTCGAACTGGCTGCCGGCGTCGACGTTCAGATCAAGCTGACCTGAGGACTACGACCATGACGAAGAAGTATTCGTTGGGCTTCGTGGGCCGCAAGGCCGGCATGAGCCGCGTGTTCACTGAAGATGGCCGCTCCATCCCGGTGACCCTGATCGAAGCAACCCCGAACCGCATCGCGCAGATCAAGACCGTCGAAACCGACGGCTACAGCGCCGTGCAGGTGACCGTCGGCGCGCGTCGCGCTGCCCTGGTCAACAAGCCGGAAGCCGGCCACTTCGCCAAGGCGAAGGTGGAAGCGGGTCGTGGCCTGTGGGAATTCCGCGTTGAAGACGCGCAGCTCGGCGATTTCGCCGTTGGCGGCGAAGTCAAGGCGGACATCTTCGAAGTCGGCCAGATCGTCGACGTCCAGGGTGTCACCAAGGGTAAGGGCTTCCAGGGCACCATCAAGCGCCACAACTTCCGTATGGGCGATGCAACCCACGGTAACTCGCTGTCGCATCGCGCGCCGGGTTCGCTGGGTCAGCGCCAGACCCCGGGTCGCGTTTTCCCGGGCAAGAAGATGTCGGGCCACATGGGCGCGGTGCAGCAGAGCACCCAGAACCTGGAAGTGGTCAAGGTCGACGTCGAGCGCGGTCTGATCGCCGTTCGCGGCGCCGTTCCGGGCGCGGCCGGTGGCGATGTGATCGTCCGTCCGGCGAGCAAGGCATAAGGAGAGATGACGATGGAACTCGTTATCACGGGTAGCAACAACAAGGTCTCGGTCTCCGAAGCCGTGTTCGGTCGCGATTTCAGCGAAGATCTGGTCCACCAGGTCGTCGTTGCTTACCGCAACGCCGGTCGCGCCGGCACCAAGGCACAGAAGACTCGCTCCGAAGTGGCTGGTACCACCAAGAAGTCGAAGAAGCAGAAGGGCGGCGGCGCGCGTCATGGCGCACTGACGGCTCCGATCTTCGTCGGCGGCGGTGTCACCTTCGCGGCCAAGCCGCGCAGCTTCGAGCAGAAGGTCAATCGTAAGCAGTATCGTGCCGCCATGTGCGCGATCCTGTCCGAGCTGAACCGTCAGGGCCGTCTGACCATCGTGGAGTCCTTCGACGTCGAAGTGACCAACACGAAGGGTCTGGTCGCCAAGCTGGCCGGCCTGGAAGTGGGCAAGCGCCCGCTGATCGTCACCGAAGAAGCGTCCGAGCACCTGTACCTGTCCGCCCGCAATCTGCCGTACGTGCAGGTGCGTGACGTCCAGGGCCTGGATCCGGTCTCGCTGGTGGGTGCCGACACGGTCGTCATCACCGCTGACGCGGTCAAGAAGGTCGAGGAGTGGCTGGCATGAACAGCAACGAAAAAATCTTCAGCGTGCTGCGTGCCCCGCGTGTCTCCGAAAAGACCGCGCGCCTGCAGGAACTCTCCAACCAGTATGTCTTCGAAGTTTCGAACGAAGCCACCAAGGCCGATGTAAAGGCCGCGGTTGAGCAGCTGTTCGACGTCAAGGTCGAAGCTGTCAACGTGGTCAACGTCAAGGGCAAGAACAAGTCCTTCCGTAACCGTGCTGGCCGCCGCGGCGATTGGCGCAAGGCGTACGTTCGCCTGGCCGATGGCCAGTCGATCGATGTAACGGCCAAGGCCTGAGGTACATCCCATGCCATTGATGAAATTCAAGCCCACTTCCCCCGGCCGCCGTTCGGCCGTGCGCGTGGTCACTCCCGACCTGCACAAGGGTGCTCCGCACGCTGCCCTGGTCGAGTCGCAGAGCCGCTCGGGTGGTCGTAACCACCATGGCCGCATCACCGTGCGTCACGTCGGTGGTGGTGCCAAGCAGCACTACCGCATCATCGACTTCAAGCGCAACAAGCTGGGCATTCCGGCGCGCGTGGAACGCATCGAATACGATCCGAACCGCACCGCCCACATCGCCCTGCTGTGCTACGTCGACGGTGAGCGCCGCTACATCATCGCCCCGAAGGGCCTGAAGGCCGGTGATCAGGTGATCGCTGGTTCGGATGCCCCGATCAAGGCTGGCAACACCCTGCCGCTGCGCAACATCCCGGTCGGTACCACCATCCACTGCATCGAACTGAAGCCCGGCAAGGGCGCTCAGATCGCCCGCGCCGCCGGTGCGGCCGTGCAGCTGGTGGCCCGCGAAGGCATCTACGCCACCCTGCGCCTGCGCTCGGGTGAAATGCGCAAGGTGCCGGTCGAGTGCTGCGCCACCATCGGCGAAGTCGGCAACGACGAGCACAGCCTGGAAAAGCTGGGCAAGGCCGGTGCCAAGCGTTGGCGCGGCGTCCGCCCGACCGTTCGTGGTGCTGCCATGAACCCGGTTGACCACCCGCACGGTGGTGGTGAGGCCAAGGCCGGCCAGGGTAACCCGCATCCGGTCACCCCGTGGGGTGTCCCGACCAAGGGTTACAAGACGCGCCATAACAAGCGCACTCAGCAGTTCATCGTCCGCGATCGTAGGGGCTAATCGACCATGGCACGTTCACTCAAGAAGGGCCCGTTCGTCGATCACCACCTCGTCAAGAAGGTGGAGGCCGCTGCGGGCAGCAAGAAGCCGATCAAGACCTGGTCGCGCCGTTCGATGATCCTGCCTGACATGGTAGGCATCACCATTGCCGTGCATAACGGCAAGAACCACATCCCGGTTCTCGTCAACGAGAACATGGTCGGCCACAAGCTCGGCGAATTTGCCATCACCCGGACCTTCAAGGGTCACGGTGGTGACAAGAAGTCGGGCAAGTAAGGAGAGATGACAATGGAAGCGAAAGCCATCCTGCGCACTGCGCGCATCTCCCCGCAGAAGGCTCGTCTGGTCGCTGACCAGGTGCGCGGTCTGCCGGCCGAACGTGCGGTCAACCTGCTGAAGTTCTCGGACAAGAAGGCTGCCCACCTGATCAAGAAGGTGGTGGAGTCGGCTATTGCCAATGCCGAGAACAACCAGGGCGCCGACGTCGACGAGCTGAAGGTTCAGACCATCATGGTTGATGAAGGTCCGACCCTGAAGCGTTTCATGGCGCGGGCGAAAGGCCGCGGTACCCGCATCCTCAAGCGCACCAGCCACATCACTGTGGTTGTGGGCGCCGCCAAGTAAGCGGATAAGGAAAAGACCATGGGTCATAAAGTTCATCCGATTGGTATCCGCCTCGGCATTTCCAAGGACTGGAACTCCAAGTGGTACGCCAACAAGGCCGAGTTCGCCGGTTACCTGGCAGCCGACCTGAAAGTGCGCGACATGCTGCGCAAGAAGCTGGCCCAGGCCGGCATCAGCAAGATCCTGATCGAGCGTCCGGCCAAGACCGCTCGCGTGACGATCCACACCGCCCGTCCGGGCGTGGTGATCGGCAAGCGCGGTGAGGACATCGAGAAGCTGCGCAAGGAAGTGAGCGAGATGATGGGCGTCCCGGCGCACATCAACGTCACCGAAGTGCGCAAGCCGGAACTGGACGCGCAGCTCGTTGCCGAGTCGATCGCCCAGCAGCTGGAGCGTCGCATCATGTTCCGCCGTGCAATGAAGCGCTCGGTCGGCAACGCGATGCGCCTGGGTGCCCTGGGCATCAAGGTCAACGTCGGTGGCCGCCTCAACGGTGCAGAAATCGCCCGTTCGGAGTGGTACCGCGAAGGCCGCGTGCCGCTGCACACCCTGCGTGCCGACATCGACTATGGCTTCGCTGAAGCCAAGACGACCTACGGCATCATCGGCATCAAGGTCTGGATCTACAAGGGCGAGGTCTTCGATTTCTCCCAGGTTGGCCAGGAAAAGCAGGACGACACCCCGTCGCGCAACGATCGTCACGATCGCGGCGACCGTGGTGACCGTCAGCGCCCGGCCCGTGAAGCGAGGTAACGACAATGTTGCAACCCAAGCGAACCAAGTACCGCAAGGTACACAAGGGCCGTAACGATGGCCTGAGCTGGAGCGCCAACGCTGTCAGCTTCGGCGAATACGGCCTGAAGGCAACCGCACACGGTCAGCTGACCGCGCGCCAGATCGAAGCGGCCCGCCGCTCGATCAGCCGCTACGTCAAGCGCGGCGGCAAGATGTGGATCCGCGTGTTCCCCGACAAGCCCATCACCAAGAAGCCCATCGAAGTCCGAATGGGTTCGGGTAAGGGTAACGTGGAATACTGGGTGGCCCAGATCCAGCCCGGCCGCATGATCTATGAAATCGAGGGTGTTTCCGAGGAAGTGGCTCGCGAGGCGTTCCGCCTGGCCGCCGCCAAGCTCTCGGTCACCACCACTTTCGTGACCCGTACGGTGCGCTGATGGATATCAAAACTCTCCGTGAAAAGTCGGCTGACGAACTCAAGGCCCACCTGATCGACCTGCGTAAGGAACAGTTCTCTGTCCGTATGCAGCAGGTCACCGGCCAGCTGCCGAAGACCCACGACATTCGCCGGGTCCGTCGCGAGATTGCTCGCGTCAAGACCCTGCTCGGCAGCACGAAGTAAGGATGGCCGCTATGAGCGACAATACTGAAAAGAAGACGCTGCGCACGGTCGAAGGCCGTGTCGTCAGCAACAAGATGGACAAGACGGTTACCGTCCTGGTTGAGCGTCAGGTCAAGCACGCGCTGTACGGCAAGTACATCAAGCGCTCGACCAAGCTGCACGCCCACGATGCCGACAACGCCTGCAAGGAAGGCGATGTCGTCCGCGTGACCGAGATTGCTCCGATGTCCAAGACCAAGAACTGGCGCGTGGTGGAAGTCATCACGCGTGCGGCTGAATAAGGAGTCTGAATCATGATCCAGATGCAGAGCTACCTTGACGTCGCGGACAATTCGGGTGCCAAGCAGGTGATGTGCTTCAAGGTGCTGGGTGGTTCCAAGCGCCGTTACGCCGGCATCGGCGACATCATCAAGGTCACCGTGAAGGATGCGATTCCGCGCGGCAAGGTCAAGAAGGGTGAAGTGTATGACGCCGTCGTGGTGCGTACCCGCAAGGGTGTGCGTCGCGCCGACGGTTCGCTGATCCGCTTCGACGGCAACGCGGCCGTCCTGCTGAACAACAAGCAGGAGCCGATCGGTACCCGTATCTTCGGGCCGGTGACCCGTGAACTTCGTTCGGAGAAGTTCATGAAGATCGTCTCGCTCGCTCCCGAAGTGCTGTGAGCGACAGGAGATAATCATGGCTAACCGTATCAAGAAGGGCGACCAGGTTGTCGTCAACGCTGGCAAGGACAAGGGCAAGCAGGGCGAAGTCGTCCGCGTCGACGGCGACCGTGTGATCGTCGCCAACGTGAACATCGTCAAGCGCCACACCAAGCCGAACCCGCAGGCAGGTGTTGCCGGCGGCGTGGTCGAGCGCGAAGCTTCGATCCATATCTCCAACGTGAACGTGCTGAACCCGGCTTCGGGCAAGGGCGAACGCGTTGGCTTCAAGGTGCTGGAGGATGGACGCAAACTGCGTGTGTTCCGCTCCAGCGGTGAGGCGCTCGACGCCTGAGGAATGTGAAGATGACTTCCCGTCTCGAAAAGATCTACAAGGAAGAAGTGGTGCCGGCGCTGATGAAGCAGTTCGGCTACACCAATCCGATGGAAGTACCGAAGCTCGTCAAGGTCACCCTGAACATGGGTGTCGGCGAGGCTGCCACCAACAAGAAGATCCTGGAAAACGCCGTCGCGGACATGACCAAGATTTCCGGCCAGAAGCCGGTTGTCACCAAGTCGCGTATCTCGGTCGCGTCGTTCAAGATCCGTGATGGTTGGCCGATCGGCTGCAAGACCACGCTGCGTCGCCACAAGATGTACGAGTTCCTGGACCGCCTGATCAACATCTCGCTGCCGCGCGTGCGCGACTTCCGTGGTGTTTCCGGCCGTTCCTTCGACGGCCGCGGCAACTTCAACATGGGTGTGAAGGAACAGATCATCTTCCCGGAAATCGACTTCGACGCCGTCGATGCGATCCGCGGTATGGATATCGCCATCACCACCACTGCGAAGACCGACGCGGAAGCGAAGGCGCTGCTGGCAGCGTTCAAGTTCCCGTTCCGTAACTGATCTGTCGAGGAAACCGAAATGGCAAAGACCTCCATGGTCAACCGCGACATCAAGCGGGAAAAGCTGGCCAAGAAGTACGCTGAAAAGCGTGCGGCTCTGAAGAAGATCGTGTCCTCCGTGGACGCGACCTACGAAGAGAAGATCGAGGCCGCAACCAAGCTGGCCAAGCTGCCGCGCGATTCGTCGCCGAGCCGCCAGCGTAATCGTTGCGAGCTGTCGGGTCGTCCGCGTGGCGTCTACAGCAAGTTCGGCCTGGGCCGTAACAAGCTGCGTGAAGCCACCATGCGTGGCGACGTACCGGGTCTGCGCAAGGCCAGCTGGTAACCCCAGCCGGCCCTGCGATCAGGAGCCCCTTCGGGGGTTCCTGAACCGGGCAGGGGAGGCATTCAGCTTTCCCGACGCAAAAAAACCGAGGAGCCCGGCGCAAGCCGGGCTCTTTTGGCGTATACTCCCGCGTCTTGCCCTGCGCAAACGGGGTCGTAGGAGTGGGCTTCCGGCCCGCTGCATCAAGGGACCTGGCCCGTTTCCAGGAGACAACAGATTTTCGCGAAAGCGGATATCGGTGCACTCAAAGGTACTCATATGAGCATGACTGATCCCATCGCCGACCTGCTGGTCCGCATCAAGAATGCGGCCGCGGTGGGCAAGCAGACGGTGAAAGCCCCGTCGTCCAAGATCAAGGTTGCGATCGCCCAGGTCCTGAAGGACGAGGGTTACATCGCCGACCTGCGCGTGACCCAGCTGGAAAACAACAAGTCCGAGCTGGAAATCGTGCTGAAGTATTTCGAAGGCAAGCCGGTCATCGCGACCCTGAAGCGCTTCTCGCGTTCGGGCCTGCGCCAGTACCGCGGCAAGAGCGAGCTGCCGAAGGTCATGAACGGCCTGGGTATCTCCATCATTTCCACCTCCAAGGGCATCATGACTGATGCGCAGGCGCGCCAGCTGGGCGTCGGCGGCGAAGTCCTGTGCTTCGTGGCCTAAGGCGAAAGGAGTAGAACTATGTCCCGCGTAGCCAAGAAGCCGATTACCCTGGGTAAGGTTGAACTGAACGTCCAGTCGGACAGCGTCACCGCCAAGGGCCCGAAGGGCACCCTGTCGCTGGCCAAGCCGGCCGGTATTGCCATCAACGTCGACAACGGCGTTGCCACCCTGAGCACCGAAAGCGCCGACCTGATCGCACTGACCGGTACCGTGCGTGCGATCCTGTCCAACATGGTCAAGGGCGTGTCCGAAGGCTTCGAGCGCAAGCTGGAGCTGGTGGGCGTGGGTTACCGCGCTGCCATGCAGGGCAAGGACCTGAACCTGTCGCTGGGCTTCTCGCACCCGGTCGTGTTCGTGGCGCCGGAAGGCATCACGCTGTCGACCCCGACCCAGACCGAGATCCTGGTCCAGGGCGCTGACAAGCAGGTCGTCGGTGAAGTCGCCGCCAAGATCCGTGCGTTCCGCAAGCCGGAACCGTACAAGGGCAAGGGCGTGAAGTACTCCGACGAAGTCATCATCCGTAAGGAAGCCAAGAAGGCATAAGCGCGAGTCCCTCGCAAGAGCCCGCACATCCCTGTGCGGACTTCTCAGGGAAAAGCTCTTCCTTCAGCTTTCAAGGAATAATCAAAATGAACAAGAACATCGCCCGCCTGCGTCGCGCCAAGTCGACCCGTGCCCACATCCGTGAGCTCGGCGTCGCCCGCCTGTCGGTGCTGCGCACCGGCCAGCACCTGTACGCCCAGGTCTTCACCGCCGACGGCTCCAAGGTGCTGGCTGCTGCCAACACCACCCAGGCCGACGTCATCGAAGGCCTGAAGAACGGCAAGAACGCCGATGCTGCTGCCAAGGTTGGCCGCATCGTTGCCGAGCGCGCCAAGGCCGCCGGCATCGAGAAGGTTGCCTTCGATCGTTCGGGCTACCGCTACCACGGCCGCATCAAGGCCCTGGCAGAAGCCGCCCGCGAAGCCGGCCTGCAGTTCTAAGGGACAAGGGCAGGGGGCCATTGGCCTCCTGCCCACCTGCTCGCCAGCCTGAGTGAGGCTGGACGGCGCCGCTCTTCTGCAGCGGCCCACCGGAACAACGCGTCACGCCACAACCATAAGCGGCTTCGAGCCGTACATACCCAAACAACCAAGGAATCAACATGGCAGAAGAGCGTCAGCAGCGGGGTCGCGATCGCGACCGTAACCGCGAAGAGAAGATCGACGACGGCATGATCGAAAAGCTGGTCGCGGTCAACCGCGTCAGCAAGACCGTCAAGGGTGGCCGCCAGTTCACCTTCACCGCCCTGACCGTCGTCGGCGACGGCGAAGGCAAGGTCGGTTTCGGCTATGGCAAGGCCCGCGAAGTGCCGGTTGCCATCCAGAAGTCGATGGAGCAGGCCCGCAAGAACCTGGTCAGCGTTGACCTGAACAACGGCACCCTGTGGCACACCATCAAGGATGGTCACGGCGCAGCCCGCGTGTTCATGCAGCCGGCTTCGGAAGGTACCGGCGTGATCGCCGGCGGTGCCATGCGCGCCGTGCTGGAAGCCGTTGGCGTGAAGAACGTGCTGGCCAAGGCCACCGGTTCGCGCAACCCGATCAACCTGGTGCGTGCCACCGTGAAGGGCCTGGCTGCTGCACAGTCGCCGGCTCGCATCGCGGCCAAGCGCGGCAAGAAGGTGGAGGAACTCAACCATGGCTAATGAGTCCAACAAGACTGTCAAGGTCCGCCTGGTGCGTGGCCTGCGTGGCACCCAGTCGCGTCACCGCCTGTCGGTGCGTGCGCTGGGCCTGAACAAGCTCAACGATGTGCGTGAACTGAAGGACAGCCCGCAGGTGCGCGGCCTGATCAACAAGGTTCAGTACCTCGTCCAGGTTGAGGAGTAATCGACCATGACTCTGCGTCTCAATGAACTGAGCCCGGCACCGGGCGCCCGCACCGAGCGTACCCGCGTCGGTCGCGGTATCGGCTCGGGCCTGGGCAAGACTGCCGGCCGCGGCCACAAGGGTTCGTTCGCCCGCAAGGGTGGCGGCAAGATCAAGGCTGGCTTCGAAGGCGGCCAGACCCCCATGCAGCGTCGTCTGCCGAAGATCGGCTTCCGTTCGCCGATCGCCAAGGACACCGCTGAAGTGCTGCTGTACGCACTGGACAAGCTGCCGGCCGGTGAGATCGACTTCGCCGCCCTGCGTGCTGCCAAGCTGGTTCCGAGCACTGCCAAGAAGGCCAAGGTCGTCGTCAAGGGCGAAGTGACCAAGGCGTTCACCCTGAAGGGTATTGCTGCCACGGCGGGTGCCAAGGCCGCGATCGAAGCTGCCGGCGGCAGCGTAACGGAGTAAGAAAATCATGGCGCAAGCTGGCATCGGTAACCTCGCGGGCGGAATGGGCAAGTTCACTGAACTTCGCCAACGTTTGCTGTTCGTCGTCGGGGCTTTGATCGTCTATCGCATCGGCTGCTACGTGCCGGTGCCGGGCGTCAATCCCGATGCCATGCTTGCCATGATGCAACAGCAGGGCGGCGGCATCGTGGACATGTTCAACATGTTCTCGGGCGGCGCCCTGCACCGTTTCAGCATCTTCGCGCTGAACGTGATGCCGTACATCTCGGCATCGATCGTGATGCAGCTGGCCGTGCACATCTTCCCCGCCCTGAAGGCGATGCAGAAGGAAGGTGAGTCCGGCCGCCGCAAGATCACCCAGTATTCGCGCATCGGCGCCGTGCTGCTGGCAGTGGTGCAGGGCGGTTCGATCGCACTGGCCCTGCAGGGCCAGGTCTCGCCGTCGGGCGCTCCGGTCGTGTATGCGCCGGGCATGGGCTTCGTGCTCACCGCCGTGGTCGCGCTGACCGCCGGCACCATGTTCCTGATGTGGGTCGGTGAGCAGGTCACCGAGCGCGGCATCGGCAACGGCGTGTCGCTGATCATCTTCGCCGGTATCGTCGCTGGCCTGCCGGGTGCGATCATCCACACCTTCGACGCCTACCGCGACGGCAACATCCAGTTCATCCAGCTGCTGCTGATCGCCATTGTCGTGCTCGCGTTCACCTTCTTCGTGGTGTTCGTCGAGCGTGGCCAGCGCCGGATCACGGTCAACTACGCACGCCGCCAGGGCGGTCGCAACGCGTACATGAACCAGACCTCGTTCCTGCCGCTGAAGCTCAACATGGCCGGCGTCATTCCGGCAATCTTCGCCTCGAGCCTGCTGGCCTTCCCGGCCACCCTGGCCATGTGGTCCGGCCAGGCGGCCAACCAGAGCAGCTTCGGCCAGGTCCTGCAGAAGGTCGCCAATTCCCTGGGCCCGGGCGAGCCGCTGCACATGATCGTGTTCGCTGCGCTGATCACCGGTTTCGCGTTCTTCTATACCGCGCTGGTGTTCAACTCCCAGGAAACCGCTGACAACCTGAAGAAGTCGGGCGCGCTGATTCCGGGCATCCGTCCGGGCAAGGCCACCGCCGATTACATCGACGGTGTACTGACCCGCCTGACCGCAGCCGGCTCGGCCTATCTGGTGATCGTCTGCCTGCTGCCGGAACTGATGCGCACGCAGCTGAACGCCTCGTTCTACTTCGGCGGTACTTCGCTGCTGATCGTGGTGGTGGTGGTGATGGACTTCATTGCCCAGGTGCAGGCGCACCTGATGTCCCACCAGTACGAGAGCCTGCTGAAAAAGGCCAACCTGAAGGGCGGCAACCGCGGCGGTTTTGCCCGCGGCTGATTGGCCTGTTATACTTTCGTCTTCCTGACGTGATGGTCCCTCCGCTTCGCGGACTCCGGCCACACAAACGAAGGGCGGCCCCCGCAGCGGTTCCGGGTGGGGGTGTGATGAGGTGGTCCCGCGCTGGAGTAGCGCGGGCGGCCCCGGGGGATACCCCGGGTCCAACCCCATCCGGCGCCGGAGCCTGGGCACACTCCCCAGGCCGGGTTCATGAAACCAGTGGTTTCACGGGCTTCCATGTAAACCGGAACCTTGTTAGTATCGCTAGTTCACTTTTTTGATCCATCCTGCCGGATTGGCGTGCCCGAGGCGCGCTGTCGGCCATCACTCAGCTGGAGAACCGCGTCATGGCGCGTATTGCAGGCGTCAACCTGCCAGCCCAGAAGCACGTCTGGGTCGGGTTGCAAAGCATTTACGGCATCGGCCGTACCCGTTCGAAGAAGGTCTGCGAAGTCGCAGGCGTTGCTTCGACCACCAAGATCCGCGATCTGTCGGAGCCGGAAATCGAGCGCCTGCGCGCCGAAGTCGGCAAGTACATCGTGGAAGGCGATCTGCGCCGTGAGATCGGCATCGCGATCAAGCGCCTGATGGACCTGGGCTGCTACCGCGGCCTGCGTCACCGTCGTGGCCTCCCGCTGCGTGGCCAGCGCACCCGTACCAACGCCCGCACCCGCAAGGGTCCGCGCAAGGCGATCAAGAAGTAAGGGACTGAGAAATGGCTAAGCCCGCTGCTAAGACCAAGAAGAAGATCAAGCGCGTCGTCACCGACGGCGTTGCCCACGTCCACGCTTCGTTCAACAACACCATCGTCACCATCACCGACCGTCAGGGCAATGCTCTGTCGTGGGCGACCTCCGGTGGCGCTGGCTTCCGCGGTTCGCGCAAGTCGACCCCGTTCGCTGCCCAGGTGGCTGCTGAAAAGGCCGGTCGTGCTGCGCTGGACTATGGCGTGAAGTCGCTGGAAGTCCGCATCAAGGGCCCGGGTCCGGGCCGTGAGTCGGCCGTGCGTTCGCTGAACAACGTCGGCTACAAGATCACCAACATCATCGACGTGACGCCTATCCCGCACAACGGGTGCCGTCCGCCGAAGAAGCGTCGCGTCTAAAGGGAGCGATAAGAAATGGCTCGTTATATCGGTCCTACCTGTAAGCTCGCCCGTCGCGAAGGCGCCGACCTGTCCCTGAAGAGCCCGGCGCGTGCGCTGGACTCCAAGTGCAAGCTGGAGCAGAAGCCCGGCCAGCACGGCGCCACTGCCCGCAAGGGCAAGCTGTCCGACTACGCCACCCAGCTGCGTGAAAAGCAGAAGGTCAAGCGTATCTACGGCCTGCTGGAGCGTCAGTTCCGCAACTACTACAAGAAGGCCTCGACCAAGAAGGGCAACACCGGCGAGAACCTGCTGCAGCTGCTGGAAACCCGCCTGGACAACGTCGTCTACCGCATGGGCTTCGCCGTGACCCGTCCGGCTGCTCGTCAGCTGGTGTCGCACCGCGGCGTCACCGTGAATGGCAAGTCGGTCAACCTGGCTTCGTACCAGGTCAAGGCTGGCGACGCCATCGCCCTGTCTGAAAAGGCTGCCAAGCAGCTGCGCGTCCAGGAAGCCCTGACCGTCGCCGCCCAGCATGACCTGAGCCCGTCGTGGGTTGAAGTGGATTCCGGCAAGTTCACCGGCATCTTCAAGGCCGTTCCGGATCGTTCGGATCTGCCTGCGGACATCAACGAAGCGCTGATCGTCGAGCTGTATTCGAAGTAATTCACATTGGAGAGCCCCCGGCGACGGCCGGGGGTTCACTAGGAGAACCCGCAACATGACGGTTACCGCCAACCAGGTTCTGCGTCCTCGCGGTCCGCAGATCGAACGCCTTACCGACACCCGTGCAAAGGTCGTTATCGAACCTTTGGAGCGGGGTTACGGGCATACGCTGGGCAACGCCCTGCGTCGCGTGCTGCTGTCGTCCATCCCGGGCTTCGCCATCACGGAAGTCGAAATCGACGGCGTGTTGCATGAGTACACCACGGTCGAAGGTCTGCAGGAGGACGTGCTCGAAGTCCTGCTGAACCTGAAGGACGTGGCCATCCGTATGCACTCCGGCGACAGCGCCACCCTGTCCCTGTCCAAGCAGGGCCCGGGCGTTGTCACCGCTGCCGACATCAAGGTCGACCACAATGTGGAGATCCTGAACGGCGACCATGTGATCTGCCACCTGACCAAGGACACGGCGATCAACATGCGTCTGAAGATCGAACGTGGTTTCGGCTACCAGCCGGCTGCCGCGCGTCGTCGTCCGGACGAAGAAACCCGTGCCATCGGCCGCCTGGTCCTGGATGCCTCGTTCTCGCCGGTCCGCCGCGTCGCCTATGCCGTGGAAGCGGCCCGCGTCGAACAGCGTACCGACCTGGACAAGCTGGTCATCGATATCGAGACCAACGGCACCATCGATGCCGAGGAAGCCGTGCGCACCGCCGCCGACATCCTCAGCGACCAGCTGTCGGTGTTCGGTGACTTCACCCACCGCGACCGCGGTGCGGCCAAGCCGGCCAACAACGGCGTGGATCCGGTGCTGCTGCGCCCGATCGACGATCTGGAGCTGACCGTGCGTTCGGCCAACTGCCTGAAGGCTGAAAGCATCTACTACATCGGCGATCTGATCCAGAAGACCGAAGTGGAGCTGCTGAAGACCCCGAACCTGGGCAAGAAGTCGCTCACCGAGATCAAGGAAGTGCTGGCTCAGCGCGGCCTGTCGCTCGGCATGAAGCTGGAGAACTGGCCGCCGGCCGGCGTCGCCAGCCACGGCATGCTGGGCTGATATCGGTAATGCCTGAAGGCTCCACCGTTCGCGGTGGAGCCTTCAACGCAACACACCACGCCACGACGAACCGCAGGTTCGCGGGCAGGCCGTCCAGGACGGAGGGCCAGGACCAACCGCAGTCCGCGCAGCAACGCCAGGATGGCGACAACGATCCGCACAGCCTCATCATTAACCAAGGAATATCACCATGCGTCACCAGAAGTCTGGCCGTAAGTTCAGCCGCACCAGCGCCCACCGCGAAGCGATGTTCAAGAATATGGCCGCCTCGCTGTTCAAGCACGAGCTGATCAAGACCACCCTGCCGAAGGCCAAGGAACTGCGCCGCGTTGCCGAGCCGCTGATCACCCTGGCCAAGGTCGACTCCGTCGCCAACCGCCGTCTGGCCTTCGCCCGCCTGCGCGACAACGAAGCGGTGGGCAACCTGTTCACCATCCTGGGCCCGCGCTACGCGAACCGTCCGGGCGGCTACCTGCGCCTGCTGAAGTGCGGTTTCCGCGCCGGCGACAACGCGCCGATGGCCTACGTCGAGCTGGTCGACCGTCCGGTCGTGGCCGAGGAAGTGGCCGAGTAATCGGACCGCTCCAACGCGACACAGCGAAAGCCCGGCCTCTGCCGGGCTTTTGCGTTCTGGTAGCGCCGGGCCATGCCCGGCGTTTCCGTATCCGCTACGCTCGCCGGGCATGGCCCGGCGCTACCTGCGGCACAATGCGACCCACACCGTTCCGACAGGCGTCACCTGTGGCGGTTCGAATGGCGCGCGCTCTCGGTTACGCTTGGCGCCCTGATCCATTCGAGCGTTGACGATGAATCCACTGCGCTGGCCCTTCCGCGCCCAGTTCTTCCTGGGCTTTCTGATCTGCGCGGGCCTGCTCGGCTACGCGATCTTCCTGCAGCTGCAGATGGGCCTGGAGCCGTGTCCGCTGTGCATCTTCCAGCGGCTGGCCTTCGCCGCGCTGGGCCTGCTGTTCCTGATTGGTGCGCTGCACGGGCCGTCCAACCGCCCGGGACGCGCGACCTACGGGATTCTCGCCTTCATTGCCGCCGCGGTAGGCGTCGGCATTGCCGCGCGCCACGTATACGTGCAGATGCTGCCGCCGGAGATGGGCGCGACCTGCGGCCCGCCGCTGAGCTTCCTGCGCGAGACCATGGGGCCGCTGGAAGTGTTCCGCACGGTGCTCACCGGTACCGGCAACTGCGGCAACATCGACTGGACCTTCCTGGGCCTGACCATGCCGATGTGGTCGGGCGTGTGGTTCGTGCTGCTGGCGCTGTGGGCGCTGGTGGTGTCGCTGCGCAGGGTCAAGCGCTGAACGCAGGGTAGTGCCGGGCGCTGGCCGGCACACCGTGGGAATACCGGCCAGCGGCCGGCGCTACCTCAGAAATCCTGCTGCAGGCTCAGGTAAGCACCTCGGCGCGGTCCCCACTGCGGGGCGAACACGCCGACACCGCCGCCATCGCGCAGCTGGTAGCTTCGGTCCAGGGCGTTGACCACGGCCAGCTGCACATGCAGCGGATGCCCGCTGTCGGCATTGAAGTCGTGCCCGGCGCTGAGGTTCACCTGCAGGTACGACGGCAGCTCGCCGCCGTTGGGTACGCCCTCGATGTCGGAACGCAGGCCGCTGCCGAACACGTAGTTGGCACCGATCCGGTTGTGTCCGGCAAAGGCGTAGCTGAAGCCACCCGATGAGGTCAGTTTCTGGTCGTGGTCGAGGTGGATCCAGTGGTCGGCCACATAGGCCAGCGCGTCCGGATCGAGGTTGTACTGGCTGGTGATCACCTGGGTGCCGATGGCCTTGTTGTACGCCGCGTTGAAGTAGGCGCTGAACGGGCCGATGCTGTAGTCGGCACTGAACTCCAGCCCACGGATGTGGCCACGGCGATAGTTGAACGTCGAGTAGATGTAGGCGGCGCCGAACTGGCCTTCGTCCTGCAGGCGCGCAACGCGGCGATCGTAGGCGTCCAAGCCCAGGGTGAGGTGGTCGCCCACCTGCTGCGACACGCCGATGTCGTAGTAGTCGCTGCGTTCGGCCAGTGGCGTGTTGTTGCCGCCGCTGGGCTGCTGGTTGGTGGTGCCGTCGTATAGGGCGATATCGCTGCTGGCGATCAGCTCACTGGCCGGTGGCGTGAAGTAGCGCGAATAGCCGGCATGCACGGTGGTGCTGTCGCTGGCATTCCAGACCACTCCCACGCGGGGGCTGAGCTGGCCCTCGGTGTGGCCAAAGGCCTTGTAGCGATCTCCGCGCAGGCCGTAGTTGACGGTCCAGTCGTCGCCGATCTTCCATTCATCCTGCACGTACAGCGCCAGCGTGCTGGCATGGAAGGCACTGCGGTCAGGTATCAGCAGCGGTGTGGTGCTGGACTGCTGGCCGGCGTCATCGACCGGAAACACCCAGCTGCTGTTGCTGGCCCGCGCATTCTCGTAGTTGCCGTACAGGCCATAGCGCAGCGTGTGGTCGTTGCCCAGTGGGGTGGAGAAATCGGCCTGCAGCGTGTTGGCGCGGTTGCTGCGTTGCACCTGCGAGGCGACGCCACTGAACACCAGGTCGCCGACGACATCCGGATGGAATGCCACATCGCTGTAGCGCTGCCCGGCCGAGAGCTGATATGCGGTGCTGCCCAACGTGCCCTGCAGCACCAGCATGCCGAAGCGGGTGGCCTCGCGCTGGGTTTCATCCAGCTGGCTGGAGTCGAAGGTGGTGGTATCGAGGTAACCGAACTGCGGCGTTTGCCCGGGGTTGACCGGGATCTGGAAGCGATTGTTGGCAAAGCCGGCGAACACGCTCAGGCGGGTGTTCTCGTTGACGAGGTAGGTAAGGTCAGCGAACGCTTTGCCCTGGTGGGTGTCGTCGTGCAGCGGCTTGCGCGAGCGGGTCGGGTTCTCCAGGCCAACCTCGTTCTGGTCGTAGTTGCCAGTCAGGAACCAGCTCCAGCGCCCCTGGTTGCCCCACCACGAGGCGTTGGGATTGATCTTGCCGAACGAGCCTGCGGTCAGCCCGGCGCTGCCGCCGTTGCCGAGCTCGGCGCCGCTGCGGGTGGTGATGTCGACCACTGCAGCGGTGCGCTCGCCGAACTGCGCCGGCAGCGCGCCATCCATCAGGCGGATGCTCTTGATGGTGCGTGCATCCAGCGTCTGGCCGAAGCCCGAGATCGATTCGGGCAGCAGCACGCCGTTGATGCGGTACTGCAGATTGGCGTGGTCGCCGCGCACGTGCACGCCGCCGTAGGAATCCTGGACCACGCCGGGCGCCTGCAGCAGCACCTGGCTGAGCGGCGCGGAGGCGCCCAGCGGCTGCTTCTGGATGTCCTCGGCGGTGATCTGGTACTGGCTGCTGCCGATGTCCGGCGACAGCGTGTTGCGGGCCTGGTCGAGCTGGGCGTGGACGGTGACCGCGTCGAGGTCCTTCACGGGAGCGGCGGCATCGGCGGCCACGGCGAGGGAAGGCAGGCTGGCCAGGGTCAGGGCGAAGGTGATGCCGGTAGCAAGCAGGGAGGGCTTCATGGCGGATAGGCTGTGGAAGGGGCCATTGGGGATTGAGTGTTACTTCGTAACAGTGCGTGGCGAATCATGCGCCTGACCGGCTGGCCGTGGGCATGCCGCTTTTGGCCAATCGCGATGCCCTTTCCCCGGCGTTCAGTCATGTGCAGACGCCGTTCGGCCCTTTGCGACAGCGGTCGGCTCTGCGACCATGAACGTCCCCCACCTCCGGAAGCCTGCAATGAGCCTGTCCGCCGTTTCGCCTGTCCCCGATCCCGTCGCAGCCGCCACCGGCGCTGGCTGGTCGCCGGAGAGCTGGCGTGGCAAGACCGCGCTGCAGATGCCGACCTACCCGGACCCGGTGGCGCTGGACGCTGCCCTGCACGAGCTGAAGCGGCTGCCGCCGCTGGTCACCTCGTGGGAGATCCTGGCCCTGAAGCAGCAGTTGGCGGAGGCCCAGGAGGGCAAGCGCTTCCTGCTGCAGGGCGGCGACTGCGCTGAGAACTTCAGCGACTGCGAATCGGGCACCATCTCCAACCGCCTGAAGGTGCTGCTGCAGATGAGCCTGGTGCTGGTGCATGGGCTGCGCCAGCCGGTGATCCGCGTGGGTCGTTTCGCCGGCCAGTACGCCAAGCCGCGTTCGGCCGATACCGAGACGCGCGACGGTGTGACCCTGCCGAGCTACCGCGGCGATGTCATCAATGCGCCGGCCTTCACTGAAGCAGCGCGCCTGCCGGACCCGAAGCGGATGCTGCAGGCGCACGCGCATTCGGCGATGACGATGAACTTCGTACGGGCGCTGATCGATGGTGGTTTCGCCGACCTGCACCACCCCGAGTACTGGAACCTGGAATGGGTGAGCCATTCGCCGCTGGCCGCCGAGTACCAGAAGATGGTGGCCTCGATCGGCGATGCCGTGCATTTCATGGAGACGTTGGCCGGGGCCCGCGTGCACAACCTCAACCGCATCGACTTCTACACCTCGCATGAAGCGCTGCTGTTGCCGTACGAGCAGGCACTGACCCGCCAGGTGCCCCGCCAGCAGGGCTGGTTGAACCTGAGCACGCATTACCCGTGGATCGGCATGCGCACGGCTGCGCTGGATGGCGCGCACGTGGAATACCTGCGTGGCGTGCGCAATCCGATTGCGATCAAGGTGGGCCCGTCGGTGACGCCGGACCAGCTGCTGCGCCTGATCGATGTGCTCAACCCGCATGACGAGCCGGGCCGCCTGAGCTTCATCCACCGCATGGGTGCCGCGCAGATCGCCGAGAAACTGCCGCCGCTGCTGGACGCGGTCAAGCGTGATGGTCGCCGCGTGCTGTGGGTGTGCGATGCGATGCATGGCAATACCGAAAGCACCGCCAACGGTTTCAAGACACGTCGCTTCGACAACGTGCGTGGCGAGGTGGAGATGTCGTTCGACCTGCATGCGGCCGCCGGTACGCGCCTGGGCGGTGTGCATCTGGAACTGACCGGCGAGGACGTGACCGAGTGCATCGGCGGCGCGCGCGAACTGACCGAGCGCGACCTGGAGCGCGCGTATCGTTCAACGGTGGACCCGCGGTTGAACTACGAGCAGTCGCTGGAGATCGCGATGGCGATCGTACGCAAGCAGGAGCAAGTGCGGTAAGGGTTTTTCGGCAGGGCTTGCAGCCCTGCACCTGCTACGAGCCAGAGCAACGTCAACGTCAACGTCAAAAGCGGGCTATCCGTGGGTTGGCGGGACGGTGTCGGAGTGCGGGGACGCCACAAGTACGTCCTTGTAGGCTTGGCGGCCGCATCCATGCCGCTGACACCCCGCACTCCGACACCGCCCCACCTTCGACAGGTTCAGGTCGCTATTGGTGGGTGCCGACCGTTGGTCGGCACATCTGTCAGATGTCGAATGAATCATCCACGCATGGCGTGGATCTACTGGTAACTGCGGCGATTGGCATGCGCGGCTGTTGGTAGGTGTCGACCGTTGGTCGACACGATTTTTCTTTCAGATAGCAGTATTCAAAATGGGCTCCGACCCCTTGCCGACCAACGGTCGGCACCCACCATCAGCATCAGGTTCCGACAGATCGCAGAAAACTGTCGAAGGCGGGGTGGGTCCGGTTGCGGGAGTGTCCGCGGCATGGATGCCGCGGCCAAGCCCCCATGGATGGGTTCACGGCGTCTCCGCGACCGGACCCATCCCGCCACCCCACAGGAAACCCGCTTCTGCTTCGGCTGTTGCTGTTGCTCCAGCTCGCAGCAGGGTGCAGGGCTGCAAGCCCTGCCGACCAACACCCTTCTTACGAACGACTGACGTGACGCTCATGCGCCATGCGCGAGGCTGTCCGCTTGGCTGTTCGTGTGGAGGTAGCAACGGTGCATTGGCAAAGCGCACAGGCATATGCATGGCCGCTGGGTCTGGCGGCGTTGGTGGGTGGCATCGGCGCGTGGCTGATCCTGTGGATCTATCACCGGCTGAAAGGGCGTGATCGCCGGCGTGCGCGCATCGGTCGTGTGCTCGGGCTGCCGATGGCCACTGCATGGCCGCTGCTGCTGTTGATTCCCGCCCTGCAGGCCACGCCGCTGCAGGATCCGTTGCTGGGCCATCTGCAGCATGTGCTGCACATCGCGTTGACTGCCTGCTTCATCTGGTTGCTGGTACGTGCGGTGGCGGCGGGCGAGCGCGCAATCCTGCGCAGCCATCCCATTGATGTCTCCGACAATCTGGAAGCGCGCCGCATCCAGACCCAGACGCGCGTGCTCAGCCGGGTGCTGATGGGCGGCATCATCGTGCTGGGCGCATCGCTGGTGCTGCTGACGTTTCCGATGGTGCAGAAGATCGGTACCGCGCTGCTGGCCTCGGCCGGCCTGATCGGCCTGGTGGCCGGTATCGCGGCCAAGCCGGTGTTCGGCAACCTGATCGCCGGCCTGCAGATCGCGTTGACGCAGCCGATCCGCCTGGATGACGTGGTGATCGTGGAAGGCGAGTGGGGACGCATCGAGGAGATCGGAAGCAGTTACGTGGTGGTGCGTATCTGGGATGAGCGGCGGATGGTGGTGCCGTTGACCTGGTTCATCGAGAACCCGTTCCAGAACTGGACGCGGCGTAGTGCCGACCTGCTCGGCACAGCCTTCCTGTGGCTGGATTATCGTGCCCCGATTGCGGCGATCCGTGCTGAACTGGAGCGCATCTGCCGGGGCGAAGCGTTGTGGGATGGCCGAGTCTGCGTGACCCAGGTGACTGAAACCAGTGAGCGTGCAATTCAGATCCGCCTGCTGGTCAGTGCGCGCAGCTCCGGCGACGCGTTCGACCTGCGTTGCCTGGTACGCGAGCGCATGCTCGATTTCCTCGCGCGTGAGCATCCGCAGTCGCTGCCGCAGGTGCGTGCGCGACTGCAGCATGCAGACGAGCTGGACATGCCGCGTGGTCCTCGTGCACGCACTGCAGATGTGCGTTCGCCGGGGGCTGAAGACGGTGAGGCGGCGATCGTGCCAGCGGAGCCCGACCAGCCGCTGTAGAGCCGAGCCATGCTCGGCTGCTTTCGATTTTCCGTTGAAGCCGAGCGTGGGCTCGGCTCTACAGAAACACGATCACGGCTCGCCGGCGTCGATCAGCGCGTCGGTATCGAAGTGCGGCGGGCGCCGTGCGCGCGTGCGCTGCTCGTAGGCGTAGGCCATCTCGATCAGCTTCGGCTCGCTCCAGGCGGTGCCCATGAACAGCAGGCCGACGGGAAGGCCGTTGATCTGGCCCATCGGCACAGTCAGGCTGGGATAGCCAGCCACGGCGGCAGCGCTGTAGCTCTCGCCGGGGAAATCGTCGCCTTCGCTGCGGATCGGCCACGCCACGCCGGTGGTGGGGGCCACCAGCGCATCAAGCTGGTGGGCGGCGAGGGCAGCGTCAATGCCTTCGGGGCCCGCCAACCGGCGTGCATCGCTGCGCGCGCGGATATAGGCCGGGTCGGCCAGGCCGGCGGTGGCGTCGGCCGCCACCAGCAGTTCCTGGCCGAACAGGCCCAGCTCCTGCTTGCTGTGCGCCTGGTTGAAGGCGATCAGTTCGGCCAGGCTGCGCAGCGGGGCGCGATGGGCGCTGAAGTAGCGCTCCAGCCCGGCCTTGAATTCGTACAGCAGCAGCGTGCGCTCGGCCTCGGCCCAAGCGCCCTGGTTGGGCAGCTCCACCGGCACCACCACGGCGCCGGCGCGACGCAGCTCGGTCGCCGCCTGTTCGATCAGTGGCGGCATGCCCCGGTACTTCAGCAGGGGTGTCTGCAGCAGTCCGATGCGCTTGCCGCGCAGGCCCTGGGGGTCCAGTCGCGCGGTGTAGTCGTAGACCGCGCGGCCGGGCATGGTCGCGGTGGCCGGGTCGGCATCATCGCGGCCGGCGATCGCGGTCAGCACGGCGGCAGCGTCGGCGACACTGCGCGCCATCGGACCGGCGGTGTCCTGGCTGAAGGAAATCGGGATGATGCCGTCGCGGCTGACCAGGCCTACCGTCGGCTTGAGGCCGACGATGCCATTGATCGCCGCCGGGCAGACGATGCTGCCGTCGGTTTCGGTACCGATTGCTGCGCTGGCGAGGTTGGCGGCCACGGCTACCGCGCTGCCGCTGCTGGAGCCACAGGGCGAATGGCTCAGCCGATAGGGATTGCGGGTCTGGCCGCCGCGCGCGCTCCAGCCGGAGATCGAATCATTGCCGCGGAAATTGGCCCATTCGCTGAGGTTGGTCTTGCCCAGCACGATGGCGCCGGCATCGCGCAGCCGGCGCACCAGGTAGGCATCGTCCGGACGGAAGCTCTGCAGGGCCAGAGAGCCGGCACTGGTGGCCATCGGCGCGGCGTTGATGTTGTCCTTCAACAGCAGCGGGATGCCGTGCAGCGGGCCGCGCAGGTGGCCGCTACGGCGCTCGCGGTCGCGCGCGGCGGCTTCCTTCAGGGCATCGGAGTTGAGCTCGATCACCGCGCGCAGGCGCGGCCCGGCGCGGTCCAGGGCGGCGATGCGCTGCAGGTAGGCCTGGGTCAGGGTGGTGCTGTCCAGTTCACCGGCGGTCATCCGCGCCTGCAGGTCGGCAATATCGGTTTCGGCGTACGGGAACGGCACGTTGCGGCTCGCAGGTTCGGCCGCATGCGCGCTGGGCGTGGCCGGGCTGCAGCCAGCCGAAAGCAGCGCCGGCAGCGCGGCGAGCAGGCAGGTCAGCAGAGGCGGCGAGGACGGGCGCATGGGGCGGCTTGGTCGGCTCCAATCCCCAGTGTAGCGAGTGCTCAGCGGTGGCGCTTGCGCAGGTCGCGGGCGAGTACGTAGACCACGATCAGGTTGATGGCCAGGATCGTCCACGACGGCCAGCCGGGATGGCGGATGATCGCGAAGATGTCGAAGGGCAGGTACAGGGCAGCGGTCAGGCAACCCAGCCAGGAGGCCCAGGCCTTGGCCCGCCACAGGCCCCAGGCTTCGACCAGGTGCAGCAGTCCGTAACCGATCATCCCCGCCGCGGCCAGGTGGACCGCGTCGGGGCTGATCATGTGCAGCAGCGAGGGCAGGGTGCCATGGTCCGGATCCAGGCTGAAACGCCGGATCAGGGCCATGATGCCGTGCCGCAGCGGCTGCGGTCCGAGCACTTCCAGCCCGGTGGCAGCCAACAGTGCCAGCATCGCCTTGCTCGCTTCGAGCAGGGCGATGACGTGCAGGCCCGGATGCCGGTGTGGATCCGGGTTGTAGCCGCTCTGGCTCACGGGGTGCTGGCTCAGCCGCCGCGCGAAGCCTTCTTGCGGTCGCTCTCGGTCAGGAACTTCTTGCGCAGGCGGATCTCCTTCGGGGTGATCTCGACCAGCTCGTCGTCTTCAATGAAGTCCAGGGCCTGTTCCAGCGAGTACTTGATCGCCGGGGTCAGCTGGATCGCATCGTCCTTGCCCGAAGCGCGCATGTTGGTCAGCGGCTTGGTCTTGATCGCGTTGACGGTCAGGTCGTTGTCCTTGGAGTGGATGCCGACCAGCTGGCCTTCATACACGTTGTCACCTTCGGCGGCGAAGAGCTTGCCGCGTTCCTGCAGTGGGCCCAGCGAGTAGGCCGGGGTGACGCCCGGCGCATTGGCGATCATCACGCCGTTGATGCGCTTGGCGATCGCGCCCTGTTCCTTCGGGCCGTAGTGGTCGAACACATGGAACAGCAGGCCCGAACCCTGGGTCAGGGTCTTGAACTCGTTCTGGAAACCGATCAGGCCACGGGCCGGGATCTGGTATTCCAGGCGCACGCGGCCCTTGCCGTCCGATTCCATGTTCTTCAACTGGCCCTTGCGGGTGCCCAGCTTTTCCATCACGCCGCCCTGGTGGACTTCTTCGATGTCCACCACCAGCTGCTCGATCGGCTCCATCAGCTGGCCGTCGATTTCCTTGATGATCACTTCCGGGCGCGACACGGCCAGCTCGTAGCCTTCGCGGCGCATGTTCTCGATCAGCACCGACAGGTGCAGTTCGCCACGGCCGGAGACCAGGAACTTGTCGGCGTCTTCCAGCTGCTCGACCTTCAGGGCCACGTTGTGGACCTTTTCACGGTCCAGGCGGTCCTTGATCTGGCGGCTGGTCAGGAACTTGCCACCGGACAGGTCCTTGTTGCCGGCGAACGGCGAGTTGTTCACCTGGAAGGTCATCGAGATGGTCGGCTCGTCGACGGTCAGCGCCGGCAGGGCTTCCGGGAAGTCCGGTGCGCAGATGGTGTCGGAGATGGTCAGCTCCTGGATGCCGGAGATGGCCACGATGTCGCCGGCCTCGGCCGAATCCTGCTCGATGCGCTCCAGGCCCATGAAGCCCAGCACCTGCAGCACCTTGCCGTTGCGCTTCTTGCCTTCACGGTCGATGACCGCGACCTGCATGTTCTTCTTCAGGGTGCCGCGCTGGATGCGGCCGATGCCGATCACGCCCACGAAGTTGTTGTAGTCCAGCTGGCTGATGCGCATCTGGAACGGGCCTTCCGGGTCCACTTCCGGCTTCGGCGCGTGCTTCATGATCGCTTCGTACAGCGGGGTCATGTCGCCGTCGCGCACGGTGTCTTCCAGGCCGGCGTAGCCATTCAGGCCCGAGGCGTAGACGATCGGGAAGTCCAGCTGCTCGTTGGTGGCACCGAGCTTGTCGAACAGGTCGAAGACCTGGTCGATCACCCACTCCGGACGGGCGCCCGGACGGTCGACCTTGTTGACCACGACGATCGGCTTGAAGCCCATCGCGAAGGCCTTCTGGGTAACGAAGCGGGTCTGCGGCATCGGGCCGTCCATCGCATCGACCAGGATCAGCACGGTGTCGACCATCGACAGCACGCGCTCGACCTCACCGCCGAAGTCGGCGTGGCCGGGGGTGTCGACGATGTTGATCCGGTTCTTGATGCCGGTCTTCTTGTCTTCCCAGGTGATGGCGGTGTTCTTGGCCAGGATGGTGATGCCGCGTTCCTTTTCCTGGTCGTTGCTGTCCATCACGCGCTCGGCGAGGACGGTACGCTCGGACAGGGTGCCGGACTGCTTCAGCAGCTGGTCGACCAGGGTGGTCTTGCCATGGTCGACGTGGGCGACGATGGCGATGTTGCGAAGATTTTCGATGGACATACGAAAGGGGGCCAGTCGGCGCCGGATTTGGAAAAAGAAGTCCAACATTATACGTCGAACTTGACGATTCGCGAAAAGGTGGATTTCACGCCCGTCACGGGGCCCATTCAGCTGGGCCGCCACACGGCCGAGGCCGCCAGACCGTCGCGCGGGCTGCCCCGCCGGCGGCTGAAGCCCGGGTCTGCGCCCATGGTCGAAGCCGCCGCCGCCGCAAGGCAGGTGTAAACTAGGTGGCTAGACGCGTTCCCCTCTGCATCAAGGATCTTCATGTCCCTCATCGCCACTTTCGACACCACACAGGGCCCGATCAAGGTCGAGCTGTTCGCCGACAAGGCGCCGCTGACCGTGGCCAACTTCGTGAACCTGGTCAAGCACGGCTTCTATGACGGCCTGATCTTCCATCGCGTGATCGCCGACTTCATGATCCAGGGCGGCTGCCCGCAGGGCCGTGGCACCGGCGGCCCGGGCTACAAGTTCGAAGACGAAAAGAATGGCGTGAAGCATGAGGTCGGCTCGCTGTCGATGGCCAACGCCGGCCCGAACACCAACGGCAGCCAGTTCTTCATCACCCACATCAAGACCGATTGGCTGGACGGCCGCCACACCGTCTTCGGCAAGGTCCTGGAAGGCCAGGCCATCGTCGATTCGGTCAAGCAGGGCGACGTGATCCATTCGATCACCCTGGAAGGCGACGTCGACGCCGTGCTGGCCGCCCAGGCCGACCGCGTCGCCGAGTGGAACAAGCACCTCGCCGCCTGATCCCCCTTCGAAACGGCCACCCACGGGTGGCCGTTTCCCTGTTCCCCGCCGCCCGCCAGGCCTGCGTGGCTCCGCCCGCGGCGTCCCATCAAACGCTTGCAAGCAAGAGGAAACCCCCATGAAAGCACCCGTTCGTGTTGCCGTGACCGGCGCCGCCGGCCAGATCGGTTATGCCCTGCTGTTCCGCATCGCCTCCGGCGAAATGCTGGGCAAGGACCAGCCGGTCATCCTGCAGCTGCTGGAACTGCCGGTCGACAAGGCCCAGGCCGCCCTGAAGGGCGTGATGATGGAGCTGGAAGACTGCGCCTTCCCGCTGCTGGCCGGCATGGTCGGCACCGATGACGCCGAAGTCGCGTTCAAGGACGCCGACATCGCCCTGCTGGTCGGCGCGCGTCCGCGCGGCCCGGGCATGGAGCGCAAGGACCTGCTGCTGGAAAACGCCAAGATCTTCACCGCCCAGGGCGCGGCGCTGAACAAGGTCGCCAGCCGTGACGTGAAAGTGCTGGTGGTCGGCAACCCGGCCAACACCAACGCCTACATCGCCATGAAGTCGGCTCCGGACCTGAAGCCGGAAAACTTCACCGCCATGCTGCGCCTGGACCACAACCGCGCGCTGAGCCAGCTGTCGGCCAAGCTCGGCAAGCCGGTCGGTGGCATGGAGAAGCTGGTGGTGTGGGGCAACCACAGCCCGACCATGTACCCGGACTACCGTTTCGCCACCGCCGATGGTGCATCGATCGCCGATGCGATCAACGACCAGGAGTGGAACGCCAACACCTTCATCCCGACCGTCGGCAAGCGCGGCGCGGCGATCATCGAAGCCCGCGGCTCGTCCTCGGCTGCTTCGGCCGCCAACGCCGCCATCGACCACGTGCGTGACTGGGTGCTGGGCAGCAACGGCAAGTGGGTCACCATGGGCGTGCCGTCCGACGGTTCCTACGGCATTCCGGAAGGCGTGATCTTCGGTTTTGCCGTGACCACCGAGAACGGCAAGTACACCCTGGTCAAGGATCTGCCGATCGACGACTTCAGCCAGAAGTACATCGACAAGACCCTGGCCGAGCTGGAAGAAGAGCGCGCCGGCGTCGCCCACCTGCTGGGCTGATGCAGGCGGTACCGGCTCCGGACGGTACGTCTTCCATCAAGGTAGGTACCGACCGCTGGTTGGTACGCAGAAAGCGGGGAGGCTTCGGCTTCCCCGTTTTCATTTGGAATTCCTGGAACCGCATGATCCACCTGCACTACATCGATGACGCACTGCTGGTGGCCGAGAAGCCGGCTGGCCTGTTGTCCGTACCCGGCCGCAGCGCCGAGAACCAGGACTGCGTGGTCGCGCGCCTGCAGGCGCTGTATCCGGATGCGTTGACCGTGCACCGCCTGGACCAGGTGACTTCCGGCCTGCTGCTGCATGCGCGCGGCAAGGACATGCAGGCGGCGTTGTCGATGCAGTTCGAGCAGCGCCAGGTTGGCAAGCGGTATGAAGCGGTGGTGCAGGGGCTGCTCGAACGCGACACCGGCGAAGTGGACCTGCCGCTGATCGTGGACTGGCCGAACCGGCCGAAGCAGAGGGTCGACCATGAGCGCGGCAAGCCGGCGCTGACGCGTTGGCGCGTGCTGGTGCGCGATGTTGAAGCGCGGCGCACGCGCGTGGCGTTGGAACCGATCACCGGCCGCAGCCATCAGCTGCGGTTGCACATGGCCAGTATTGGCCATCCGATTGTTGGCGACGTGCTGTATGACGCGGCACCGGCGCACCGCGTGCATCTGCATGCGTGCAGCCTGCAGTTTACCCACCCGGTGACGGGCGAGGTGCTCGCGTTCGAGTCTGCGGCTCCGTTCTAGGGGTTCGGCAGGGCTTGCAGCCCTGCACCTGCTACGAACCGGAGCAACGCGAAAGGCCAAGGCGGCTCTGGTTTTCTACTTGTTGGGCGGGGCGGTGTGGGTTGGCAGGACACGCCGTAAACCCATCCATGGGGGCTCGATGGCGCCATCCATGGCGCCAACGGTCCTGCCAACCCACACCGCCCCGCCTTCGACAGATCTCCGGTGACGGATGGTCTATCCACGCTTTGCGTGGATCAAATCCATCGGAATCGAATATTTCGACAATTGATCGAAAAGGATCCACGCATGGCGTGGATCTACCGTGTCGACCAAGGTCGACACCCACCAGAGCAATACGCCGTTCCGACAGATGGCAGGAAACTGTCGAAGGCGGGGTGGGTCCGGTTGCGGGGGCGTGAGCGCCATGGATGGCGCGACCGAGCCCCCATGGGTGAGGGCGCTTCGCTTGCGAAGCATTGCTTCGCAAGCGCCCGAACGCCCAGCCGCCAGCGGCTGGGCCGGACTGGGGATTCACGGCGTCCCCCGCAACCGGAGCCACCCCGCCATCCCCCAGGAAACCAGCTTCTGCTGTTGCTGATGCTGTTGCCGGCCAGCGGCCGGCACTACCACGGGTGCAGGGCTGCAAAGCCCTGCAGAACAAACCCACCCCCCTACCAAGGTAGGGCGGCCCGCGCGCCAGCGCCGGACTATCCTCGAACCCATGACTTCGTCTGGGAGGGCTGCGTCATGAACTACGAGGAAACCTACCGTCGCTCGATCGATGAGCCGGAGGCCTTCTGGGGCGAGGAAGCCAAGCGCATCCATTGGCACAAACCGCCGCAGCAGGTGCTCGACTACAGCAATCCGCCGTTCCGGCGCTGGTTCGTCGGCGGCGAAACCAATCTCTGCTACAACGCCGTCGACCGCCACCTGGCCGAGCGCGCCGACCAGCTCGCACTGGTCGCCATCTCCACCGAAACCAACAGCACCCGCGAAATCACCTATCGCCAGCTGTATCGCGAAGTGAACGACTTCGCCGCCGTGCTCAGGCACCTCGGCGTCGGCCATGGTGACCGCGTGGTGATCTACATGCCGAACATGGCCGACGCCGTGTTCGCGATGCTGGCCTGTGCGCGCATCGGTGCGGTGCACTCGGTGGTGTTTGGTGGCTTCGCCGCGCACAACCTGGCGCTGCGCATCGACGATGCGAAGCCGAAGCTGCTCATCGCCGCCGATGCCGGCATGCGCGGTGGCAAGCTGATTCCGTACAAGCCGATGGTTGACGCGGCCTGCGCCGAAGCGGCTTCGCCGCCACCGCATGTGCTGATCGTGTCGCGCGGGCTGGATGCCGCCGAACCACGCGTGCCGGGCCGTGATGTGGAGTACGCCACGCTGCGTGCACAGATCGGGGAAGTGGATGTGCCGGTGCAGTGGCTGGAAGCGAGTGAGCCGAGCTACCTGCTGTACACCTCCGGCACCACCGGCAAGCCGAAGGGCGTGCAGCGCGACGTGGGTGGCTATGCGGTGGCAATGGCCCAGTCGATGGAGACCGTGTTCGACTGCAAGCCGGGCCAGGTGATGTTCTCCACCTCCGATGTCGGCTGGGCGGTGGGCCATTCCTACAACGTGTACGGCCCGCTGATCGGTGGCTGCACCTCGCTGCTGTACGAAGGGCTGCCGACGAATCCGGATCCGGGCATCTGGTGGGCGCTGTGCGAGCAGTACAACGTGCGCACCATGTTCTCGTCGCCCACCGCCATCCGCGTGCTGAAGAAGCACGATGCGGACTTCATCCATCGCCACGACCTGCGCGCCCTGAAGTACCTGTTCCTGGCCGGCGAGCCGCTGGACGAACCGACCGCGCACTGGATCAGCGAAGCGCTGGGCAAGCCGATCATCGACAACTACTGGCAGACCGAGACCGGCTGGCCGGCTCTGACCCTGCTGCCGGGCTTGGAGATGAAGCCGGTGCGCTTCGGTTCGCCGGGCTTCCCCAATCTTGGCTACCGGATGAAGGTGATCGACGAGAACACCGGCGAGGAAGTCGCACCGGGGCAGAAGGGGGTGCTGGTGGTGTCGCCGCCGTTGCCGCCTGGCTGCATGAGCACGGTGTGGAACGACGACAACCGTTTCCTGCAGAGCTACTTCAGCCATTTCAAGGAACTGCTGTACAGCTCGCTGGACTGGGCGATCCGCGATGATGATGGTTACACCTTCATCCTCGGCCGCACCGACGATGTGATCAACGTGGCCGGGCACCGGCTGGGCACGCGCGAGATCGAGGAGGCCATTTCCAGCCATCCGCGCGTGGCCGAGGCTGCCGTGATCGGGGTCAAGGACGAACTGAAGGGGCAGGTGCCGCTGGTGTTCGTCACCCTCAAGCAGGGCCTGAATGGCGAGGATCCGGCGCCGGTGGTGGCCGAGATGATGGCCACAGTGACCACCTCGCTCGGCGCGGTGGCGCGCCCGGCGCACGTGCACGTGGTCAACGCGCTGCCCAAGACCCGTTCGGGCAAGCTGCTGCGGCGCTCGTTGCAGGCGTTGGCCGAGCAGCGCGACCCGGGCGACCTGTCGACGCTGGACGACCCCGGCGCGCTGGAGGAGATCCGCCGCGCGCTGGTCCGCTGACCTGCTTCTGTAGAGCCGAGCCGATGCTCGGCTCCGCATGCCTTGCCAAAGCAGCCGAGCATGGGCTCGGCTCTACAGGGGAGGCCGTTGCTGCACCGCAGCTTCCTCCCTGCAACCGGTGCGCTAAGCTCGGTTGCAGGGGGGCGCGCCCGCGAGGGCGCGCCGGCATTGCGCATCGAGGGAGGGGGAGGCAATGGCATTGCTGCACGCCAAGACGGCTGCTGGCCGTCAGGAAATCGAAGACCGTGGCCGGCGCCTGCCGGCGGCACTGCGCTCGATCCTGCTGATGGTCGATGGCCATCGTGACGACACCGAACTGCGCGGCTTGTATGAAGGCCTGCGTGCGCCGCCCGATGCACTGGAGCAGCTGGCCGCGCTGGGCCTGATCGAAGTGATCGGCGGAAGTGCAGAGGCCGTGCCGGCGCGTGGCATCAGCACCGGTCGCGAACAGGACCCGGCGCTGTACCAGCAGCTGTACGACGCGATGAGCGATGCGGTGCGGCGCCATCTGGGCCTGAAGGGCTACTTCATGCAGTTGAAGATCGAACGCTGCACCGATGCGCTGGCGCTGGAACGCCTGTGCCCGGAACTGCTGGCAGCGGTGGGCAAGGCGCGCAGCCCGGCGCTGGCACAGCGCTGGTGGCAGGAAACTCAGGCCGCCGTGGTCAAGGGTGGTGGTGAGGTCGTGCAGGCCTGAGCCACCGCGTAAAGTGATCGGTTCACTTCCCCACAAGGAGTCCCGCGTGCAGGACGACCACGACGACACCGATACCCCCGGCTGGGACGCGATCAATGCGGCGCTGGCGCCGCTGTATGCCGGGCAGGAGCCACGTCACTTCGGTACCGCGCTTCCGTACACGCTCGGTGGCCAGGATCCGCTCGATGGCATCAGCGTGTACTGGGCGCATGCGCCGGTACCCCACTGGCACTACGTGACTTACGGCTTCTCCGAGCTGTATGCCAAGGAGAGCAGTGATGCCGCCACCAGCGGCTATGGTTTCGAGCTGACGTTCCGTCTCGCCGCCGAAGCCGCTGAGAACGCCGACAGCACGCCGCCGGTGTGGCCGATGAACCTGCTGCAGAACCTGGCGCGTTATGTGTTCGCCAGCGGCAACGTGTTCGAGGATGGCCACCATCTGAATGCCAACGGCCCGATCGCGCTGGAGACCGACACGCGGCTGTGCCATCTGGCGTTCATTGCCGACCCGCAGTTGCCGGCACGCGACACCGCCAATGGCCACCTGCAGTTCCTGCAGCTGGTCGGGCTGACCGATGAGGAGATGGAAGCGGTCAAGCGCTGGTCCACGCGCGGCGTGCTGCAGGTACTGCAGCCGGCAATGCCACTGTGGATCAGCGACCTGCACCGCGGCAACCTGCTGGAGGAGCCGGCGCTTGCCGCGCAGGTGCGGGAAGGCAGCGAGCGCGAGGGCTCCAGCACCGGCATGCTGTTCATCGAGACGTTGGACTGGCGGCAGGAGGCGGGCGTCACCACGCTGGTGCTCGGCGCCGGCCAGGTGGCCAGCGTGTGCGAGCTGCTGCCCTTGCGCCTGCGCCACGGCAGATCGCTGGAACTGGTCAGCCGCGAGCGGCAGTGGGAGTTCGTCGCGAACGGGGGCGGTGAAGCGGCGGACGTATCCGCCGACAGCGCGCGCTGGTCGCTGGACGAGGCGGGCCTGCAGGCCCTGGCAGGGGTGCGCGCCGAGCGCGGGGTTTACCCGCTGGCGGGGGCGCTGCGCATCGAAGTGATGCCGACCTACCTGCGCGATGCCAACGGTGAAGTGATCCGCCAGATCGGTTGACCACGCCCTGGCGTATCGGCCCCCGCCTGCGCAGGGCAGAGGGGTCAGGCCCGTCCGCCACGCGAACGGCTCTGACCCCGGGTCATGATCAGGCCAGCCCTTCGGCCTTCAGTGCGGCCTGCACGCCGGCATCGGCGTCCATGCGCGCCTTGTAGGCGGCCAGGTTGTCCAGGCCCGACAGGTCGACCTTGGTACCGGCGGCCCAGCGCAGGGTGATGTAGAAGTACGGGTCGGCGAAGCTGCGGAAGCCGGCCAGCCACGGCTTGTCGGCCAGCTGCCTGTCAGCGGTCTCGAACAGGCCACGCAGGCGCTTGTGCGCGGCGGCGCGGATCGCATCGAACTGGCTCTCGTCGGCGATGAACTTGCCCGGCGCGAACAGCGGCGAGAAGGCCGGATGCACGTCGGAATTGACGAAGGCCAGCCAGCGGGTGGCTTCGGCGCGCTGGCGCGGGCTGCCGTCACCGCCGAGGCCGGCCTGCGGGAAGCGATCGGCGATATAGCCCATGATCGCGGCGTTCTGCAGCAGCACGAAGTCGCCGTCGACCAGCGCGGGCACCGCACCGGCCGGATTGATCTTGAGGAATTCCGGACCCTTCAGGGTGTCCTTGTTCAGCAGTTCAACCTCGAACGGCTGGCCGGTCCACTGCAGGGCGATGTGGTCGGCGGTGGAACAGGCACCGGGCTTGCTGTACAGCTTCATGGGAACTCCAGGTGATGCGGGCGGGAAACGCCCACTATCCCAGAGCCTGCCGGCAGGCGGCAACGCTGCCGCCGGCACGGATCGTTACGACTGCCGCGGCTTGAGGTTCTGCACCTTATAGAAGGTGTGATCGCCGATGGTGGCCACCTGGTAGGCATTGCGCCAGTTCGGGCTGGCGATGGACAGCGCGGCGAAGTGGCTGGCACCGGGCACGATCTCGCGGCGCTCGCCGGCCGGCAGCGCCCAGTTGCGCTCGGCGTCGAAAGCGACGTTCATCGCCTCGCTCCACGCCGCGTCATTGCCCAGCTGGGTGCCGGGGGAGACGATGGTCGGTGCGAACTGCTTGCGCGCGGTGACGACCTGGCACATCGAGTCGCCCCACAGGCCGCTGTCAAGGCGACGCAGGGCGACCTCGGCGACGGCCTGCTGGCCGCGCAGGGTCTGGTCGCGGGCTTCCAGGTAAACGGTGGTGCTCAGACACAGTGAATCAGCGGCCGGCTGCGGCAACAACTGCGACAGCCAGAGAATCCAGGCCAGTTTCATATAACTCCTTGCTCCGTATGGGCCGCACCTTCCGGTTCCGGCCGCGGGGGCGACAGGAGGCGGGGTACGACTTGGCGTCATGGGGAGGCGGCCATCGGGGCCGCCCCGTGGGCAGCCCCAAAAAGAATCGATCAGTACTGATCGGTGGGGCCACGCCAGCTCACCGGAAACTGGCTGGTGAGCGGAAAGATGGCGCAAGGTAGGGGGGAATAGCCGAACGCATCGTGAACCGCCCGGCTTGACATTCAGGTTCGACGGAGGTGACGGAAATCACATTCCGTCCCCCATTCAGGCGCTCATCAGAGCGTGGCGGCCACCCGGCTGCCCTGGTCGATTGCCCGCTTCGCGTCCAGTTCGGCGGCCACGTCGGCACCGCCGATCAGCTGCGCGTTGATGCCGGCGGCCTGCAGTTCGGCCTGCAATGCGCGGTTCGGTTCCTGCCCGGCGCAGATCACCACATGGTCTACCGGCAGCAACTGTTCGCTGCCTTCCACGCGGATGCGCAGGCCTTGATCGTCCACGCCCAGGTACTCGACGCCACCGAGCATGCGCACGCCCTTGGCCTTCAGTGTGGCGCGGTGGATCCAACCGGTGGTCTTGCCCAGTCGCGCGCCGGGCTTGCCGGCGCTGCGCTGCAGCAGCCACAGGCGCCGCGGTGACGGCTCGACCTCGGGCCGGCCCAGCGAGCCGCGTGCCTCGAAGCTGGCGTCCACGCCCCATTCGGCCATCCAGCGCTGCGGGTCCAGCGACGGCGACTCGCCAGCGTGGCTGAGGAATTCGCCGACGTCGAAGCCGATGCCGCCGGCGCCGATGATCGCGGCAGTGGCGCCCACTTCGACGCGGCCCAGCAGTACGTCCAGATAACTGACCACCTTGGCGTGGTCGGCGCCGGGGAAGCTGACCTTGCGCGGGGTGATGCCGGTGGCCAGCACCACCTCGTCGAAGCCGGCCAGGCTGGACGCGTCGGCGCGGGTGTTGAGGCGCAGCTGCACGCCGGTTTCGGCCAGCTTGTGGCGGAAATAGCGCAGGGTTTCGTGGAACTCTTCTTTGCCGGGGATGCGCTTGGCCACGTTGAACTGGCCGCCGATCTCATCGTGGGCATCGAACAGGGTGACCTGGTGGCCACGCTGGGCCGCGACAGTGGCACAGGCCAGGCCGGCCGGGCCGGCACCGACCACGGCAACCTTCTTCGGCGCGGGCGTGGGGCGATAGACCAGTTCGGTCTCGTGCGCGGCGCGCGGATTGACCAGGCAGCTGGCCAGCTTGTTCTCGAACACGTGGTCCAGGCAGGCCTGGTTGCAGGCGATGCAGGTATTGATCGCTTCCGCGCGGCCTGCACGGGCCTTGTTGGGCCATTGCGGGTCGGCCAGCAGCGGACGTGCCAGCGACACCATGTCGGCGCCGCCGCCGGCGAGGATGCGTTCGGCGACGTCGGGCATGTTGATGCGGTTGGTCGCCACCAGCGGCAGCGTCACATGCGGTTTCAGTTTGGCGGTGACACCGGCGAAGGCCGCACGCGGCACCGAGGTGGCGATGGTCGGAATGCGCGCCTCGTGCCAGCCGATGCCGGAATTGATGATCGTCGCGCCAGCCGCCTCGATGGCCTGCGCCTGCTGCACGATCTCGTCCCAGTTGCTGCCGTCGTCCACCAGGTCGACCAGCGACAGGCGGTAGATGATGATGAAGTCCGGGCCGCAGGCCTCGCGGATGCGGCGCACGATCTCCACTGCAAAGCGCATGCGTTGGTTGGCGTCGCCACCCCAGCGGTCTGAGCGCTTGTTGGTGCGCGGGGCAATGAACTCGTTGATGAGGTAGCCCTCCGAGCCCATCACCTCCACCCCGTCGTAGCCGGCCTCGCGGGCCAGCTTAGCGCTGCGCGCGTAGTCGGCGATATGCCGCTCGACGCCACTGGCCGACAGCGCGCGCGGGGTGAACGGGTTGATCGGCGCCTTCAGCTTCGACGGTGCCACCGACAGCGGGTGATAGGCATAGCGGCCGGCGTGCAGCAGCTGCAGGCAGATCTTCGCGCCGTGCTGGTGCGCGGCGGCGGTGAGCTGCCGGTGCGGGCGTACCTCCCAGGGCCAGGACAACTTGCCGCCAAAGGGCTTCAGCCAGCCCACCACGTTCGGTGCGAAGCCGCCGGTGACGATCAGGCCAACGCCGCCCTCGGCACGTTCGGCGAAGTAGGCCGCCAACCTTGGGAAGTCGCGGGCGCGATCTTCCAGTCCGGTGTGCATCGAGCCCATCAGGACGCGGTTGCGCAGCTGGGTGAAGCCCAGATCCAGCGGGGCGAACAGATGGGGATAGGCGCTTTCGTTGGCTGGCGACATGGTCGATACGCTTGCGTACGGAAGCGCGAAGCGTGCCGCGAAATGGCGGCCGGGGCAAGGGCCGCTGGATCGCGCCTGCAGCGCTGCCCCCGAACTCGGGGGGCGGTAGTGCCGGCCGCTGGCCGGCATTCGGGTCAACTCAGGGCGATTGTGGTTGTCGGCCTGCGGTCGGCACGACCGGGCGGCGGCCGATCCCGAACCAGCCCAGGGTGACGCCGCACAGCGGGCCGATCAGCAGGGCGAAGGCGAGGGTGCCGAGGCCGACGTTGCCGCCCAGCCACCAGCCCAGCAGCAGCACGCTGCCTTCGATGAGGCTGCGCACCTTCCAGATCGCCCAGCCGGTGCGGGCATGCAGGCCGGTCATGAGGCCATCGCGTGGACCCGGGCCGAGGTGGGCGCCGATGTACAGGCCGGTGGCCAATGCCACCAGCAGCATGCCCGCGCAGAACATCGTCAGTTGCCAGCCAAGGCCGACGGCCGGCGGCAGCAGCCACAGCCCGAACTGCGCGGAGGGACCGATCAGCATCACGTTGAGCACGGTGCCGACGCCCGGCTTCTGCCGCAGCGGCCACCACAGCAGCAGCACCAGTGCGCCAATCACATTGGTGGCCAGGCCAAACGAGAGCGGGGTCTGCGCGGCGATGCCCTGTGACAGCACATCCCACGGCGCCACGCCGATGGCGGCACGGATCATCAGCGAAGCACCAAAGCCGTACAGGAACAGGCCGGTGATCAGTTGCAGCAGGCGCAGGGGCAGGGCGGTGGGCACGGTGGGCTCGGGGGAGAGGAATCTGTTTCCACCGTAATCCCGATTCAGTCACTTCAATAGATACAGATGCCGACCAATCCGCCGCTACAGGCGGAATCTGTAGAGCCGAGCCCATGCTCGGCTGCTTTGCCTGGCACCATCAGCCGAGCATGGGCTCGGCTCTACATGACGCTTCAGTCGTCCCAGCCCACCAGTGCCAGCTTGCCCACCGTGCGTCCGCTGGCCAGGCGCTGATGCGCAATGTCCAGATTTGCCGCATTGATCGTGCCCAGTGACTCACTGAGCGTGCCGCGCAGCTGGCCAGCATCGATCATGCTGGCGGCGCGGCTGAGGATGCGGTGCTGTTCGATGCGGTCGGCGGTGGCAAAGCGCGAGCGCGCGAACATGAATTCCCAGTGGATGCCGATGCACTTGGCCTTGTAGGGATCGCCGATGCGCAGCGGGCCACGTGGCTCGACAATCAGCCCGACATGTCCCTGCGGCGCCAGCAGCTGGCCCAGCTCATCCCAGTACCGGTCGGTGTCGGCCAGGTTGAGTGCGACCTGCACCGCGTCGATGACGAGCGCATGCAGCTGGGCCTGGAGCGGCTGCCGGTGATCAATCACGTGCCGGGCACCCATCTGCCGGCACCAGTCGGCCGAGGCTTCGCGCGACGCAGTGGCGATCACCTCGAAACCCGCATGGCGGGCCAGCTGGATCGCCATCGAGCCGACGCCGCCCGCACCGCCGATCACCAGCAGGTTCTGGCCGGCGTGGCGGCAATCATCCAGCCGCAGGGGCATGCGCTCGAACAGCAGTTCCCAGGCAGTGAGCGTGGTCAGCGGCAGTGCCGCGGCCTCGGCGAAATCCAGCGTGGTGGGTTTGCGCGCGACCAGACGTTCGTCCACCCATTGGTACTGCGCGTTGCACCCCGGGCGGGTGACATCACCGGCGTAATAGACCTCATCACCGGACGCGAACAGGCTGGCCTCGTCGCCGATCGCCTCCACTACGCCGGCCGCGTCCCAGCCAAGGATGCGAGGTGCCTGGAGCGTGGCTGGATCCGTGCTGGCACGCTGCTTGCCGTCGACCGGGTTGACCGAAATCGCCTCGACCCGCACCAGCAGGTCGCGCCCCCGTGGAGGCAGCGGCGGAGGAAGGCGGATATCGCACAGCGCGGGGGCGGACTCACGACTCAGGGCGACGGCTTTCATCACGGCTCCGGCTGGGTTCGTGGTTTCCATCATAAGGTTCCTCACCTTTTCGCAGAGACGCTGAACTGCTCATCGCAGCGCGCTGCGCAATGTGTCGTTTCCAACGCCTAAACCCCGTCAAACCCTTGCAGCGTGAGGGTCTTGCGGATTTTCATCATCCTGTATAGGGTTTCAACGTCGGACCGATGGACGGTCGGGCGCAACACTTCACATGTTACGGGACTGTTAACATGGCCTTCACCCGCCTGAGCATAATGTTCGCGGCGGTGGCGTGCTGAATCGGCTGTCGTACATCGACGCACTTGTGCTGGCCCATGCCTCTACCGGTTTCATACCCCCGAAATAGGAGCTGTACTCAATGAACAAGAAGATCCTTACTGCCGCGCTGCTGGGCGGCCTGGCTTTCGCCCAGGCAGCTTCGGCGCAGGAGTTCGATGACCGCTGGTACCTGACCGGTTCGGCCGGCTTCAACTTCCAGGACAGCGACCGTCTGACCAATGATGCTCCGTTCGTGACCCTGGGCCTGGGCAAGTTCATCAGCCCGAACTGGTCGCTGGACGGTGAGCTGAACTATCAGAACCCGAACTTTGATTCGAACAAGGACCTGAACTGGTCGCAGTACGGCGTCTCGCTGGACCTGCGTCGCCACTTCATCAAGGAAGGCCGCGGCTGGAACCCGTACATCGTCGGTGGCCTGGGCTACCAGAAGTCGGAAGAAGAGTACCCGGCGCTGAATGCCAACGGTCCGCGCCAGCGTAAGGACGGCAACGTTGCCGCCAAGCTGGGCGTCGGCCTGCAGACCACCTTCGAAAAGCGCGTTGCTGTCCGCGCCGAAGTGGCTTACCGCGCTGACTTCGACGACCAGAGCGTTGCCGCTCCGAACGAAGACTGGTTCGGTGACGTGCTGGCTTCGGTCGGCGTCGTGATCCCGCTGGGCCCGGCTCCGGTCGCGGCTGCTCCGGCTCCGGCTCCGGTTGCCCCGAGCTGCGCCGATCTGGACGACGACGGTGACGGCGTCAACAACTGCGACGACAAGTGCCCGAACTCGCAGCCGGGTCAGACCATCGGTCCGGACGGTTGCCCGGTGCCGGTCTCCATCGACCTGAAGGGCGTCAACTTCGACTTCGACAAGTCGAACCTGCGTCCGGACGCCGTGGCGATCCTGAGCGAAGCCACCGAGATCCTGAAGCGTTACCCGGATCTGCGCGTTGAAGTTGCCGGTCACACCGACTCGAAGGGTACCGACGCTTACAACCAGAAGCTGTCGGAGCGTCGCGCCACCGCCGTGTACAACTACCTGACCAAGAACGGCGTTGACGCCGGTCGCCTGGTCGGCCCGATCGGCTACGGCGAGAGCCGTCCGATTGCTCCGAACACCAACCCGGATGGTTCGGACAACCCGGAAGGTCGCGCCAAGAACCGTCGTACCGAACTGAACGTCCAGAACTAAGTTCTGACGCTCTGCCAGTAGGACACAGCAGGACCCGGCTTCGGCCGGGTCTTGTTGTTTCTGCGGCACTCAATCCAGGCATCTGGTGGTCTGCAAGTAACCGTTCGTCGGGTTTTTATCCTTAAAACCAATGAGTTGCCGTATTCATTGAAAGTGGCGCTTGAAAGCTGTCGCGGCATTGCTAAACTCGCCGCGTCCCTTCCTTTCCTGGATGCCCCTCATGCTGCGCTCTGCATCGGCCGCCTTCCTGGCGCTGGCCCTGGTTCCCGCCGCCCACGCTGCGGTCGATTGCTCGGTCAACACCAGCGCCTCGCCGCTGCCGTTGCCGGCCACGACCATCGCGCCGGTGGCCGACGAGCTGTACATCCGTGGCAACCAGCTGGGCATGCCGGCCGGTGTGCTGAGCAGCAACTACGATCCGTCGCAGTCGCTGGACCAGGTGCTGCAGCGCCTGCGCATCGACGGCTGCCAGAACATCGCCAAGGCCATCCCTAGCGCACCGGCGGTGAAGCCGAACGATCCGGCGGCCTACAAGCCGCAGACCGAATTCGACAACACGCCCTGGCGCTTCGACATGAGCCAGAACGGCAAGCGCATGACCGCCGAAGAGTTCGACGCCTGGATGAAGGCGCGCGGTGTGCGCGTGGTCAAGGCGCGTCCGGCCCCGGCCGCCACGCCGGCGGCGGCTGAAGCACCGGCTGAGACCAAGCCGGTCGACAAGAAATAAGCACCGCGGGGAGCAGAGGCTTGCGCACGCGCCGCCCACCTGCTGCCCCCGCTGCCCGCTCCCACGCACCGCGTGGGCGTGCGACTTCCGCTGCCGCTTCCGCCGGTGTCCGCCATGGCCTGGCGCGCGTACTGTCCAAGGCCGGCGTGTGCTCGCGCAGCGAGGCCGCGCGCTGGATTGCCGAAGGCCGCGTACGCGTGTCCGGCCGGATCGTGCGCGACCCGGAATTTCCGATTGGCCAGCCGGTGCCGCCGATCGAGGTCGATGGCCAGCCCATGGGCGCGCCACAGCGCCTGTACCTGATGCTCAACAAACCGCGCGGGGTAGTGACCACCGCGCAGGACGAGCGCGGCCGCGACACCGTCTACCGCTGTTTCGATGGCGCGGGGCTGCCGTGGATCGCGCCGGTCGGGCGCCTGGACAAGGCCAGTGAAGGGCTGTTGCTGTTCAGCAACGATCCGCAGTGGGCGGCGCGCCTGACCGACCCGCAGACCGGGCCGGACAAGACCTACCACGTGCAGGTTGATGGCCTGCCCGATGACGCGACGCTGGCGGCACTGCGGGCCGGCGTGGAGGACGAGGGCGAGTTCCTCGCCGCCCGTGCCGTGCGCGTACTGCGCAGTGGCGACAAGACCGCATGGCTGGAGGTGGTCCTCGACGAGGGCCGCAATCGCCATATCCGCCGCCTGTTGGCGGCCTTCGACCTGCAGGTGCTGCGCCTGGTCCGGGTCGCGATCGGCGGGCTGCAGCTCGGCGATCTCGGCAAGGGCCAGTGGCGGGTCCTGCAGGTCAGCGACCAGCAGCGGCTGGGGGCCGCTGCACCGGGCTGATCATCGCCCGTGGCCGGCGTTTGCCGGCCGCCGTTCCAGGCGTAGGGGGCGCCTGGCTGTCGAATATCCCGAACGGAGCCTGCCATGTACCACCTGACCCTCAATCAAACCCTGCGCTGCGCAGGCCTGCTGCTGCCGATGGTGCTGCTGAGCGCCTGTGGTGGCCACAAGAAGGTGGCCAAGGCGGAAACGCCGGCCGAGACCCCGGTGGTGGAAGTGAAGACCCCGGAGCTGGATGGTCGCGGCAGTTACCGCTTCCTGATGAGCAACGGCGACAAGAAGATGACCGCCGATGAGTTCGATGCCTGGATGAAGGCCAACGGTATCCGCGTAGCCAAGGGCAATGGCCAGGATGCCGCCGCCAAGCCGGTGGTGGTGGCCAGCAAGGACGAGCCGAAGGGCAAGAAGAAAAAGAAGTGACGCGCGTCGCGCGTCATTTCGGTAGCGCCGGGCCGTGCCCGGCGAGCGCATGGCGCGGCTTTCGGGAAATCGCCGGGCATGGCCCGGCGCTACCCCTGGGGATCCGACCCCGGTGCGGTCAGCCCTTGACCACGCCCAGTTCGACGCCGATGCGCGTGAATGCATCGATCGCGCGGTCCAGATGCTCGCGGCTGTGCGCGGCGCTGATCTGGGTGCGGATGCGCGCCTGGCCCTTGGGTACCACCGGGAAGAAGAAACCGATCGCGTAGATGCCTTCTTCGAGCAGGCGCTCGGCGAACTTCTGTGCCAGCGGCGCGTCGTACAGCATCACCGGGCTGATCGGATGTACGCCCGGCTTCACGTCGAAACCGGCCGCGGTCATTTTTTCGCGGAAGTAGGCGGTGTTCTCGGCCAGCGTGCTGCGCAGGTCGTCGGCGGCGGCCAGCATTTCGAATGCCTTGATGCCTGCGGCCACCACGTGCGGCGGCAGCGAGTTGGAGAACAGGTACGGGCGCGAGCGCTGGCGCAGCAGTTCGATCACTTCGGCGCTGGCGCAGGTAAAGCCGCCAAGTGCGCCACCCATGGCCTTGCCCAGGGTGCCGGTGATGATGTCGATCTTCTCCAGCACGCCCTTGACCTCGGCCGAACCGCGGCCGGTGGCGCCAAGGAAACCGGTGGCGTGGCATTCGTCGATGTGCACCAGCGCGTTGTACTTCTTCGCCAGCGCAGTGATCTCGTCCAGCGGCGCGATGAAGCCGTCCATCGAGAACACGCCGTCGGTGGTGATCAGCTTGGTCTTGCAGCCGGCGGCATCGGCGGCCTGCAGCTGGGCTTCCAGGTCGGCCATGTCGCAGTTGGCGTAGCGGAAACGCTTGGCCTTGCACAGGCGCACGCCGTCGATGATCGACGCATGGTTCAGTGCGTCGGAAATGATCGCGTCATTCTCGCCAAGCAGTGGCTCGAACAGGCCGCCATTGGCATCGAAGCAGGCCGCGTACAGGATGGTGTCCTGCTTGCCGAAGAAATCGGCGATCTGCTTCTCCAGCTGCTTGTGCAGGTCCTGGGTGCCGCAGATGAAGCGCACCGACGCCATGCCGAAGCCGTGGCTGTCCAGCGCGTCCTTGGCGGCCTGGATCAGGTCCGGGTGGTCGGCCAGGCCCAGATAGTTGTTGGCACAGAAATTCAGCACCGTGCGGCCGTCGTCGAGGGTGATCTCGGCCGACTGCGGGCTGGTGATGATCCGCTCGGACTTGAACAGGCCCTGGGCGCGGATGGCGTCCAGTTCCTCGGCGTAGTGGCGGGTCAGGGCGGAGGAGGGGTCGGTCATGGCGTGGGCACGGTTCTGAGCGGGGAAACCGCTGATTCTACCGGGCATCGCCGCTTGCCAACCGGCGCAGTTGCGGCGTCACCAGAGCGGACACATGTTGCATCGCAATAGCGAACGGGTTAAAAATTCGTGAACCGGCGCTGTCCCGCTCCGGCCGCCCCGCCTTCCGCGCCACGCCACCGCCCCCACCGGAGACGCTCATGAAGCACGCCCGTGCCTGCCTCGCCATTGCCGCTGCCCTGTCCATGGCCGCCCCGTTCACCGCCAGTGCCCAGGAAGACGAATCGCCGTACAGCTGGAACGTCACCGCCGTTTCCGATTACCTGTTCCGTGGTGTCTCACAGACCGACGAAAAGCCGACCCTGCAGGCGGGGTTCACCTACACCTCGCCGGTCGGCCTGTATGCCGGTGTCTGGGGTTCGGGCGTCGACTTCGGTCCGGGCGACCCGAGCACCGAGGTCGACTACCAGATTGGCTATGGCGTTGACGTCACGCCCCGCGTCAATTTCGACGCCCTGCTGAACCGCTACACCTACCTCGGTGCCAGCGAGCTGAACTACAACGAGCTGATCACCACCACCACGCTGGATGAGACCTACAAGCTGACGGTGGCCTACACCAACGATGTCTGGAACAGCAGCACCGATGGCTGGTACTTCGGCCTGGGCGGCAGCTGGGGCCTGCCGAAAGACTTCACCCTGAATGCCAACGTCGGTCGCAGCACCTTCGAGGACGGCATCGCCAAGGACTACACCGACTGGAACGTCGGCGTCGCGCGCCAGTTCGGCCTGTTCAACGTCGGCCTCGGCTACTACGGCACCGACGGCAACGGCCGCGACAACTCCGGCAAGCTGGCCCACAGCCGGGTGATGCTGAGCGTGGCCGTCGGCAAGTAACGCCGCAGGCGTTACGGCAGGTGCCGGGCTTGCCTGGCACGCATTGGAAAAGGCGCCCATCGGGCGCCTTTTTCATTCCGGTGACGCCGGGCATGGCCCGGCGCTACCGTGGGGCGGATCAGTTCCAGCTCAATACCACTTTGCCGGCCTTGCCTTCTTCCATCAGGTCGAAGCCCTTCTGGAAATCGTCAATCGGCAGCTGGTGGGTCATCACCTTGCCGAGCGGGAAGCCGGACAGCACCAGCTGGGTCATCTTGTACCAGGTCTCGTACATCTTGCGGCCGTAGATGCCCTGCACGGTCAGGCCCTTGAAGATGATCTTGTCCCAGTCGCAGCCGGCGCCCTTGGGCATGATGCCGAGCATGGCGATCTTGCCGCCGTGGTACATGCAGTCGAGCATGTCATTGAAAGCGCGCGGGTTGCCGCTCATTTCCAGGCCCACGTCGAAGCCTTCCATGTGCAGTTCCTTCATCACGTCCTTCAGCGACTGGTTGGCCACGTTGACCACGCGGGTAGCGCCCATGTCGGCGGCCAGCTTCAGGCGGAAGTCGTTGACGTCGGTCACCACTACGTTACGCGCGCCGATGTGCTTGCAGATGCCGGCGGCGATGATGCCGATCGGGCCGGCACCGGTGATCAGCACGTCCTCCCCGATCACATCGAATTCCAGCGCACAGTGCGCGGCGTTGCCGTAAGGATCGAAGAACGCGGCCAGCTCCGACGGAATCTGGTCCGGGATCGGCCACAGGTTGCTGGCCGGCATCACCATGTATTCGGCGAACGCGCCGTTGACGTTGACGCCGATGCCGACGGTGTTCGGACACAGGTGCGGGCGGCCGCCCCGGCAGTTGCGGCAATGACCGCAGACGATGTGGCCTTCGGCCGAGACGCGCTGGCCGATCTCATAGCCGGTCACTGCCGAGCCCAGCGCGGCGACGCGGCCGACGAATTCGTGGCCGATGGTCAGGCCCGGCTTGATGGTGCGCTGGCTCCACTCGTCCCACAGGTAGATGTGCAGGTCGGTACCGCAGATCGCGGTCTTCTCCAGCTTGATCAGGACCTCGTTCGGGCCGGGGGTCGGCACCGGAACTTCTTCCAGCCAGATGCCCTTGGCTGCTTCGCGCTTGACCAGGGCCTTCATCGTTTGCTGCGCCATCGGGGTGGAACTCATCAGGGGGGAAAGCGCGGATTATAGGGTGCCGCGCGGATTTCCCATGTTGCGCTGCGGGTGCAGTGGTGGAACGAAAGGCGTGCGCCGGCGGGCGTTTCGAACGTACTGCGAACAGCGGCGCCTCCCTGATCCGGGAAAGGGGGCGTGGTCACCCTGGCCGGGACACGCAAAAGCCCATCCATGGTGCTCGATGGCGCCTTGCTCGTGCGCGCTATCCTGCGCACACGGCAAGACCGGGGTTGGGCGTCCTGCCCAACCCGCCAGTCGCATGCGCCCGGCCCATGGCGCCAACGGTCCCGTCCAGGGTGACCACGCCCCCTCTGGACGATTTCCGTGTGCGCGGCCGACGTGCGCGTGGCAGAGCAAGAAGCAGGCCCATGACTTCCGGGGTTCGGGCCGGGGCAGGGCGGCGGGCTACAATCGAGGGTTCCACTACCAGGGGCCGCTCCATGCGCTCGAACCTGCTTGCATTCTCCATCGTCGCCAGCCTCGGGCTGGCCCAGGTCGCCCATGCCGCTGAAGGCATGTGGGTGCCGCAGCAGCTGCCGGAAATCGCCGGCCCGCTGCAGAAGGCCGGCCTGAAGCTGTCCCCGGAACAGCTGTCCAACCTGACCGGCGACCCGATGGGTGCGGTCGTCGCCCTCGGCGGCTGCACCGCCAGCTTCGTCTCGCCGCAGGGTCTGGTGGTCACCAACCACCATTGCGCGTATGGCGCCATCCAGCTGAATTCGACCGCGCAGAAGAACCTGATCAAGGACGGCTTCAACGCGCCGACCCTGAAGGACGAACTGAGCGCCGGCCCGAACGCCCGCGTGTTCGTGCTCGACCAGATCACCGACGTCACCGCCCAGGCCAAGGCCGCCATCGCCGCCGCCGGCAATGACCCGTTGGCCCGCAGCCGCGCGCTGGACGCCTTCGACAAGGCCCAGGTTGCCGCCTGTGAGGCCGATGCCGGTTTCCGCTGCCGCCTGTACAGCTTCTCCGGCGGCAACACCTACCGCCTGTTCCGCAACATGGAAATCAAGGATGTGCGCCTGGTCTACGCGCCCCCGGGCAGCGTCGGCAAGTTCGGCGGCGACGTCGACAACTGGATGTGGCCACGCCACACCGGCGATTTCTCGTTCTACCGCGCCTACGTCGGCAAGGACGGCAAGCCGGCCGCCTTCGCCGCCGACAACGTGCCGTACCAGCCCAAGCACTTCCTGAAGTTCGCCGACCAGCCGCTGGGCGCCGACGACTTCGTGATGGTGGCCGGCTACCCGGGCCGCACCAACCGCTACGCGCTGGCCGGTGAGTTCAACGAAACCGCCAGCTTCACCTACCCGACCATCGCCAAGCACTACAACGCGGTGCTGAAGCTGATCGCCGACGCCGGCAAGGCCGACGCCGACGTCAAGGTGAAGTACGCCGCCACCGCCGCCAGCATGAACAACGTGGCCAAGAACTACCTGGGCCAGCTGGAAGGCTTCAAGCGCATCGACGCCGCTGGCCAGAAGCAGGCTGAAGAAGCCGCCGTGCTGGCGTGGCTGAAGAAGCAGGGCGCTGCCGGCAAGCCGGCCCTGGCCGCACACGCGCAGCTGCTCAAGCATCTGGATACCAGCAAGGCCACCCGCGAACGCGACCTGTTCGTCGGCCAGTTCAACAACACCTCGGCCGTTGGCGCGGCGATCACCCTGTACCGCCTGTCGATCGAGCGCAGCAAGCCGGATGCCGAACGCGAAGCCGGTTACCAGGAACGCGACCTGACCACCATCGAAGGTGGCCTGAAGCAGATGGATCGTCGCTACGTGGCGAAGATGGACCAGCAGCTGCAGGCCTACTGGCTGGAGCAGTACGTGGCCCTGCCGGCCGCGCAGCGCGACAATGACGTGCTGAACAAGTGGCTGGCCGGCAGCGATGCCGCTGCGGTGAAGTCGGTGGTGGCCAAGCTGTCGGGCACCGAGCTGGGCAGCCTGGATGCACGCCTGAAGTGGTTCAAGGCCGACCGTGCCGCGTTTGAAGCCAGCAGCGATCCGGCCATCCAGTACGCCGTGGCTGTCATGCCGGCACTGCTGAAGCAGGAAGAGCAGAAGAAGATCCGCGAAGGCGAATCGCTGACCGCGCGCCCGCTGTACCTGCAGGCCGTGGCCGACTACAAGAAGAGCCAGGGTGAGTTTGTCTACCCGGACGCCAACCTGTCGCTGCGCATCACCTTCGGCAACGTCATGGGCTATGGCAAGGACGGCGTGACGTACACCCCGTTCACCACCCTGGAAGGCGTGGCGGCGAAGGAGACCGGTGAAGATCCGTTCGATTCGCCGAAGGCGCTGCTCGATGCGGTCAAGGCCAAGCGTTACGGCGGCCTGGAAGACAAGCGCATCGGTTCGGTGCCGGTGAACTTCCTGTCCAACCTGGACATCACCGGCGGCAACTCGGGTTCGCCGGTGCTGGACGCCAACGGCAAGCTGGTCGGCCTGGCCTTCGATGGCAACTGGGAATCGGTCAGCTCCAACTGGGTGTTCGACCCGGTGATGACCCGCATGATCGCCGTCGACAGCCGCTACATGCAGTGGATCATGCAGGAAGTGGCGCCGGCGCCGCAGCTGCTGAAGGAACTGAACCTGGCGAAATAAACCGGTTGCGGTAGTGCCGGCCGCTGGCCGGCAAACACGACCCGATGGCCGGGAATTCCGAAACCCCGCGACCCACGTCGCGGGGTTTTTTCATGCCCGGCCCGGCCCGGTGCGCCGAACAGGTATCATCCCTGTTCCGCGTGCTTCACAGGATGTGAACGAAACGCGGAAACCTCCTCCCCCCAGGACCCCTTGCACGCATGCGCATCCTGCTTGCCCGCCACGGCGAAACGCCGTGGAACGCCGAAGGCCGCTACCAGGGCCAGATCGACATCCCGCTTTCGCCGATCGGCGAAGCCCAGGCCCAGGCCCTGGGTGCCCGCCTGGCCTCGGTGGACATCACCCGTGCCGTCGCCTCGCCGCTGTCGCGCGCGCAGCGGACCGCGCAGCTGGCGCTTGGCGCCGCCCGCGCCGACATGCTGCTGACCGAGCCGGAGCTGCAGGAAATCGCCCACGGTGAATGGGAAGGGTTGCTGGCCAGCGAGATCCACGAGAAGGATCCGTCGCGCCTGCAGGCCTGGCGCGAGGAGCCGGATACGGTGTTGATGCCCGGCGGCGAATCGCTGCGCCTGGTGCTGGAGCGCAGCTGGCGTGGCCTGGCCCGCGCCACCGAAGGCCTCGGCGAGCACGACACCCTGCTGGTGGTTGCGCACGATGCGGTCAACCGCGTGATCCTGTGCAAGGTGCTGGGCCTGCCGCTTTCCCGGCTGTGGACCTTCCGCCAGGCACCGACCACGCTCAACCTGCTCGAAGGCGCCGACCTGGACAGCCTGGAAGTGGTGCGCCTGAACGACTGCGCCCACCACACGCCGTTCTTCGGCGAAGCCAAGCACCGCGCCCTCTGATTCCCGAACCACCTGCTTCTGCTGGAACCCCTGCCGTGACGAACACCCCGACCACCCTGGCCGACTGGCTGGACTACATTGAACGCCAGCACCCGGCGACCATCGACATGGGCCTGGAGCGCGTGCGCGCCGTGGCCACCGCGATGGGCCTGGGGGCGCCGGGCAAGCGCACCATCGTGGTTGGTGGCACCAACGGCAAGGGCTCGACCGTCGCCTTCATCGAAGCCATTGCACGTGCCGCCGGCTGGAAGGTTGGCGCGTACACCTCGCCGCATCTGCTGCGCTACAACGAGCGCGTGCGCATCGACGGCCAGGACGTGGGCGATGCGGCGCTGGTTGCTGCGTTCAACGCCGTCGAGGCCGCACGCGGCGAGACCACGCTGACCTATTTCGAGTACGGCACGCTGGCCGCGCTGCAGCTGTTCGCCGACGCCGGGCTGGACCTGGCGGTTCTGGAAGTGGGTCTGGGCGGTCGCCTGGATGCGGTCAACATCGTCGACGCCGATGTGGCCGTGATCACCACTGTGGACATCGACCATGCCGAATGGCTGGGCGAAGACCGCGAAGCAATCGGCACCGAAAAGGCCGGCATCATCCGTGGCTGGAAGCCGGTGATCCTGGGTGAGACCGACCCGCCGTCGAGCGTGCTCGCACGGGCCTACCTGGTGGGTGCCAACGCGATCCGCGGCGGCAGCGACTATTTCTACGAGCCGATCGATGCCCAGCGCTGGCGCTGGCGGGACGTTGGCCTGCGCATGGAACTGCCAACCCCGGCGCTGGCCGGGCCGATCCAGCTGGCCAATGCGGGTGCCGCCATTGCTGCGCTGCGCGCGCTGGACAAGCCGGTGCCGCGCGCGGCGTGGGCCGCTGGTATCGCGGCGGCGCGTATCCCGGGTCGGCTGCAGGCGTTCGAGCGAGATGGCGTGCAGATCCGCGTCGACGTCGGGCACAACCCGCAGGCGGCGGGCCAGCTGGCCCGCGCGCTGAAGGCCGAAGCGTCGGCCGGGCGCACCTTGGCGGTGTATGCCGCATTGCAGGACAAGGACGCGGTGGGTGTGGTGCAGGCATTGCAGGGCGTGGTTGGCGAGTGGACCCTTGCCGGCCTGGACGGCCCGCGCGGCCAGAGTGCCGCCCAGTTGCAGGCGCGCCTGGCCGAGACCGATGCTGGCAGCGCGCAGCTGGCCGCTTCGGTCGAGCAGGCGCTGGCGCAGGTACTGGACCGGGCCGAGCGCGGTGACCGCGTACTGGTGTTTGGCTCCTTCCATACCGCCGCCGCCGCGTTGCAGTGGCTGCAGCGCAACGCCTGAGCCACGTTCAGCCAATCCCGACGCCGTCCGGTCCGGCACCCGTATAATCGACCGCAACCTCCGGACAGTTGCCGCCTCACGTGGATACGCCTCTGAAACAGCGTCTGATTGGTGCCATCGTGCTGGTCGCACTGGCCGTGATTTTCCTGCCGATGCTGGTCAAGGGACCTGCACCGGACAGCGGTGTGGCCTCGGTGCCGATCGCCGCGCCGGACGCGCCGGCCGATGGCCAGTTCGAAACCCGTGAACTACCGCTGGTGGCTCCGGCCGGTGGTGCCACCGGCCTGCAGACCGGGCAGGCCAAGCCGCTGCAGGACGCCGCCACGCCGGCCACTCCGCCGACCGTGGACACCTCCCCGGCGGTTGCTGCCGGCAACTACGCCGTCACCTTCGGCGCCTACGGCAGCAGGGCCGACGCCGATGCCGTGATTGCCTACCTGCAGCGCTCGCAGCTGCCGGGCTTCGCAGAAGCGACCACCATCAACGGCCGTCAGGCATGGCGTGTGCGCGTGGGGCCGTACGCCGACCGTGCACAGGCCGAGGCCGCCCGCCTGCAGGCGGTGAAGATCCGTGCCGATGTGAAGGCCGAAGTGATCACCCTGGATGCCGCAGCGGACAGCAGCGCCCCGGTGGCAGCCACCCCGGCACCGGCTACGCCGAGCGCCAGTACCCCATCCGCCGCCACCGCGCCGTCGGCCAGCAGCAACCCGGTGCGCAGTGAAAGCCTGCCGCCGAGTACGCCGACTGCAACGACCACTCCGGCGGCCAAGCCCGAGCCGCCGAAGCCGGCGCCGAAGCCCGAAACCCCGAAGCCCGAGCCGAAGCCGGAGGCCACCGCGAGCAAGCCGGCAACGGCCCCGGCCACGCCGGCAGCACCGGCCGCCAGCGGCGTCGGCTTTGCCGTGCAGCTGGGCGCGTTCGGCCAGGCCAACGATGCCAACGCCCTGCGCGACAAGGTCCGCGCCGCCGGCTTCAGTGCTTTTGTCGAACAGGTGCGCACCGAAAAGGGCACCCTGCATCGCGTCCGCGTCGGGCCGGTGGCCAACCGTGGCGATGCCGAGCAGCTGAAGGCGCAGGTCGCCGCCAAGGTCGGCGTCGCCGGCATGGTCCGGCCGCACCCATGACCCACGCGCAGCCGCGTTGCCAGCGCCGCCGAAGGAGCGGGGCGCCATGATCGACGTGGTGCTGCTGATCGTGATCGCCGCCTCCACCCTGCTGGGGATGCTGCGCGGCTTCGTCGGCATCGTCATTGGCACCCTGTCGTGGCTGCTGGCCGCGTGGGCGGCCTTCGCCTTCGGCAATGATGCCGCCCATTGGTGGGCTGCCCCGGCGGCCCCCGGTGGCGAACACTTCGTCGGCGGCTACCTGGGCGTCGGCATCGGCGTGATGATCGTGGTCGCGGTGATCGGCATGGTCATCAAGGCTCTGGTCCACCGCAGCATGCTGACCAGCCTGGACCGCCTGCTGGGCGGGGTGCTGGGGGCCGTGCGGGGCGGCCTGATCGCCGCGATCCTGCTGCTGCTGGGCAGTTTCACCCCGTTGACTGCCGAGCCCTCCTGGCAGCGCTCGGCGGTGCGGCCACTGCTGAATCCCACCGTTGCCTGGATGAACAGCAAGCTGCCGCACTGGGAGGTTCCCGGGGCCGATCTGTTGCCCAAGGCCTTGCCGACCGACGCGCTGTCCCCATCTGCATTGATGGAGTTGGGCAAGAACGCAGGCGCCGGGTTGGGAAAGCCGGGCGCGGCAGGCGATAATGGCATCCTCAACCAGGTAGTGGCAGGCAGCGGATGGCTGCGGCCTGCGAAAGCGGAACAGGGCGATTCCTACGATCCGGCGGAAGTGCGCCCGGATGCTCCTGCACTGCCGGACAGTATCGAGCCGGGCGATCCGGCCAACGTCGACCGCGTGCGCGGCGACCACCGCGGCCAGGTACGGCCACCTTCCTTGTAACTGGGCACAGCCCAGCGGAGACCTCGCATCATGTGTGGCATCGTCGGAATCGTCGGCAACCAGAACGTCGCCGGGCAGTTGTATGACGGCTTGACCGTCCTCCAGCACCGTGGCCAGGATGCGGCGGGCATCGCCACCGCCAGCGGCAGCCGCCTGCGCGTGCAGAAGGCCACCGGCCTGGTCCGCGATGTGTTCGATGCCCGCACCATGTCCACCCTGGAAGGCAGCGTGGGCATTGCCCACGTGCGCTACCCGACCGCCGGTTCGGAAGGCATGGACGAGGCGCAGCCGTTCTACGTCAATTCGCCGTACGGCATCGCGCTGGCCCACAACGGCAACCTGATCAACACCGAGGTGCTGCGCCAGCAGGTGTTCGAACAGGACCGCCGCAACGTCAACACCGATTCGGACAGCGAAGTGCTGCTGAACGTGTTCGCCTACGAACTGGAACAGCAGCGCCAGCTCAGCCCGGAAGCGGCCATCCGCGCGGTGGCCGGCGTGCACCGCCGCTGCAAGGGTGGCTATGCAGTGGTCAGCGTGGTGCTGGGCCTGGGCCTGGTCGCCTTCCGCGACCCGCATGGCATCCGTCCGCTGGTGCTGGGCAAGCGCAGCCATGCCGAGGGCGACGAGTACATCGTGGCGTCCGAGTCGGCCGCGCTGGACGTGCTGGGCTTCCAGCGCGTGCGCGATGTGCAGCCGGGCGAAGCGCTGGTGATCACCGCGCGTGGCGAGCTGTTCTCGGAGATCTGCGCCGAGCCGGCCGAGCACACCCCGTGCATCTTCGAATACGTGTACTTCGCGCGCCCGGACTCGATGATCGACAACGTCTCGGTGCACAAGGCGCGCATGCGCATGGGCATCAAGCTGGGCGAGAAGATCCTGCGCCTGCGCCCGGATCATGACATCGACACCATCATCCCGATCCCGGACACCTCGCGCGACGCGGCGCTGGAAATCTCCAACGTACTTGGGGTGAAGTACCGCGAAGGCTTCATCAAGAACCGCTACATCGGCCGTACCTTCATCATGCCGGGGCAGGGCGAACGCGTGAAGTCGGTGCGTCGCAAGCTCAACCCGATCCACCTTGAGTTCCGCAACCGCGTGGTGCTGCTGGTGGACGATTCGATCGTGCGTGGCACCACCAGCCAGCAGATCGTGCAGATGGCCCGTGACGCGGGCGCGCGCAAGGTCTATCTGGCCAGCGCCGCGCCGCCGGTGCGCTACCCGAACATCTACGGCATCGACATGCCGGCGGCCGAGGAACTGGTCGCGCACAACCGCAGCGTGGAAGAGATCGAAGCCCACCTGGGCTGCGACTGGCTGATCTACCAGGACCTGGAAGACATGGAAGCGGCAGTGAGCGAAGGCAACCCGGCGCTGCGCAGCTTCGATTCGTCCTGCTTCAACGGCCACTACCCGACCGGCATTGAACCGGGCTACTTCGAGCGCATCCAGCAGCTGCGGTCGGACGACGCCAAGCACAAGCGCCGCGCCTGAGGACCAGGCGTGGTCGATGTACCCGACGTTGGTGGCGACCTGCTGCGCGCAGCGCAGCAGTGCCTGGCCGAAGCCGACCCGCTGCGCAAGGTTGCGCTGACCCAGGCGTATGCGGCCGCGTTCCGTGCCGGTCGCCTGAAGGTGGTGGCCGATGCGCCACCGCCGGAACCGATCCGCATGCCGGGCCGGCCAGCGCAGCTGATGCTGGTGCATCCGCGCGAAGTTCCGCGGCGCGGACTGGGTGGCGTGGAAGGTCGGGCTGCCTTCATCCACGCCATCGCCCATATCGAACTCAACGCGATCGACCTGGCTTGGGACGCGGTGTACCGCTTCCGTGGCCTGCCGTCGGCGTTTCATGCCGACTGGGTCAGCTGTGCCGACGACGAATCGCGGCATTTCATGCTGCTGCGCGAGCGCCTGCAGGTGCATGGCCACGACTACGCCGACTTCCCCGCGCACAACGGCCTGTGGGAAATGTGCGAAAAGACCGCGCACGATGGCCTGGCACGCATGGCGCTGGTGCCGCGCGTGCTGGAAGCGCGAGGCCTGGACGTGACGCCCGGCATGATCGAGAAACTGCGCAATGTCGGTGATGGCGAAACCGCCGATGTGCTGGAGGTGATCCTGCGTGAGGAAGTGGCGCATGTTGCCGCCGGTTCGCGCTGGTACCGCTGGTACTGCGACCGCGCCGGTGTCGAGCCGCGCGCACGTTTCAAGGAACTGCTTGTGGAGTATGCCGGCGGCTACCTGCACGGGCCGTTCAACATGGAAGCGCGCCTGCTGGCCGGGTTCGATGCGGATGAGCTGGCCAACCTTGTCGAGCAGGCCGGCTGAGAACAGGGGAGGTCCCCTTTTCTTATGCGTTCGGCAACACCACGCGCTTGCCATCCACGGTTGGCCGGTTGATATAGAACAAGCCAGGGCCTGGCCGGTACGGCAGTTCGCTGACGCCGGCATCGGCGGCGTAGGTCAGTGCGGTGTCGCCCAGCGCATCGAAGTTCCAGTGCGCCGACTGCATCAGGTAACGCCGACGCAGCAGCGCCTCCTGTGTCGCCGTCAGTGGCTGTCCGGCCACCAGGCGCCGTGCGATAGGCCGCAGGGCGGACGGCAGTTCCCAGCCGGGAACCTCGGCGGCATTTGCAGTCCATTGCACGCCGGCATCGATGGCCTGCTGCTGCATCACCTGCAGTGCGATCAACTGGTAACGCCAGTCGATGGGCCGGCGCAGTACCACAGCGGCGGTCACATACAGCACCGGTGACAACAGCACGCTGCGGCTGCCGGCGCGTCGCTGCTGCTGCCACTGGTGCCAGACATCCACCCAGATTTCCTTCTCGTCCACGCCCAGCTGCTGTCGCCAGCGTTCGGCATCGGCCTGTGTTTCAGCATAGGCCGTGGTGGCCTGCAGCATCGCCAGTGGAGGAATCTGGTAGTCGGCAACCGCGGGGCGGCGCAGCAACTGCCGGCGCGGGCGACTGAGCAGCTTGGGCCCTTCGTCGAGCTGGTTGTAGCCGCCACCGATGTTGGCGTGCACGCCGGGCAGAGCAATCTCGGTGAACGGCGGCGCCACGCTGGTCAGTGCATAGTGCTGGCGATGTTCATCACGCGCGGTGAGCTGCACGACGTGGCGTGCGATGCCACTGCGCAGCGCCAGTTGCGGCTGTTCCTCGGCGCGGCCGCCATTGACCGCGACAACGGTGTCGAACAGCCCGATGAAGCGCAGCACCGGCGTGGACGGGGCGAAGTTCGCAGTGCAGGACAGGCCGGCGGCCTGTAGCAGCTGGCGCCAGCGCACGCCGTCCCAGCCCTGAAGTTGGTTGGCGATGTCACGTGCGGCAGCAGCGCCGCGTGAATAACCGAACAGGTCCAGCTGCACGCCATGCAGCGGTCGCTGCCAGCGTGCGGATAGTCCCGACAGTGCGGCCGGAAGCAGCACCTGCAGCGCGCGCTGCACTTTCGCGCGCACACCACTGGCGCCGATGCCGAACGCCAGTCCGATCAGGTCGTCGTCGGCATCGTCGCGGGTGCCCACGCCTTCCACGTAGATCGACAGCGAAGGTGTGGCCATCGCATCGCGGCGGCTGTCCGGATACAGCTGCTGCAGGCGTGCGATGTTGGTCAGGCCGTTGTCGTAGCTGCTGGTCAGCCGGCTCTGGTAGGTCGAATCGTCATCCGCACGCAGCTGCGCCGGACGTGGCTGCGGAACCCGGGGGCGACCGCGTGCCAGGTTGTGTGCGTTGTTGCGGGTGCCATCGAAGAACAGGCCTATCCGCAGCAAGCCGACATCTTCGTCCGTGTCCTGCGATGGAGCCATGTGCATGTCCCGTCGTGGCTACGTCACGGTAGCGCGAAAGCGGTGTATTGGCGAAGTGTAGTGACGCTTTTGACCTTAATTAACGTAGATGCGGTGGATCACAGTTCCTGATTTTCATCTCCGTCTTCTATTGAATTCACACGGCCCACGCAGGCCATATGGCCAGACCCGGCAAACCCGGGCGTGCTGCATCAACGCTGTTCACATCATTCAAGGAGCGACGCAATGTTGTCCAGATCGATTGGCAAAGCGGCAGGTGGCCTGGTGTTGGGTTTGTCGGTGGCAGCGGCCGCGCAGGCGGCACCGTTGTTCGAGCCAGTGACGGTCATCAGCCGTGCATCGGCAAACAGTGAGCCCGCGCTGGGCAAGCTGCTGGCCACCCCGTCCACCGCGACGGTACAGGAAGTGCGTGTCGATGCAGCTGCCACCGCGCAGCCGCAGCTCGAGTTCGAACTGCTCGGCCGGCGCGTGCAGGCGGTGCGCAGCAAGGTGGAGGCGCTGCCCGATGGCGGCAGCATCTGGTACGGCCAGTTCCGCTCCCCTTCGGACAAGCTGACCGCTGCCACGTCCAATGGCCAGGACGATCCGGGCAATTCGCTGATCCTGGTGCGCTCGGGCGACACCATCACTGGGTCGATCCGCAAGGACGGCAAGCTCTATCGCCTGCGCCCGCTGGGCAACCGCCACGTGCTGGTGGAAGTGGACGAATCGCGGATGCCGGCCGACCATCCGGCCGACTACAACCAGCTGCCGAAAATCCCGATGGGCGCCAACGATCGCATCGGTACCGCACAGGCGTCGTCCGGCACCCCGGCCACCATCCGCGTGCTGGTGGTGGCGACCAATGCGGCCGTGGCGGCCTATGGCGGCAACATGCAGTCGCTGGTGCAGCTGGCCGTGGCCGAGTCCAACCAGGGGTATGTCAACAGCAACGTGGGCATCACCATGCAGCTGGCCCGCTACGAGACCACCAACTACACCGAATCGGGCAGCTTCGATACTGATCTGGCCCGCTTCCGTGGCACCAGCGACGGCTACATGGACAGCATCCACACCAGCCGGAACACCTACACGGCGGACGTGGGCGTGCTGCTGATCAACAACAGTGCGTACTGTGGCCTGGCCTCGGGCATAGGCTCGACGGCTTCCACCGCCTTCGCGGCGGTGTACTGGGATTGCGCGACAGGCTATTACTCGTTCGCGCACGAGATCGGCCACCTGCAGAGTGCACGGCATGATATCGCCACCGACCCGAGCACCTCGCCGTACGCCTATGGCCATGGTTATCGCTATGAGCCGTCCAGCGGCACCGGCTGGCGCACGATCATGGCCTACAACTGCACCCGCAGCTGCCCGCGCCTGAACTACTGGTCCAACCCGAACATCAGCTACAACGGCATCCCGATGGGCAACGCCAGTACCGCCGACAACCAGCGCGTGCTGGTTAATACCAAGGCCACCATCGCGGGCTTCCGCTGAGGCCAGGCGCCGGCCAGGGGCGGTGTCTGCCCGGGTGCGTGCACCTGCCCGGGTAGATGCCAACCCTGGTTGGCACCCTGCGATCCATCATTCGCGCGCGAGCGTATCCAGCGACCAGCCGCCGGCATCCACGCGCAGCACCGATCCCTGTTCGTACCAGTCGCCCAGTACGATGCGGGTGCAGGTGCGTCCACCGGCCTGCAGCGTGTGCACCGCCGGGCGATGGGTGTGGCCATGGATCATCGTATCCACGCCGTGGCGCACGAAGGTGGCATCGACTTCGGCCGGGGCCACGTCGGTGACGGTCTCGAACTGTGCGCGGTCACCCTGCTTCATTTCCGCCTGGCGTGCCTGGCTGGCATCACGCGCCTTCTGCGCGAAGGCGATGCGCGCGGCCAGCGGCTGCGACAGGAACTGCGCCTGGAATGCCGGGTCGCGCGTCTGCGCGCGGAACTGCTGGTAGGGAATGTCGTCGGTGCACAACAGGTCGCCGTGCTGCAGCAGCACCGGGCGGCCGTACAGTTCGATCACGCAGGGGTCGGGCAGGATGCGCAGGCCGGCGCGGCGGGCATAGTCCTCGCCGAGCAGGAAATCGCGGTTGCCGCGGATGAAGTACACCGGCACGCCGCTGTCGAAGAGTGCCTTCAGTGCGTCGGCCACCGCATCGGCGGCGGGTGAGGGCGTGTCGTCGCCGATCCAGGCCTCGAACAGGTCGCCCAGGATGTACAGCGCATCGGCGCCGGGCGCCTGGTCGCGCAGGAAGCGCAGGAACAGGTCGGTGATCTCCGGACGGCTGGGGTCCAGATGCAGGTCGGAAATGAACAGCGTGGTCATGCCTGCATTCTAGGCCATCAACGATGACGGTAGCGCCGGGCCACGCGCGGCCGGTGCAGCGGCCATCACACCGGCAGCGGCAGCCAGGCCAGGCTGGCCGAGGCCAACAGGATGGCGATGCCGGTGGCGGCCAGTACATCGGACGGGTAGTGCAGGCCCAGTACCACCCGCGACAGCGCGACGCCGAAGGTGAAGGGAACCAGCAGCGGTGCCAGCCACGGGTAGTAGGCCAGCGCGACGATGGTGAACGACACCGCGTGCAGGGTGTGCCCGGAAGGGAAGCTGAACTCGTCCAGCGGCGCCACCCAGGCGCGGATGCGCAGATCGGCCGCATACGGGCGAGGGCGTCGGGTCCAGCGCTTGAGGCCCTTGTAGAGCAGCAGTGCGGCCAGCCCGGTGGCGGCCATGTGCACCGATGCACGCAGTCCGTCGAAGCCGTCCAGCAGCACCAGTGCGCCCATCAGCACGTACCAGAACACGCCATCGCCGAGCCGGCTGATGACCGAGAACAGCCGGCGCACACGGCGACGCCGGCAGTAGTGGTTGGCCCGGCGGCACAGCCGTGCTTCGCGGCCGGCCAGCAGCTCAAGCGGCGTAGTGCGCATGGCCGCTCCTCCGCGACTGGGCCAGCTCGGCCAGCAGCGCATCGAATTCGGCAACCACCTGTTGTGGATGCAGGCGCTTCATCGCACGCGCGGCGCTGCTGCCCAACTCGCGGCGCCGTGCATCATCGGCGGCCAGCTGCACGGCTGCCTCGATGAACTGCTCATCGTTTTCCACGGCCGCGCCGTTCTCGCCGTCACGCAGGTATTCGCGAGCCGCGCCATAGTCGAAAGCGACGGTGGCCAGGCCGCTGGCCATGCTTTCCAGGGTCACGTTGCCAAAGGTCTCGCTGCGGCTGGGGAACAGGAACAGATCGCCGCTGGCGAAATGCCGGGCCAGCGCATCGCCGCGCTGGATGCCGCAGAAGATGAAATCCGGGTTTTCATGTGCCAGTTTTTCGCGGGCTGGGCCATCGCCCACCCATACGAAGCGGGCTTTGGGCCGGATCTGCTGCAGGCGTCGGAAGGCTCTCACCGCCAGGCCAAGGTTCTTTTCCGCGGCGATGCGGCCGACGTAGATCGCGACCAGGCCATTGCCGTCCACGCCCCATTCCTCGCGCAGCGCCGGGTCGCGCCGGCCGGGATCGAACTGCTGGCTGTCGACCGCGCGCGCCAGCAGGCGCACGCGGTCGAAGCCCTGTTCAACAAGGAACTGCTGCAGTTCGCGGGTGGGCACCAGGGTTGCATCGGCCTGATTGTGGAACCGGCGCATCCAGCGCATCGCCGCGGCCTGCAGCCAGGCCACGCCGTAGTCGGGCAGGTACTCGTCGAAGCGGGTGTGGAAACCACTGGCGACCGGAATGCCAAGGCGGCGTGCGGTGCGCAGCGCCGACCAGCCCAGCGGGCCCTCCGTGGCAATGTAGACCGCATCGGGACGCTGCTGCTGCCAGTGGCGGTTGAGCCGGATCGGCGCAGGCAGGCCGAAGCGCAGGCCGGGGTAGCGCGGCAGTGCGGCGCCCGGAACCAGCAGCGCACCTAGCGCCGAGTCCGGTGCTTCGCTGGCCTGGCGTGGCCGGATCAGGTCGATTTCATGGCCGGAATTGCGCAGTCCCTGCTCCAGGCCCTGCACGGTGAGGGCAACGCCGTTCACTTCCGGCGGGTAGGTCTCGGTGACGATGGCATAGCGCATGGCGGGCCTCCGGGTTTCCGGCATGCTCGGGCCTGGCGATGTAGCGGATATGACCGCTTTGCGACCACGGGATGACGGCCGTCCGGTTGCCGTGGAGCCACGGCCCCGAAGGGCCGTGGCGGTGCTGCAGCAGGCGCGGTGGATCAGAAGCGCTGCTGGTATTTCATGTAGATGAAACGACCAATGTCGAAGCCACCGTAGTAGGAGAAATTGGCGCTCGGCTGGCTGTACATGACCGGACCCTGGCGGCCGAACACATTGTTGGCACCGATCGAGACGGTCGCATCCCATGGCAGGTTGTAGCGTGCCTGCACGTCGTGGAAGGTGACCGATCCGCGACGGTTGTAGTCACGGCTGCCGCTGAACCATGGTGCGCGCTGGTCGGGGTGCGAACACTCGTTCGGATACTCATCAACGCCCAGGCAGCGCTCCTTGACCGCAGAGAAGTAGCGCAGGCCCCAGGTCAGGCCGAGGTTGCCGCGTTCCCAGCCCAGCGATGCGTTGGAGCGCACGCGGAAGCCGATGCCACCGTCGGTGGCGATGCCATTGCTGGGAATCGGCGGTACATCCGCCTCGTTGGTGGTCCGTTGCTCCGCAGCGACCACATAGGTGGTCTTCCAGTCGGCGCTCAACGTGCCCCAGGAGGTTTCGATCTTGTGGCCGATCTCCAGGTCATAGCCTTCGGCCTGGCGGAAACCGCTGTTGCGGCTGCCATAGCTGAGCGTGTTGACGATGCCCAGCTCCGGGTCGCGGGTAAAGCTGCCGCAGCGCTCGGCGATGCCCAGTTCGTAGCAGTCGCGGAGGATGTCGTTGGGGTGGTCGGCGACAATGGTGTTGTCGATGCGGATCTTCCACCAGTCCAGCGCGATGTTCAGCCCTTCGGCAAACGTCGGGCTCCACACCAGGCCCAGGGTGCGGCTGGTAGAGGTTTCCGGCTTCAGGTCGGGATTGGAACCGTTGGTGAAGGGCAGCGGTGTCTGCCCGCTGCTGCCGGTGATCGGCTCATTGCCCTGGCCGAGCTGGCGGTAGCTGTCTGCATTGGCGATGTCGGCGGCGCAGCGTGCACGCACCTCCGGGCTGCTGGCGGCCGCGCCATACACCGTATCGCAGGGGTCACGGAAGCCGGTGGTGAAGGTCTGCGAACCCCCACCGTACAGATTCGCGATGGTCGGTGCACGGAAGCCCTGCGCCCAGGTGCCGCGGACCAGCAGCTGGTCGATCGGCTTCCACGACACGCCGAACTTGCTGTTGAGGGTTCCGCCGAAGGTGGTGTAGTCCGAGTAGCGCGTTGCCGCGTCGAGGGTCAGCTGGCGTGCACCGGGGAGGTCGTGCAGCAACGGCACGCTCAGCTCCAGGTAGGCCTCGTCGACGCGGTAACCCCCTCCAGTGGGGCCCGCCGCCAGGTTGGTGGTGGCACCGGTCTGGGCCAGCGCGTCGGGAATGAAGCGCCCCTCCTCGCGGCGGCTCTCCACGCCCAGGGCGAAGCCCAGTTCCCCCGCAGGCAGCGTGGCAAGGCCTCCACTGAGGCTGGCGAACAGGTTGCGGGTGGTGTTTCTGCCACGGGTGATTTCCTCGGGGAACAGCCAGTCCTGCAGTTCGCTGTTGCCGGTCAGGCCGTAAGGGTCATCCTGGCCATACGGCACCAGCGGATTCCAGGGCTTGCAGCCGGCAATCGGTGCCTCCGGTGTACCGCATTCCACCTTGCCGGTGGCCGGGTTGTAGAACGAAGGGCCGGTGGAATCGGCGACGCGCTGCTTGTGCAGGTTGCCGGTGGCACGCTGCTCCAGTTCGCTGCGGTTGTACTGGTAGCCGGCTTCCCAATCGAACTCGCGACCGACGAACTGGAAGCTGCCTTCAAACGCGGCCACACCCTGCCAGGTGGTCAGTTCGCTGATGCTGACCCGCGGAATCTCCCAGGTGCGGCGGTTCCAGTGCACGTCGCTTGGGTGTTCATAGCCGTGGTGGCTGCCGAACGGGTTGAACCAGCTGTCGGCGGACATCGGCGTGATGCCGGCCGCAGCGGACTGGAACGGATAGCCGGCGACCTGGCGCGTGGTGGTACGCCGGTTGTAGGCCAGCTGCGTATTGAAGCGGACCTGGTCGTTCATATCCATGCGTGCGTCGACAAAGAGCGAATCGCGCTTGATCGGTGTCTGCACGTGCATCTGCTCGTTGCTGTTGCTGACATCACCGGTGAACGGTGTGTTGTCACTGAGGTGGAAACTGTCCGGCCCGCCCGGCTGGCTGCCGCGGTCGAGGGAATAGCTGCAGCCACGGCTGCTGCTGCAGCCCGGGCCCTTGAAGCCGACGATGCGCCCCCACTGGCCGACCGTGGTCCAGCCATCGTCCGGATGACGATCGGTGTAGCTGTAGGCGCTGAAGCCGCGGTCCTTGGCCCATACGCCCTTCTCTTCGACATGCTCGGCGGCGACGCTGATCGAGGCGCGGTCGTTCGACCAGCCGGCAACCACGTCGTACTGGGTGCGCGCACCGTCACCTTCGCTGAACTGCCCGTGGTAGACGTTGGCCGCCACGCCCTGGACGTTGCGCCGGGTGATGATGTTGACCACGCCGGCCATCGCGTCGGAACCGTAGATGGCCGAAGCGCCGTCCTTCAGCACTTCCATGCGCTCCACGGCAGCGGCGGGAATGCTGGAAATGTCCTGGTAACCCGAAGTGGTCATGCCCAGGCGCTTGCCGTTGACCAGCACCAGCGTGCGCTGCGCCCCCAGCCCGCGCATGTCCACGTAGCTGCCGCCGGAGGCTTCGCCACTGCTGAGCGGGCTGGCGCGGCTGAGCGCGGGGCTGCCGGTCGCGGTCAGGTTCTGCAGGATGTCCGCGACGGAATTGAAGCCCTGCCGCTCGATGTCGGCGCGGCTGATGGTCAGCACCGGCTGTGCGGTTTCCAGGTCGACCTGGCGGATGCGCGAACCGGTGATCTCGATACGGTCCAGCGTGGTGGCTTCCGGTGCATGCTGGGCGAATGCGGGGGCGGCCAGTGCGGTGGTGGCCGTCATCGTCAGTGCACGACGGATCGCCAACCCCAGTTCGGGAATACGGATGGTCATGGGTCTCTCTCTCGGTCTTCGAAGTCTTCGGAACACAGCCAAGCGGGGCTGCGTCAATGCCACCGCGGTGGTGGACGTTCGAACCTAGTGAAGACGGGCGTGGAGACGTATGGGCAAGCGACGAAAGTCGTGCAGACAGGTGTGACGTTTCTGCACAAAGCGGAAGCAGATCAATCGATTGCTCCGGCCTGCGGCGTTACGGCGGAGGCGAGGCAGCGGACCGGGTCCCTGATGGAACGCAGCACGGGCAATGTGGAAAGCGACAGTCTGCGCAGAATCAGAAAGAACCACGGCCCCGAAGGGCCGTGGTCGACAAGCGTCAGCAACGCGGGTGGATCAGAAGCGCTGCTGGTACTTCATGTACATGAAACGACCGATGTCGTAGCCACCGTAGTAGGAGAACGACGAGTTCGGCTTGCTGTACATCACCGGAGCTTCCTTGCCGAACACATTGTTCGCGCCCACCGACACGGTTGCATCCCACGGCAGGTTGTAGCGGAACTGCACGTCGTGGAAGGTCACCGCGCCGCGCTCGTTGTAAGCGGTCGGCGACTTCAGCCACGGAGCCAGGAAGGTCGGATCGGAGCATTCGTCCGCATACCGCGAGGCGTTGAGGCAGCGCTCCTTCACACCGGAGTAGTAGCGTGCCGTCCAGCTGACGCCGAAGTCACCCACATCCCAGCCCAGCACCAGGTTCGAGCGCACGCGGAACGCAAGGCTGGTGGCGGTGCCGATGGTGTTGGCCACGCCGTTGATCGGCGTGATCGCATCACGGACATCATTGGTGGAGCGGTAGACGTTCTTGCTCACATAGGTGCTGGTCCAGCCTGCGCTCAGCTTGCCGTAGCCGGTGTCGACGCGGTAGCTGACATCCAGGTCGTAACCTTCGGTCTCGGCGAAGCCGGCGTTGCGGTTGCCGAACTTCAGGCCGGTGACGATGCCGTTGGACGGGTCGCGGGTGAAGCGGCTGCAGCGCGATTCGATGCCCTGCTCATAGCAGTCCTTCAGGATCTGGTTCGGGCTGTCACCGACGATGGTGTTGTCGATGCGGATCTTCCACCAGTCCAGCGCCACGTTGAAGTTGCTGAGGAAGGTCGGGCTCCACACCAGGCCCAGCGTTTTGCTGGTCGAGGTCTCCGGAACCAGCAGCGGGTTGGAGCCGGACACGAACGGCGTCGGGGTGGCATCCTGCGCCGTGGTTACCGGCGTGTTGCCCTGCTTCAGCTGGCGGAAGTTGGCTGCATCGGCGATGTCACGTGCGCACCGTGCGCGGACTTCGGCACTGCCTTTGGCCGAGCCGAACACGGTGTCGCACGGGTCGCTGAACTGCGCGAAGGTTTCCGAACCACCACCGTACAGATCGTTGATGGTCGGTGCGCGGAAGCCCTCGGCCCAGGTACCACGGACCAGCAGCTGGTCGATCGGCTTCCACTTGAAGCCGAACTTGCTGTTGAGCGTGTTGCCGAAGGTGTTGTACTTGGAATAGCGGGTAGCGGCATTGAAGCTCAGCTCGCGTGCGCCGGGCAGGTCGGCCAGCACCGGCACGTTGAGTTCCAGGTAGGCTTCCTTCACGTTGTAGCTGCCACCGGTCGGGCCAGCGGCCAGGTTGGTGGTGGCACCGGTCTGGGCGAGAGCGTCGGGGGTGTAGCGGCCATCTTCCTTTCGGCTTTCCACACCGAAGGCGAAGCCCAGGTCGCCGGCCGGCAGGGTCAGGATGCTGCCGGACAGATTGGCGAACGCGTTCTTGGTGGTGGTCCGGCCGGTGGTGTGCTCCGCCGGGAACAGCCAGGCCATCAGCTCTTCATTGCCGGTCAGTCCGTTCGGATCGTTTCTGCCGTAGGGCACCAGCGGGTTCCACGGCGTGCAGCCGCTGATCACCGCGCCCGGACGGCCACACATCACCTTGCCGGTGGCCGGATCCAGGAACGACGGGCCCACGGCGTCACGCACGCGCTTCTTGTGCAGGTTGCCGGTGGCGGTGGCGGTCAGCTCGTTGCGGTTGTACTGGTAGCCCACGTCCCAGTCGAAGTAGCGCTGGCCGATCTCGAAGCTGCCATCCAGCGACACTACCGCACGGTAGGTCTTCAGTTCGCTGGTGCTCACGCGCGGGATTTCCCAGGTGCGGCGGTTCCAGGCCACGTCGGTTGGCCTGGCATAGCCGTGCTGGGTGCCGAACGGGTTGAAGTAGCTGTCCTTGGACATCAGGCCGGTGGCGGTCGGGTCACCGGAGATGGACACCGAGCTGGACTGCAGCGGGTAGCCTGCAATCTGGCGCTCGGCCGAACGCTTGTTGTAGCCGAATTCGGTGCGCAGGTTGACCTGGTCGGTGATCTTGAAGCGACCGTCGAAGTACACCGAATCACGCTTGAGCGGATACATGACGTGCATCTGTTCGTTGGCGTTGCTGACGTCGCCGGTGAACGGGGTTGCGTCGGTCAGGTGGTAGTTGGCCGGGTTGGTCGGGTCAGCGCCGCGGTTGAGCGAGTAGCCACACCCCTGGGTGGCGTTGGTGCAGCCCGGGCCGCCCTTCAGGCCGGTAACCTGGCCCCACTGGCTCAGCGTGGTCCAGTTGGAGGCGTCGTTCGGGTGGCGGTCGCTCACGCCGTACTTGCTGAACCAGCGGTCCTTTGCCCAGACGCTCTTTTCTTCGGAGTGCTCCAGTGCCAGGGTCAGCGACACGCGATCGTTGCTCCAGCCGCCGACCACATCGAAGCGGTCACGGGCACCGTCGCCTTCGCTGTACTGGCCGTGGTAGACATTGGCGGTCACGCCGTTGACGTTGGAGCGGGTGATGATGTTGATCACGCCCGCCATCGCGTCGGAACCGTAGATGGCCGAGGCGCCGTCCTTCAGCACTTCAATGCGCTCCACCGCAGACACCGGCAGCGAGGACACGTCCTGGTAGCCGGAGGTGCTGATGCCCAGACGCTTGCCATTGACCAGCACCAGGGTGCGCTGCGCGCCCAGGTTGCGCATGTCGATGTAGGTGCCGCCGGTGTTTTCGCCCGAGCTCAGTGCGTTGGCACGGCTGATCGCCGGGCTGCCCATCGCGGTGACGTTCTGCAGGATGTCGGCCACCGAGCTGAAGCCCTGGCGCTCGATGTCCAGCCGGCTCAGTGCCAGGACCGGCTGAGCGGTCTCCACGTCCACCTGGCGGATGCGCGAGCCAGTGATCTCGATGCGATCCAGGGTGGTCGGCGCGGCGGTGCCGCCACTCTGGGCGAACGCAGGCAGGGCGGACAGCGCCGCCGTGGTTGCCAGGGCGTAGCGGATGGCCTGCCCCAGGGGGGTAGTACGTGAAGTCATGACGAGCTCTCTCTCTCTAAGGTCGTGCAGGGACGCCAAAAAGGGCGTCGAAGAAATCGGCCGCCGAAAAGCGGACCGATGACCCGATAGTAGTCTCGTTGGTTAAGTCTCTGTAAAGAGGATATGTCGGTTTGTACCAGCCTTCTTCATCATATTTCACGAAAGCTCAACAAAAGCAGTCGCTTAGCGGTCACGCTGAATGCGCTTGCTCGACATGATCTGCTGCATCGCAGCAGATCTATGCGGGGCACGTGCGCGAACTGTAACGGTGTGTGACCTACTCCCCTCGTGGGGGCGCGGCGCTCAGGCCACGAACGGCCGGAACTGGATGCCCAGCCCGGCGATGCCATCGGTCTCGCCGATCAGGTCCGCGCGCAGCAGCGGCCGGGCATCGATGAAGGCCTGCGGCACGATCAGCGACAGGCGGTTGTCGTCGGCGGTCAGTTCCAGTGCCGGCAGCGGATCGTCCTCATGGGCACGGTTGAGCAGCACCGCCAGGCGCAGCAGGGCGGCCAGCCGGCGTGCGGTCAGCAGCAGGCGCTCGGGCAGGGCGTCGAAGGCGGTCTTGGTCACGCTGCGGCGGTGGCTGCGCACCAGCGCGGCCAGCATCTGCTGCTCCTGGCGCGAGAAGCCGGCGATATCCGAGTGCTCCAGCACATAGCTGCCGTGCACGTGGTAGCCGCTGTGCGCGATCATCAGGCCCAGCTCGTGCAGGCGCGCGGCCCAGCCGAGCATGCGCGCATCGTCGGCATCGAGCCTCCAGCGATCCTGCACCTGTTCCAGCAGCGACAGCGCGGTCTCCTGCACCCGCTCGGCCTGCACGGTATCGATGCCGTAGCGCTGGCTGAGTGCGGCCACCGATTCATCACGCAGGTCGTTCTCGCCGGCGCGGCCGACGATGTCATACAGGATGCCTTCGCGCATCGCGGCCTTGCTCACCAGCAGCTTCTGCAGGCCCAGCGCCTGGAACGCGGCTTCCAGTACCAGGATCCCGCCGGCGATGATCGGGCGGCGGTCGCTGGACAACCCGGGCAGCTGGATGTCGTCGATCTTCTTCGCCTTCAGCAGTTCATCGCGCAGCTGCGGCAGGGCCTCGGCGGTGATCGCGCCCTTGCTCAGCTTCATCGTCGCGCAGATCTCGCTGATCGCCTTGTGCGTGCCTGAAGAACCCAGGGCTTCCTGCCAGCCCAGCGCACGGTACTTGCTGGCGAAGGGCTGGAACTCACGGCCGATCTCGGCCAGCGCATCCTTCCAGCGCTTCTTGCTCAGCTTGCCGCCAGGGAAGAAACGCCGTGTGCTGGCGATGCAGCCGGCCTGCAGGCTTTCGCGCTCCAGGGTCTGCATGCCCATGCCGATGATGAATTCCGTGGAGCCGCCGCCGATATCGATCACCAGCCGGCGCTGGCCGGGCTTGGGTGGTTGCGCATGGGCCACGCCCAGGTAGATCAGGCGCGCTTCTTCGCGACCGCTGACCACTTCGATGGCATGCCCGAGCGCGGTTTCGGCGGGAACCAGGAACGACTGCGGCGAGCGCAGCTGGCGCACGGTGTTGGTGGCCAGCGCACGCACCCGGTGCGGCGGCACATTGCGGATGCGCTGGCCGAAGCGGGCCAGGCATTCCAGGGCACGTTGGCGTGCAGCGGAAGAGAGACCACCCTTGCCATCCAGGCCATCGGCCATGCGCACCGTCTCGCGCAGGCGGTCGATCACCCGCAGCTGACCGAGCGTGTAGCGCGCGATGACCATGTGGAAACTGTTGGAGCCAAGGTCGATGGCGGCCAGCAGGTCGCCATCCTGCAATGCGGGCGGAGTCGTGGTGGTATGCGGCATGGACGAATGTTAGCCGAAGGGGCGGTGTGCTCGTCACCGCGCGGCCTTCACATTTTGGAAGGAGGCGTGCAGCACGATGGCAAGGGGTCAGATCCCGCTGTGGGTGGGTGCCGACCGTTGGTCGGCACTGATCGAATCCCGACCAGCGGTCGGGATCCACCGGGGCAGGACTACAGCCCCTGCATCAATGCCATCTGCGCGGAATGCGGCGCTTCGTCGTGCGCCGGCGCGCGCTTGTGGTAGATGCCGTCGGCATCCAGTTCCCAGGCGTTGAGATTGTCGTCCAGGTAGTTCTGCAGCACTTCGCGATAGACCCGCTTGGCCAGCTCCGGGTCGAGGATCGGGAAGCAGGTCTCGACCCGGCGCAGCAGGTTGCGCTCCAGCCAGTCGGCGCTGGCGCAGTACATTTCCGGAGCGCCGTCGTTGCCGAACCAGTAGACGCGGCTGTGTTCCAGGAAGCGGCCGACGATCGAGCGCACGCGGATGTTGTCCGAGATGCCCGGCACACCCGGGCGCAGGGTGCAGGCGCCGCGGATGATCAGGTCGATCTGCACGCCGGCCTGCGAGGCCGCGTACAGGGCGCGCACCACCTGCGGTTCGTTCAACGCGTTCATCTTGGCGATGATCCGCGCCGGGCGGCCGGCGGCGGCGATGCGCGTCTCGCGCTCGATGCGGCCGAGGATGCCGGTATGCAGAGTGAAGGGCGACTGCAGCAGGCGCTTGAGCTTCATCTTCGAGGCGAGGCCGGACAGCTGCTGGAACAGCAGGTGCACGTCGTTGCCGATGTCCGGGTCAGCCGTGATCAGGCTGATGTCGGTGTACGCGCGGGCGGTTCCGCTGTGGTAGTTGCCGGTGCCCAGGTGTACATAGCGGCGCAGTTTGCGGCCTTCGCGGCGCACGATCAGCAGCATCTTGGCGTGGGTCTTGTAGCCGACCACGCCGTACACCACCTGCACGCCGGCCTCCTGCAGGCGATCGGCCAGGCCCAGGTTGGCTTCCTCGTCGAAGCGCGCGCGCAGTTCAACCACCACGGTCACGTCCTTGCCGTTGCGCGCGGCCTGGATCAGTGCATCGACGATCAGCGAATCCTTGCCGGTGCGGTACAGGGTCTGCTTGATCGCCAGCACGTTCGGATCGATCGCCGCCTGCCGGATCAGGTCCAGCACCGCGGTGAAGGCATCGAACGGATGGTGCAGCAGCAGGTCCTGGCGTGTCACTGTCTCGAAGATGCCGTCGCTGTCGCGCAGGGTGCGCGGGGTCATCGGCGGGTACTTCAGGTCCGGCTGCGCGATCAGGTCGTACAGTTGGATGATGCGGTTGAGGTTGACCGGGCCATCAATGCGGTAGACCGCGTTCTCGGTCAGGCCGAAATTCTGCAGCAGGGTGCGCACGATCTCACGCGGCATGTCGTGGGCGATCTCCAGGCGCACCGCCGGCCGGTAGCCGCGGTCCACCAGCTCGTCGCGCAGCGCCAGCGCCAGGTTTTCCACTTCCTCCTCATCCACCACCAGCTCGGAGTTGCGGGTAACGCGGAACTGGTAGGCGCCCTGGACTTCCATGCCCGGGAACAGCTCATCGACGAAGGTGGACAGCACCGACGACAGGAACACGAAATTCTGTGATCCGCCCAGCTTTTCCGGCAGCTGGATGATGCGCGGCAGTGAGCGCGGCGCACGCACGATGGCCAGGTGGCCGGCGCGGCCGAACGCGTCGGTGCCTTTGAGCACCACCACGATATTCAGCGACTTGTTGAGGATCTTCGGGAACGGATGCACCGGGTCCAGGCCCAGCGGCGACAGCACCGGCATGATCTCGTTGCGGAAATAGGCGCGCAGCCAGCGCCTCTGTCGATCGGTCCAGGAATGGCGGCCGAGCACGCCGATGCCGGCGTCCATCAGCGCCGGGCGGAGCGTCTCGTTCCAGCAGCGGTACTGCTGGTCCACCAGTTCGGCGGCGCGGTCATGAATGGCGCTGAGGATGGCCTGCGGGCTCATCCCGTCCGGTGCCGGCGGCAGGCCGAATTCCTGCGCGTGGCGCACGGCGGCGGCGCGGATCTCGAAGAACTCGTCGAGGTTGGTGCAGGAGATGCACATGAAGCGCAGGCGCTCCAGCAGCGGCACCTGCGGGTCCATCGCCTGGGCCAGCACGCGGAAGTTGAAATCCAGCTGCGACAGCTCACGGTTGATGTACAGCGCCGGGTCGCGCAACGGATCGTTGTCCGGGCTCACGGGGAGGGGGAGGGATCCGAGGCTGCTCATGGCGTCATTCTTCGATGGAGGTCAGGGGGGCGGACTCGCGCGGGCGCACGTGGTCGGCATCGAAATGGCAGGAGAACACCGAGCCCTTGCCGACTTCGCTTTCGATCTCCAGCCGTGCGTGGTGCAGGCCGAGGATGTGCTTGACGATCGACAGGCCCAGTCCGGTACCGCCACTCTCGCGTGAGCGGCTGCTGGAAACCCGGTAGAAGCGTTCGGTCAGGCGCGGCAGGTGCGTGGCGGGAATGCCGTAGCCGGAATCGCGCACGGCCAGCACGGCGCCGTCGCCCTCGCGGCGGAACTCCACCGCGATGCGGCCACCGGCCGGGGTGTAGCGCACCGCGTTGGTGACCAGGTTGGAGAAGGCGCTGTGAAGCTCCTTGGTCGAGCCCTGCAGGTCGACGCCGGCCAGATCGTCGATGCTGATCTGGTGGCGGCCCTGGCTATGCGCTTCGGCCTCGCGGCGCAGGGTTGCCAGCATCGGCTGCATGGCCACGGTCTCTTCCTCGCTGTGTTCCTGCGATTCCAGGCGCGACAGCGTCAGCAGGTCTTCCACCAGCTGGGCCATGCGCTGGCTCTGCTTGCGCATTTCCTCCAGCATCGGTCCGGTTCCCGGGAAATCCTCCGGGTCCATCATGTCCAGGTAGCCGTGGACCACGGTGAGCGGCGTGCGCAGTTCGTGTGAAACATTGGCCACGAAGTCGCGGCGCACCTGTTCCAGGCGAAGCAGCTTGCTGACGTCACGCGCGATCAGCAGCCAGTAATCCGACGAATAGGGAATCAGGCGCAGATTCAGGCGGATCGCCGGGTCGACCGGCGAGGGCACGTCCAGGATCGGCTCGGCGTTGCGGCCACCGGCCAGCCAGTGCGCCAGCGGCATTGGCTGCAGGCGTTCGACCAGGGCCTCGCCAAGGTCGCCGGGATGGTGCAGGCCGAGCAGGGCAGTAGCCGCTTCGTTGAACCACTGCACGCGCTGGCTGTTGCGGTCCAGCACCACCACCGCATCGGGAAGCGCGGCGGCAGCGGCGCGGTAGCTGCGCAGCATGTCCAGCAGGCGGCGCTTGCGTACGCGCATTTCCACCTGGTTGCGGTACAGCAGGCGGTCCAGCTCGTTCCAGACGCCGCTGCCTTCCTCGGCGGTGTCCCAGCGCTGGCGCGCGGTCAGCCGCCGCAGCACGCTGCGCAGCCGCCAGTAGTGCCAGGCCAGGGTGGCCAGCGCGCCCAGTGCGATGCACAGCCACAGATGCCCCGAGAGCCACCCCACCAGTCCGGCGAACAGCAGCACCGCGGCAACGGTGGCCAGGGTCTTCAACCAGGCAGAGCGGATGTGGCGGGGCATTGCGATCTCGTCGTTGAGGTGCGGCGGTTCAATGGGGTGAACCGAGGGTTATAGCAGAGTTGCCGGCGCCGGCACCCGCAGGTGCTTGGCCCCGGCACGACGAGACTCAGGTGGCAGTGGAGAAACGGTAGCCGGCGCCGCGCACGGTCTGCACCATGTTCTCGGCGTTGAACGGTTCCAGCGTCTTGCGCAGGCGGCGGATGTGCACGTCGATGGTGCGCTCCTCCACGTACACGCTGCCGCCCCACACATGGTCCAGCAGCTGGGCGCGGGTATAGACGCGCTCCGGGTGGGTCATGAAGAAGTGCAGCAGGCGGTATTCGGTCGGGCCGATCGGCACCGGCTGGTCATTGGCGAATACGCGATGCGCCGCGCCATCGATGCGGATCGGGCCGACCGCCACGCTGCCGTCCTCGTCGTCCTCGCGGGCGCGGCGCATCACCGCGCGGATGCGGGCCAGCAGTTCGCGCGCCGAGAACGGCTTGACCACATAGTCGTCGACGCCGGCTTCAAGGCCGCCAACGCGGTCGTTCTCTTCACCGCGCGCGGTCAGCATGATGATCGGCACTTCGCGGGTCAGCGTTTCCTTGCGCCAGCGACGGGCCAGGTCCAGGCCACTCGTACCGGGCAGCATCCAGTCCAGCAGGATCAGGTCGGGGACGCGGTCGGCGATCGCAGTCTGGGCCTCCCGGGCATCGCCGGCGTGGACCGGTTCGTAATCGCCCTTGCGAAGGGCGAAGGCGACCATTTCACGGATCGCGGGCTCGTCATCGACGATCAGGATGCGTTTCTGCACGAGGACACCGTAGGGCTCGGTTACTGGAGTGGTGCCAGTAGACTACGGTTTGATGACATGTTTGTGACTACCCGGCCTGGAACCGGCTGGGACTGCCATCGGCCGGTCATGCAGCGCTCAGCGCCGGTCCAGGTCCGGGTCCTGCACACCCTGGCGGCGCAGCTCCAGCACGGTCGGGGTGATCGATTCGATGCGCGCGTCAACCCGCGCACGGCCGATGTAATCCAGTGCCGGGTTGCGCTTGAGCGCCTGCAACTGCAGCAGCGCCTGCTCCGGCCGTCCGCTGAGGAAGGCCGCCTCGGCATAGGCCTCGCTGGCACGCACGCTGTCGCCGGCCAGCTCGCTGGCGCGGGCATATCGCTGCTGGAAGACCGGATCGTTACCGCTTTGCGACAGCAGGGGCCGCAGCATGGCCTGCGCGCGCTGGCCGGCCTCGCGGGTACCCTGTTCGTTCAGGATCTCGGCATAGGTCAGTGCCACCGGGCGGCTGTTGGGGTGCTGGCGCAGCAACTGCTCGAAGCGGCTGTTGGCCTGGGCGGCCTGGCCGGCCCGTGACTCCGCTTCCCCCAGCGCCAGCGCCAGCCACAGGTTGTCCGGCCGGGCCTGCAGCAGGCCGGCCAGGGTCTGCCGGGCCTGGGTGGCGCCGGCGCGACCGCCGCGCATCACAGCCAGCGCCTGGCCATAGCGCTGGGCATCGTTGAGGCCGTCCTCCTGGCGCTTGGCCAGGTCGGCATACTCGCGTTCCAGCTCGGGCGCGGAGTCCGCGCTGAGCACGCGCAGGCGCTCGCGCGCCCAGTCGAAGTCGCCACTGGCGCCGCGGCTGAGCTGGCCCATCGGGATGCGCAGCACGTTGCTGGGCAGCAGCGGGTTGTTTCCGCGCAGCAGGGGCTCGGCCAGGCTGGGGTCGGCCGGGTCCACGCGCTCCCTGCGCTCGCCGCCGGGGGTGGTGGTGGTCAGCAGCACCGTGTCCTTCTTCATCTGCTCGGCGCGGGCCTTGGCCTCGCTGATGCGGGTGATGTTGACCGGGTGGGTGCGCAGGAACTCGGGCACGCTGTAGCCGCCTTCGTTGCCGCGCATCGCCGATGCCATCCGTTCGAAGAAGCCGGCCATGGCATCCACGTCGTAGCCGCTGCGCGACAGCGTGCGGATGCCGAGGCGGTCGGCCTCGGACTCGTTGGAACGGGTGTAGTTGATCTGCCGCTGCTGCATCAGGCCCATGCCGGAACTGATCGCGGCCATGGTCGCGTTGCCGGAGGACGTGCTGTTGCTGGCCTGCGCGGCCACCACCGCCGCCAGCATGCCCAGCAGGATCGGGATCTGGTCGCGCTGGGCGCGCTCTACCCCGCGCAGCACGTGCTGCTGGGTAACGTGGGCGATTTCGTGGGACAGCACCGCGGCCACCTCGTCCTCGCGCTCGGCGGTCAGCACCAGGCCGGCATTGACCCCGATGTAGCCGCCGAGGGTGGCGAAGGCGTTGATCTGCCGGTCGTTCATCACGAAGAAGGTATAGGGCTGCCGTGGCTGGTCACTGTTGGAGCCGAGCCGGGTACCCATGGTCTGCAGCCAGTCGTTCACCAGCGGGTCGTCCAGCAGGTAGCCATAGTTGCGCAGCTCGCGCAGCATCATCGCGCCGTACTCGGCCTGGCGGGCCGGGGTCAGCAGCTCACCGGCCGAGGAGCCGATGTCGGGCAGCTTCTCCTGGGCCTGGGCCTGGGCCAGCGGCACGGCCAGGGCCAGGGTGACGGCGGTAGTCAGCAGCAGGGCTCGCAAGCAGGGGGTCCTCGGGCGGGGCGCGCCAAGCGTGGCAGGGCAGGGGGCAACCATTCGTTAATCCACAGTGTTGCGGCCGTGGCGTGGAAATTCCAGCGCACCGGTACCATATGTAAACCGTCGATCCATCGTGGAGTTTCCCGTGACAGCCCAGACCGCCGGCGGTGCCCCCGCCATCACCATCTATTCCACCGCCGTCTGCCCGTACTGCGTGGCCGCCAAGAACTTCCTGAAGAGCAAGGGCCAGCAGTGGACCGAGGTCCGCATCGACCTGGACCCGGCCGAGCGGGAGAAGATGGTGGCCAAGACCCGCCGTACCAGCGTGCCGCAGATCTTCGTCGGCGACGTCCATGTCGGCGGCTACGACGACATGATGGCCCTGCACCGTGAAGGCAAGCTCGAGCCGCTGCTGGCCGGGCAGGGTCAGGCATGAGCGCGGCCGACGACGGCAGCAAGGACCGCATCGCCGAGTTCACCGACTTCCGCAAGCGCATGAACGAACGCATCCTGGGCGAACCGAACCAGGTGGTGCGGCGCTTCTTCGCGCTGGACACGCAGACCTACCAGGCCGGCGCGCTGGACGTGAAGACCAAGGAACTGCTGGGCCTGGTGGCTTCGATGGTGCTGCGCTGCGACGACTGCATCAGCTATCACGTGGCCCAGTGCAAGGACGCCGGGGTGACCCGCGAAGAGTTCTTCGAGACCTTCTCGGTCGGCCTGGTGGTCGGCGGTTCCATCGTGATCCCGCACCTGCGCCGCGCGGTCGACTTCCTCGACCAGCTCGAAGGCGGCGCCGCCGCGCCAGCCGCGCACGAGCACTGAGGGGCGTGCTGGCCGCGGGCCGGCATCGCCTGAATCCGGCATGGCCGGGGTTACCGGCCAGCGGCCGGCACTACCGGACCTGCAAGGGGGCCTTCCCCGCAATCCAACAGCCCAGGAGCCCCCTTGTTGTTCAAGGGGGCGCGCCGACAGGCGCAGGGTTAAGGCGGGATGCGCGGGCAATTCTGCCTGAGCCGGGGACTGGGACCATGGTCTATTTGGGACCTCGGCCCCGGCTCAGGCATAATTGCCGGTGAAACTTCCTTTGCGCCGGCGTTTCCGGGCACGTCCGGACGGCGTTTTTCCCCCTGTTCGGAACATCGATCAATGACGCAGAAAATTACGGTCATCCGCGGCGACGGCATTGGCCCGGAAATCATGGACGCCACCCTGTTCGTGCTCGACCAGCTCAAGACTGGCCTGGAGTACGAAGACGCCGACGCCGGCCTGGTGGCCCTGGAAAAGCACGGCGACCTGATGCCGGCGGTGACCCTGGAATCGATCGCGCGCAACAAGGTCGCGCTGAAGAGCCCGCTGACCACCCCGGTCGGTGGTGGCTTCACCTCGATCAACGTCAGCCTGCGCCGCCATTTCGATCTGTACGCCAACGTGCGTCCGGCCCACACCTTCCCGAACACCAAGTCGCGTTTCGACAACGTCGACCTGATCACCGTTCGTGAGAACACCGAAGGTGCCTACCTGGCCGAAGGCCAGGAAGTGTCTGCCGACGGCGAGACCGCGTTCTCCGGCACCCGCATCACCCGCAAGGGCTCCGAGCGCATCGTGCGCTACGCCTTCGAGCTGGCCAAGAGCACCGGCCGCAAGAAGGTCACCGCCGTGCACAAGGCCAACATCATCAAGTCGACCTCGGGCCTGTTCCTGAACGTCGCCCGTGAAGTGGCCGCGCAGTACCCGGACATCGAATTCCAGGAAATGATCGTCGACAACTGCTGCATGCAGCTGGTGATGCGTCCGGAACAGTTCGACGTGATCGTCACCACCAACCTGTTCGGCGACATCATCTCCGACCTGTGCGCCGGCCTGGTCGGCGGCCTGGGCCTGGCCCCGGGTGCCAACATCGGCAAGGACGCGGCGATCTTCGAAGCCGTGCACGGCACCGCGCCGGACATCGCCGGCCAGGGCAAGGCCAATCCGTGCGCGCTGCTGCTGGCAGCCGCGCAGATGCTGGACCACATTGGCCAGCCGGAAAACGCCGAACGCCTGCGCAAGGCCATCGTGGCGACCATGGAAGCCAAGGATTCGCTGACCGGCGACCTGGGCGGCACCGGCACCACCATGAGCTTCGCCAAGGCCATCGCCAGCCGCCTGTAAGCGGCCGGTCGGCCTCGGTTGGATCCCAGCGGGGCGCCTTCGGGCGCCCCGTTGCGTTTTCCGGTAGATCCACGCCATGCGTGGATGACGGAATGATCGGTTGTGCGGTTTTCGCACAGGTCATGTGCCCCCGCACGGCTGGTTCGTGCGCCAATCGCTCCGCATCCTGTGCCCCACACCCACCACACAGGAACCCTCCCATGAACCTCACCGCCTTCGGCCTGGCCAGCCTGATCGGCATGGCCGCCACCACTCCGGTCGTCGCCGCCGAGCCGGCCCATCCCACCATCCGCCATATTGCGGGCGCGCCGGTCGCGGCCTCGCTGGATGCGGCGAAGACCGCGGTGTTGGTGATCGACTTCCAGAACGAGTACTTCGACGCCAGCGCCGCGCCGGGCTTCGCCGGTGGCCGCATGGTCATTCCCGATGGCGTGGCCGCACTGCGCCAGGCCAGGCGGGTGGTCGCGTTCGCCGATGCCCACGGCATCCGCGTGATCCACGTGCAGCATGTGTTGCCGGCCGGCGCACCGCTGTTCGCGCTGGGCAGCGTCAATGCCGACTTCCATCGCGACCTGCAGCCGCGCAAGGGCGAGACCGTGGTGCAGAAGGACAACGTCAGCGTGTTCGCTGGCAGCTCGGCCGCGGTGCTCGACACGGTGCTTAAGCATGCCGGTATCGACACCCTTATCGTCACCGGCCTGCAGACCCATGCCTGCGTCGCCGGTGCTGCGCGCGACGCAGCGGCCGCACCACGTGGCTACCGGGTGATCGTCTCGTCCGACGCCAGCGCCAGCCGCGACCTGGACCTGGCCGGTGGCCAGCGCATCGGCCATCGCGCGCTGCATGACGCCTCGCTGGCGCAGATCGAAGACGCGTTCGGGGATGTCATGAGTACCGACGCGATCCTGGCGTTGCCGGTGCGCAAGGCTGGCGACGGCGCTTGATAAGCTGGCGGGGCCCGCATGCCGTGGGCACCGCAACGTGGAGCCACTAGCCGATGGATCACTTCGCCGCCCTGCGTGCGCTGCGCGCCATCGTTGACGCGGGCAGTTTCACCGCGGCCGCTGAACGCCTGGGAACCACCCACTCGGCGATGTCACGGCAGTTGCGCCAGCTGGAAGAACATCTGCAGGTTCGCTTGCTCGATCGCAACAGCCGCCGGCTGTCATTGACCGAGGCCGGGCGCGACTACTATCGCGAGGCGGCAACGCTGCTGGACCGCCTGCAGGAGGCGGACGATCGTGCCCGCGCCGGGCAGGCGCAACCCCGTGGCAGGGTGCGGATCAGCGTGCCGCAGGTGGTGGCCAGCCAGGAGCTGCCGCATTGGTTGCCGTCCTTCCTGCAGCGCTACCCGCAGGTCGCGCTGGATCTGTCGGCCGATGATCAGCTCGTCGATGTCGTCGGTGGTGGCTTCGATCTGGCGCTGCGTATTGCAGCCTCGCTACCGGACAGCCAGCTGGTCGCGCGCGAGCTGGCCAGCTGCCCGCGCATCCTGGTCGCCGCACCGGCCTACCTGGCGCGTCATGGCCTGCCGCGTCAGCCGTCGGACCTTGCGCAGCACGCGCTGCTGGGGTTCAGTCCTGCAGCGGCGACGTCGCCCTGGCAGCTGCAGGGGCCGCGCGGCGCCAGCGCGAGCATCGAGGCCGGGCAACGCCTGCGGGTGGATGCAACGCCGGCGCTGTATGCCGCCGCGCTGGCGGGCATGGGCATCAGCCTGTTCACCGCACTGACCGTGCAGGAAGACCTGCGCGCCGGTCGTTTGATCCGTGTGCTGCCCGCCTGGCACGCCGGGCAGCGGCGCTACTTCGCGCTGTATCCGCATGCGCGGGCGCTGGCGCCGAAAGTGCGCGCGCTGGTCGAGCACCTTGCGGCGCACTACGCTGCACAGGTGGGCGCGACTGGCTAGCCGGGAAATGCAGCGATGCGTAACAAAGAGAAAAGGGCGCCCAGAAGGCGCCCTTTGTCGTTTATGGCTCTATCCGGTTCAGCGCTGCTGGATCTTCGACAGCAGGCGCAGGAACTCCACATATAGCCAGACCAGGGTCACCATCAGGCCGAATGCGCCATACCACTCCATGTACTTCGGCGCGCGCTGGGCGACACCGGTCTCGATGAAGTCGAAGTCCAGCACCAGATTCAGCGCGGCCACGACCACCACGAACAGGCTGAAGGCGATGCCCAGCCAGCCGGAGTCATGGATCACCGGCACGTTGATGTTGAAGAAGCCCAGCACGAACGAGGCCAGGTAGAGCAGGGCGATGCCGCCAGTGGCCGCGATCACGCCCAGCTTGAAGTTCTCGGTGGCCTTGATCAGGCCGCTGCGGTACGCGAACAGCAGCGCGAACAGGGTGCCGAAGGTCAGCAGCACGGCCTGGAACACGATGCCGGGGAACTTGGCGTTGAACACGGCCGAGATGGCGCCGAGGAACAGGCCTTCCACCAGCGCGTACATCGGCGCGGTGACCGGCGACCATTCCTTCTTGAAGACGGTGATCAGCGCCAGCACGAGGCCGCCGATGGCGCCGCCCATGGCATACAGCTTGGCTCCGGCCATGACCTGGCCGTAGTCATCGATGGTCTGGTTCCAGGCGAAAGCGGCCGTCAGCACGGTCAACAGCAACAGGAAGCCGGTCTTGTTGACGGTGCCGTTGAGGGTCATTGCCTGGTCGGGGCTGGTCACCACCGAGCCGCTGGCGAGGTCGAGGAAGGTCGACTCGGAAAGAGCCGGATTGCCGCTGCGCATGCGTGTTCTCCGTGCGAATGAAAGGTCGGGACGGCCGTCCGGCCGATGTCTGCGAGCATAGCCGATGACCACGCATGGCGCCGTGGCGGTTTCATGGCTGGTCTCGCCTGCGTTGACAGCTCACGATGTGCTTGGCCACAATGAACGACTCCCCGGGCCTGGCCCGAGGGGATTGCAAGACCGGGGTATAGCGCAGTCTGGTAGCGCGCCTGCTTTGGGAGCAGGATGTCGGGGGTTCGAATCCCTCTACCCCGACCAATCCCACGTCACGTCGGATTGGACACCGTTCCGGTTCGGGCGCCCGTAGCTCAACTGGATAGAGCACCGGCCTTCTAAGCCGGCGGTTACAGGTTCGATTCCTGTCGGGCGCGCCATCGGCGAGTAACGGGATCGCATCGGCCGATGTGAAGAAGTGCTTGCAAAAGCTTAAAGACTCCACCAGAATATCGGACTCGCTTCGGCGGACCGGAACTTCGGTGACAGTCTCCAGGCAAAGGTTTCAGTTCCGTCGCCAGCCGCATCGGCAGGAACAAGCGTTTCAGTGGTGGCTGTAGCTCAGTTGGTTAGAGTACCGGATTGTGATTCCGGTGGTCGGGGGTTCGAATCCCCTCAGCCACCCCACTGTTTCAACCGTGCCGGCGCAGCCGAAACGGTATTGCAATAAGAAGAATGCACGCTACAATGTGCGTCTGAGTTTCACGGGCCGTTAGCTCAGTTGGTAGAGCAGTTGACTCTTAATCAATAGGTCCAAGGTTCGAATCCTTGACGGCCCACCAAGACAGAAGCCACCTGGTACGCCAGGTGGCTTTTTTCTTATAAGTGTGACTCCTTCATTTGGATGGATCACGCGTTGCAGGCCCCGCTCGGCGCGGATCTGCAACGGCAGCGGGATCGCAGTGCTGGTTTCAACGGCGTTGAAAAAAGTGCTTGCACCCACCGAGCGGATCGGGTCATAATTCGCGCCCCGATTTCGGGCTGTTAGCTCAGTTGGTAGAGCAGTTGACTCTTAATCAATAGGTCCAAGGTTCGAATCCTTGACAGCCCACCAGACGAAAGCCACTTGGTTCGCCAAGTGGCTTTTTTCTTGTCTGCGCGCCGGGTTGAGCGTGCGGATGCCTGCACGCCCGGTCGCACGTCATCCATGAATGGCGTGGATCTACTGAAGCGATGCTGAAATCAGGGGCATACGCGTCATCAGTGTTTTCAATGCTGTGCGCTGCTTCTCACCGCGTCGCGTCCTGTATCGCACCCAATGGATCTTCCGCGCCAGTGGCGCATGCACGAAGGAAGATGTTGATGGCTGATATCAATCGATTGCACCGCACGCTGTGGGTTCCCTTTGCGTTGCTGGCACTGGCGGCCTGCACGCCGGCCAACGATCCCGCGCAGACCGTCGAACGCGATGCTGGCACCGAGAGCGCTCCGGCGCGCCCGGTGGGTGAGGCCATGCAGATGCAGCCGGCTCAGCCCGCGGAAGGGGAGGCCCTGCCCGACGCGGTGGACGTGCAGCGCAATGCGGATGGTTCGGTGGACGTGCGCAAGGCCACGCCGGAGTCGGCGGCACTGCGGCGCACCGAAGACGGGGGCGTGGAGATCCGCAAGGTGGATCCTCCGGCCGAGTCGGGGTCCGATACGGCGCCGGCCAAGGCCAGGCCGCAGCAGTGAACCCTGCCACCCCGGATCAGCTTGCGCTCCCCGGGGTGGTCCAACGCGCGCGCCGCGCGATCGCCATGTTCAGTTTTGTGCAGGCCTTCCGATTCCTGCCATCGCCTGCGACAATGAACGCCTGAGCCGGCCACGCGAAAGTGGCGGAATTGGTAGACGCCCTGGATTTAGGTTCCAGTGCCGCAAGGCGTGGGGGTTCGAGTCCCCCCTTTCGCACCAGTGCCGGCCTGTCCCCGCCCTGATCGGGCCATCTGCGCCCCTTGACCGGCACGCGCTGGCAGTGCAGGCCGAATTGGGCGAAACTAAAGGGCTGCGGCAAGCAGGCGCGTCCCAGACGTCGCGTCCTTACAACCGTTTCATCCCAATCATCGAGCCGGGGGCGTGGGCCACCGGTGGCAGGAGTCAACATGCAAGCTTCGATCGAATCCACCGGCAACCTGGAACGCCGCCTGAGCTTCTCGCTGCCGGAAGAGCGTCTGCAGAGCCACATCGCCGGCCGCTTGGGCGAAATCGCCCGTACCACCCGCATCAAGGGGTTCCGTCCGGGCAAGGTGCCGGCCAAGGTGATCGAGCAGCGCTTCGGCGCGCAGGTCCGTGGCGAGGCGCTGGACGGCCTGCTGCGCGAAACCTTCGACGCGGCCGTGCGCGAGCACGACCTGCGCGTCGTCGGCAGCCCGCGCATCGACAAGGGCGACGAGGGTGAATTCTCCTTCGTGGCCACCGTGGAAGTGGTGCCGGACTTCGGCGACATCGACGTCAGCAAGCTGACCGTCGTGCGTCACACCGCCGAGATCACCGAAGCCGACATCGACCAGATGATCGAGAACCTGCAGAACCAGCGTCGTACCTGGGCTCCGGTCAGCCGTGGTGCACAGGAAGGCGACCTGGTCGCGGTGGAAACCTGGTCGCAGGCCGGCGAAGAGCGCCTGCCGGCCGAGGGCACCGAGAAGGGCTCGATCGTTCTCGGCCAGGGCATGATGTTCGACACCATCGAAAAGGGCCTGGTCGGCCTGGCCAAGGGCGAAGAGAAGACCCTGGACGTCGAGTTCCCGGCTGATTGGCGCGTGCCGGTGCTGGCCGGCAAGACCGTGCAGGTCACCGTCAAGGTTGCCGAAGTGTCCGAGCCGGTCGTGCCGGCGGTCGACGAAGCCTTCATCAAGAGCTTCGGCGTGAAGGGTGGCGACGTCGCGCAGTTCCGCAGCGACATCCGCGCCAACCTGGAGCGTGAGCTGAAGGGCGCGCTGATGAACCGCCTGCGCCGTGAAGTCGGCGAGCAGCTGATCGCGGCCTACTCGTCGGTCGAAATGCCGCCGCGCCTGGTCGAGAACGAAGCCCGCGCCATGCTGGCCCAGCAGGTCGAGCAGCTGCGCCGCAACGGCCAGAACGTCGGCGAGATCCCGGCCGATGCCCACGAAGGCTTCAAGGACGCTGCCGCCAAGCGCGTGCTGGTCGGCCTGCTGGTCGGTGAAGTGGCCCGCATCAACGACCTGCGCCTGGAAGCCAAGCGCCTGAACGAAACGATGCGTCTGATCGCTTCGACCTACGAAGAGCCGGAGCAGGTCATTGAGATGTACCGCAACGACCCCCAGCTGATGTCTGGCCTGCAGAACCGTGTGATGGAAGAGCAGGTGATCGACTGGATCGCCGAGCGTGCCCAGCACACCGAAGAGAAGCTCTCGTTCCAGGACGCGATCCGCCAGTAAGCCGGCGGATCACCGGATGCCCCGCGCCTTTGCCGGCGCGGGGTTGTTGCCCCCCAAGATAGGTACCTCACGTAATGGACAACCGAACCAAAGCCCTGAACCTGGTTCCGATGGTGGTCGAGCAGACCAGCCGCGGCGAGCGTGCCTACGACATCTATTCGCGCCTGTTGAAGGAGCGTCTGATCTTCCTCGTGGGCCCGATCGACGATCACATGGCCAACGTGGTGGTGGCGCAGTTGCTGTTCCTGGAATCGGAAAACCCGGAAAAGGACATCAACATCTACATCAACTCGCCGGGTGGCGTGGTCACCGCCGGCATGGCGATCTACGACACCATGCAGTACATCAAGCCGAATGTGAGCACCACCTGCATCGGCCAGGCCGCCTCCATGGGCGCCCTGCTGCTGGCCGCGGGCGAAGCCGGCAAGCGCTACGCGCTGCCGAACTCGCGCGTGATGATCCACCAGCCGCTGGGTGGCTACCAGGGGCAGGCCACCGACATCGACATCCATGCGCGAGAGATCCTGACCCTGCGTTCGCGCCTGAACGAGATCTTGGCCAAGCACACCGGCCAGTCGCTGGAGACGATCGCCCGCGACACCGAGCGCGACAACTTCAAGAGCGCCTTCGAGGCGCAGGCCTACGGTCTGGTCGACCAGGTCCTGGAGCGTCGTCCGGATGAGTCGATCCAGGCCGGTTGACCGGCCTTCACGGGGCCATGGAGGCCCCGTTCCTGCAGGGTCGGGCGGGACTGGTGTCCCCTCGGCCCTGTGCTATTCTCGAATCGAACCCCCGTTCAGCGGGTGGGGTAACTGGGTAAGCGAAGCATGAGCGAAGACCGCCAAGGTCGTTCCACGGACACCGGCAAGATCCTCTACTGCTCTTTCTGCGGCAAGAGCCAGCATGAAGTGCGCAAGCTGATTGCGGGTCCGAGCGTATTCATCTGCGATGAGTGCGTGGAGCTGTGCAACGACATCATCCGTGAGGAGCTTGAGGAGAAGGCGCAGTCGGCACGCAGTTCGCTGCCCAAGCCGCGCGAGATCCTCGAGGTCCTCGACCAGTACGTGATCGGCCAGAACCGCGCCAAGCGCACCCTGGCCGTGGCCGTCTACAACCACTACAAGCGCATCGAGAGCCGGCAGAAGAACGACGACGTCGAACTGGCGAAGTCGAACATCCTGCTGGTCGGCCCGACCGGTTCGGGCAAGACGCTGCTGGCCGAAACCCTGGCCCGCCTGCTCAACGTGCCGTTCACCATGGCCGACGCCACCACGCTGACCGAAGCCGGTTACGTGGGCGAGGATGTGGAGAACATCATCCAGAAGCTGCTGCAGAAGTGCGACTACGATGTCGAGAAGGCGCAGCAGGGCATCGTCTACATCGATGAAATCGACAAGATCTCGCGCAAGAGCGAGAACCCGTCGATCACCCGCGATGTATCCGGCGAAGGCGTGCAGCAGGCCCTGCTGAAGCTGATCGAAGGCACCGTGGCCAGCGTCCCGCCGCAGGGCGGCCGCAAGCATCCGCAGCAGGAATTCCTGCAGGTGGACACCAAGAACATCCTGTTCATCTGCGGCGGCGCGTTCGCCGGGCTGGACAAGGTCATCCAGGCCCGTTCCACCGACATCGGCAGCATCGGCTTCGGTGCCAAGGTGAAGAGCAGCGAGCGCAAGCAGGAAGTGGGCAAGGTGCTGGCTGAGGTCGAGCCGGAAGACCTGATCAAGTTCGGCCTGATTCCCGAGTTCGTCGGCCGCCTGCCGGTGGTCGCGACCCTGGAGGAGCTGGACGAGCCGGCCCTGATCAAGATCCTGACCGAGCCGAAGAACGCCATCACCAAGCAGTTCAAGAAGCTGTTCGAGATGGAGAACGTGGAGCTGGAGTTCCGTCCGGACGCGTTGTCGGCCATCGCCAGGAAGGCGCTCAAGCGCAAGACCGGCGCCCGCGGCCTGCGCACGATCGTCGAATCGGTCCTGCTGGACACCATGTATGACCTGCCGTCGCAGGAGAACGTCAGCAAGGTGGTCGTGGACGAATCGGTGATCGAGCACAAGTCCGAGCCGTACCTGATCTACCAGACCCCGGCGGCCCCTGAACAGAAGGCCGCAGGCGCCGAGTGATCCTTCCAGGTTGTTGATTGGAAAGGATTTTAAAGGAATGCCTTGCATCTGAAAGCCGATGGCCCCATAACGGGGCCATCGGCTTTTTTTGTCTCCGGAAGATGCCCTCCCGGAGGCGGTTTTCCCCCTTCCCTGGAGCCCCCATGGCCCGTTCCCCAAGTGAAACCCTCGACCTGCCGGTCCTGCCGCTGCGCGACGTAGTGGTGTTCCCGCACATGGTCATCCCGCTGTTCGTCGGCCGTGACAAGTCCATGCACGCGCTCGAACAGGCAATGGAGGCGGACAAGCGCATCCTGCTGCTGGCGCAGAAGTCGGCCGAAACCGACGACCCGCATGCGGCCGACCTCTACCAAGTCGGCACGCTGGCGCAGGTGCTGCAACTGCTGAAGCTGCCCGACGGCACCATCAAGGTGCTGGTCGAAGGCCTGTCGCGCGTGCAGGTCACCCACGTCGACGAGCGCAACGGCTCGCTGCACGGCCAGGCGGTGGAGATCGAGGCCACTGACGAGCGCGAAGCGCGCGAGGTCGAGGCCATCGCCCGCTCGCTGATGTCGCTGTTCGAGCAGTACGTGAAGACCAACCGCAAGCTGCCGCCGGAGCTGCTGCAGACGCTGTCGGGCATCGATGAGCCGGCGCGCCTGGCCGACACCATCGCTGCGCACATCAGCGTGCGCCTGGCCGACAAGCAGCGCCTGCTGGAAACGCTGGCCGTCGGTGACCGCCTGGAGATGCTGGTCGGCCTGGTCGACGGCGAGATCGACGTGCAGCAGATGGAGAAGCGCATCCGCGGCCGCGTGAAGTCGCAGATGGAGAAGAGCCAGCGCGAGTACTACCTCAACGAACAGATGAAGGCCATCCAGAAGGAACTGGGTGACCTGGACGACGCGCCGGGCGAGCTGGAAGAACTGGCCCGCAAGATTGCCGAGGCCGGCATGCCGAAGGCGGTTGAAGCCAAGGCACGCAATGAACTGAACAAGCTCAAGCAGATGTCGCCGATGTCGGCTGAAGCCGCCGTCGTGCGCAACTACCTGGAGTGGCTGCTGGGCGTGCCGTGGAAGAAGCGCAGCAAGGTGCGCAAGGACCTGAAGGTGGCGCAGGACACCCTCGATGCCGATCACTACGGCCTGGAGAAGGTCAAGGAGCGCATCCTTGAATACCTGGCGGTGCAGTCGCGCGTGAAGCAGATGAAGGGCCCCATCCTGTGCCTGGTCGGGCCGCCGGGCGTGGGCAAGACCTCGCTGGGCCAGTCCATCGCCAAGGCCACCAACCGCAAGTTCGTGCGCATGTCGCTGGGCGGCGTGCGTGACGAGGCCGAGATCCGTGGCCACCGCCGTACCTACGTCGGTTCGATGCCTGGCCGCATCGTGCAGAACCTCAACAAGGTTGGCAGCAAGAACCCGCTGTTCGTGCTGGACGAGATCGACAAGATGTCGATGGACTTCCGTGGCGATCCGTCGTCGGCGCTGCTGGAGGTGCTCGACCCGGAGCAGAACAACGCGTTCAACGACCACTACCTGGAAGTGGACCTGGACCTGTCCGAAGTGATGTTCGTGGCCACCTCGAACTCGCTCAACATTCCCGGCCCGCTGCTGGACCGCATGGAAGTGATCCGCATCCCCGGCTACACCGAGGACGAGAAGCTCAACATCGCCACCCGTTACCTGGTGCCCAAGCAGGTCAAGGCCAACGGCCTGCAGCCGGAAGAACTGGAGATCGGCAGTGACGCCATCCAGGACATCGTGCGCTACTACACGCGCGAATCGGGCGTGCGCAACCTGGAACGCGAGATCGCCAAGATCTGCCGCAAGGTGGTGAAGGAGATCGCGCTGGCCGGCCCGCAGCCGGTGAAGGCGAAGAAGGGCGCGAAGAAGCCCAGGGCGCTGGTCAATGTGTCCAGCAAGAACCTGGACAAGTACCTGGGCGTGCGTCGCTTCGACTTCGGCCGTGCCGAGGAAGAGAACGAGATCGGCCTGGTCACCGGCCTGGCCTGGACCGAGGTCGGTGGCGATCTGCTGCAGATCGAATCGACACTGGTGCCGGGCAAGGGCCAGCTGATCCTGACCGGCCAGCTCGGCAACGTGATGAAGGAATCGGCGTCGGCCGCGCTGTCGGTGGTGCGTTCGCGCGCCGTGGGCTTCGGCATCGACAGCGACTTCCTGCAGAAGCACGACGTGCACCTGCACGTGCCCGATGGCGCTACGCCGAAGGACGGCCCGAGTGCCGGCGCGGCGATGGTCACCTCGCTGGTATCGATGCTGACCAAGGTGCCGGTGCGTGCCGACGTGGCGATGACCGGTGAGATCACCCTGCGTGGCCGTGTCACCGCCATCGGCGGCTTGAAGGAAAAGCTGCTGGCCGCATTGCGGGGCGGCATCCGCACGGTCATCATTCCGGAAGAGAACCGCAAGGACCTTGCAGACATTCCGGCAAACGTTACCCGCGATCTGCAGATCGTGCCGGTGAAGTACATCGAGGAAGTGCTGGACCTGGCGTTGGAGCGCCCGTTGGCACCGAAGAAGGCACGCAAGAGTGCGCAGCGTGTCACGGTGCGCAGCAAGGCCAAACCGAGTGGAAGTGCGCGCGTCAAGCATTGACGCGCACCGTCCAATGGCCCGAAACCCGCGTCGTTGCTGGCTTTCCAGCTTGCGTGGGGGTAGGGCCACTGGTATAAAAGCAGCACTCGCGAATGAGTGATCGCTGTCAGCGATGACTGAATCGGCGAACCGTTTCCACATGGCGGCCGCATGCAGAAGGCGTGCGGTTGCTTCCCTGTCGAATAAGCGGAACCCACCGCCAAAGGAGTTGTAGAGAATGAACAAGACCGAATTGATCGATGCCGTTGCTGAAGCTGCGGACCTGACCAAGGCCGAGTCCAGCCGCGCTGTCGATGCCGTCGTTGCTGCCATCACCAAGGCGCTGAAGGACGGCGATGCGGTCACCCTGGTTGGCTTCGGTACCTTCCAGGTCCGCGACCGTGCTGCCCGCACCGGCCGCAACCCGAAGACCGGCGACACCATCAAGATCGCTGCTTCGAAGAATCCGTCGTTCAAGGCTGGCAAGGCTCTGAAGGATGCTGTAAACTAAGCGGCTCGCTGGGGTGCTTAGCTCAGCGGTAGAGCGTCTCCTTTACACGGAGAGGGTCGGGGGTTCGAAACCCTCAGCACCCACCACAGCACCGCGGTAACGTTTGAGTGTGGAGCGGTAGTTCAGCTGGTTAGAATGCTGGCCTGTCACGCCGGAGGTCGCGGGTTCGAGTCCCGTCCGCTCCGCCATTCAACGAGGCCTCCGGCCAAAAGCTGGAGGCTTTGTTTTCTCCCAGGTCCAGGCCGATGGGAAAACAAAAAAGCAACAATGCGGAGCGGTAGTTCAGCTGGTTAGAATGCTGGCCTGTCACGCCGGAGGTCGCGGGTTCGAGTCCCGTCCGCTCCGCCACTACATCAAGGCCCCCGGCCTAAAGCTGGGGGCCTTGTCTTCTCCCCGGAAGGTTCGGGAAGAAGGCGAATAGGTTCTTGCAAGAACGGAGCGGTAGTTCAGCTGGTTAGAATGCTGGCCTGTCACGCCGGAGGTCGCGGGTTCGAGTCCCGTCCGCTCCGCCATTGCAGAGTCTTAAATCCCTGTGAAAAAACTTTGAAAAAAGTGTTCATCGGGCTGGGTTTCCAGGGAGTCTTCGGATATACTGGGCGCCTGCAAAGTTTCAGCGCGGAGCGGTAGTTCAGCTGGTTAGAATGCTGGCCTGTCACGCCGGAGGTCGCGGGTTCGAGTCCCGTCCGCTCCGCCAACTCTAAAAGCCCTCGGCGCAAGCCGAGGGTTTTTTCTTTAGCCCGTCGCAAAGTGATGCGCAGGCCGCGCCGCCGCTGCTTTTGGTCCCTGCGGCGAAGCGGGTTACACTGCCGGGCTCGCCAATCAGGCCTTGTGATTCCTCACCATGCTGCAGAAACTCCGCGACAAGACCTCAGGCTGGATCGTCACCGTGATCCTGGGGCTGCTGATGATTCCGTTCCTGTTCGTGATCGACAACAGTTACCTCGGTGGCGTTGGCGCTCAGAACGTGGCCAAGGTTTCCGCCCCGCCGACCTGGTGGCGTTCGGCACCGTCGTGGTGGCCGGTGCGCATGCTGTGGCAGCACCATGAGATCAGCGCGCAGGATTTCCGCACCCGTTTCGAGCAGGAGCGCATGCGTGAGCGCCAGCAGCAGGGCGAGAACTTCGACCCGCGCGCTTTCGAGAGCACCGAAAACAAGCTGGCCGTGCTCGACCAGCTGATCGATGAGCAGGTCGTGCGCCTGGTCGGTGAACAAGCCGGCGTTGTCATTGGCGATGGTGCGGTGCGCGAGTACATCGCCACCATCCCGGCCTTCCTCGATTCGAACGGCAAGTTCAACGAAAACAACTATCGCCTGGCCCTGGCCGGTGGCAATCCGCCGCGTACCCCGACCCAGTTCCAGGAACTGGTGCGCGAGAGCCTGCAGCAGTCGGTGATCCCGTCGGGCCTGCAGAATTCGGGCTTTGTCACCCAGGCCGAAACCGAGCGCCTGCTGAAGCTGCTGGGTGAAACCCGCGACGTCGAACTGGCCGCGTTGCCGGAAGTACCGGCTGACACCGCGCCGGTGACTGACGCGCAGATCAAGCAGTGGTACGACAGCCACGGCAAGGATTTCCGCCAGGCCGAGAGCGTCTCGCTGGAATACGTCGAGATCAACGGTGCGAACCTGCCGGCACCGACTCCGGCCGATGAAGCGACCCTGCGCAAGCGCTATGAAGAAGAAAAGGCGAAGTTCACCTCGCCGGAGCAGCGCCAGGCCTCGCACATCCTGATCACCGGTGACGGCGCCGAAGCCAAGGCGAACAAGATCGCTGCCGAAGCCAAGGCGGCCGGTGCCGACTTCGCTGCGCTGGCCAAGGCCAATTCGGAAGATCCGGGCTCCAAGGACCAGGGCGGTGACCTGGGCTGGGTCGAGCGCGGTGCGATGGTCAAGCCGTTCGAAGACGCACTGTTCGCTGCCAAGGCCGGTGACGTGATCGGCCCGGTCAAGACCGACTTCGGCTACCACATCATCAAGGTCGCCGCGGTGCGTGGCGGCGAAGGCAAGTCGTTCGAGGAAGTACGTGACACGCTGGCCGCCGAGCAGCTGAAGGCCGACGGCGAACGCGGCTTCAACGAGCTGGCCGGTCGTCTGGTGGATGCCATCAACAAGAGCCCGAGCGATCTGGCCGCTGCGGCCAAGGAAGTCAACCTGCCGCTGCAGACCCTGGGGCCGATCACCCGCGCAACCGCCAGTGGCATCGCCGCTGACCCGGCCGTGCTGCGTGCCGCCTTCTCTGAAGTGCTGGTGCAGGACGGCACTGCCAGCGACCCGATTGCGCTGGGCGGCGCGACCAACCACAGTGTGGTCATCCGTGTGGCCGCCCATACCCCGGAACAGGCCCTGCCGCTGGACAAGGCCCGCGAGCAGGTGATCGCCGCGATCCGCGCTGACCGCCAGCGCCAGGCCAGCGACAAGGCCGCCGACGCCGTGCTGGCCAAGCTGAAGGCGGGCGCCACCCTGCAGTCGCTGGCCGCAAGCGAGAAGCTGCAGCTGAGCCCGATGCCGGGCCTGCCGCGCAGCCAGCCGGTGCCGACCCCGGAAATCAACCGCGCCATCTTCAGCGCGCCTGTGCCGGCCGAAGGCAAGCCGAGCTACGGCAAGGTCGACGTCAACGGTCACGCGCTGCTGTTTGCAGTGAACAAGGTCAACCCGGGCGACATCAAGGAAGTGACCGCCGAGCAGCAGAAGCAGCTCAAGGAGCAGCTGAGCCAGATCGATGGCATGGCCGCAGCCAAGGCCTACGTGGATGCGATGCGCAAGAAGTTCATGATCCAGACCACCGAAGCGAACCTGTAAGCCTCGCGGCGAGCAGATCGAAGAAGGCCCGGCATTGCCGGGCCTTTTTTGTCTTCGCGTCGTTTGTGTCGCGCTTGCGCCTTGGCAGTGGTCGAGCTTGCTCGACCGCCTTTTGTAGAGTCGAGCCGTGCTCGACTGCATCTGCTGCGCGCAGGCATGAAAAAGCCGAGCATGGGCTCGGCTCTACAGGAGGGCCTGGCTGGCGCGTCAGTCCTCGACGCGCAGCACCGCGCCCGGCTTCAGCACGCTGCTGCCACTCAGGCCGTTCAGTGACAGCAGCGCCTTCACCGGCATGCCATAGCGACGGGCGATGGTCCATGCCGACTCGCCATCGCGCACGGTGTGGCGGCGGCTGCGCGGGCGATCGGCAATCGCGGCGACGGTCTTGGCCGCCTGCGGCGTCGGTGTGGTCGTGGCAGCCGGTGCGGTGCTGGCCACCAGCGTGGTCGCGGTTTCCGTCACCGTCGCATTGGCGGCCGAGACCGGGGCCAGCACCCGGGTGGTTCCCGAGGCACGGTTGCCGGCGGCCAGGGCCGGGTTGAGGCGGGCGATCCTGGCAGGGTCCAGGGCGCGTTGTGCGGCCCACTGCTGGATGCTGGTGCCGGCCGGCAGGGTGTGGTCCTTCAGCACCGGCACGGTGCGGTCCAGCGAGGCCATCACGCCGGGCTGGTCTTCCACGTCCTCCAGCACGCAGGCCAGGGCATGCAGCTTCTCGACATAGGCATGGGTGACCGGTGACAGGCCGGGCAGCGCCGATGGCTTGGCGTTCTGCGCGTTCATGCCGGCCTTGCGCATGGACTGCAGGACCCGGTACTCGCCGGCGTTGTAGGCCATGGTGGCCAGGCGCCAGTCGCCGCCGAACATGCCGTGCAGGGTCTTCAGGTAACGTACCGCGGCCTGGGTGGAATCGACCGCCGACAGGCGGCCGTCGTAGCCGTTGGACATGGGCACCCGATGGTTGCGCGCGGTGGTGGCGATGAACTGCCACAGGCCCGTCGGACCGCTGCCATTGCGTGCATTGGGCCGATAGCCACTTTCCACGAACGGAATCAGTGCGAATTCGGTGGGCAGGTTGGCCTTGCGCAGCTCTTCGACCACGTAGCCGAACAGCACCAGCGCATCGTCATCCTGGTTGGCCAGGCGTGAGGGAGCATGGGCGAACTGCTTCTGCCAGCGCGGGCTGGTGGCCTCGGCATCGCAGCTGGGCTCGGCCAGGCCGTCGCGGAAGCTTGTGAAGATCTCCTGGCCGTTGCGTACCGAAGCGGCCGGCAGCGCCGATGGATCCAGCGGCAGCGCAGCGGCAGCGGTCAGGTTCTGGCTGATGCCTGCGCCCAGCGACTGTGCGCCCGCGGTTCCTGCCAGCCCCAGCGCAAGGCCCAGGGCCAGCGGCAGACTTCGGCGCATCATGCGCGGAAGCCGTCTTTCCAGTGCCGGAGACCGGCCATCACGTCGACGTCGTCCACGACGTCACGGCCCAGGTGCGCCGCCACCGACGCACGGATCGGCGCCGCGTGCACACGCAGGAAGGGATTGCAGTCGAATTCGCTGGCCAGGGTTACCGGCAGGGTGGAACGGTCATCGCGGCGCATGGCCAAAGCCTCCTCTTGGCGCTGCCACAGGGCAGCGTTGGCGGGGTCGACATGCCGCGCGAAGACGGCATTTGACACGGTGTACTCATGAGCGCAACAAAGCAGCAGTTGCGCGGGCAGGGCACCCAGCTTGCGCATCGACGCCAGCAGCTGGGACGGCGTACCTTCGAACAGGCGTCCACAGCCCAGGCTGAACAACGAATCTCCGCTGAAAAGATGTTCAGCAGTGTGAAACGCGATGTGGCTGCGGGTATGCCCGGGCACGGATAGTACGTGGAACGTCCGGCCCAGTGCCTGAACGCGTTCACCTTCACCGACGCGGTGGGTCGCAGTGGGAATGCGCTCCTCGACCGGCGCGATCACCCGGACGCCGGGAAAACGCGCCTGCAGCGCGGGCACGCCACCGATGTGGTCATCGTGATGATGGGTGAGCAGGATCGTGTCCACGCGCAGGCCCTGATCGGCCACCGCAAGCACCGGCGCGGCATCGCCGGGATCGATGACCACGGCGGCGCCATCGTCGTCGATCAACGTCCAGATGTAGTTGTCCGCAAATGCGGGCAGGGCAGTCAGTCGCATAGAATTGGACCATGCCCGCGCTGCAGAGCACCCGTCAAGCGAGCCAGACCCCGTGGTTCGACAGTGAACCGGCGGAATCCCTGCGCGTGCTGGAGCGGCAATTACTGCTGCCGCAGCTGTCAGTGCTGCCGGCACAACCCTGGTTGTGGATCGCGCCAAGCGCGTGCTGGCTTGATGATGCGCAGCTCGGCGGGCGTGGCCTGCGCCTGTTCCGGCAGGGGCAGGGCTATGCCGGCGATACCCGCTGCGCACTGCCGCTGCCGCTGGCCAACGAGAGTGTCAACGCGATCGTGCTGCAGCATGTGACCACCGGCGATGCCGACCAGCTGCTGGATGAGTGCGAGCGCGTGCTGATGCCGGGCGGCCACCTGTGGCTGAGCAGCCTCAATCCGTTCAGCCCCTACCGTACACATTGGCGCCAGCACGGACTGGTGGTGCGCACGCCGCAGCGGATTCGCCTGCTGCTCGGCCGCCACGGGCTGGAGTGCGACGATATGCGTTACATCGGCCCCCTCTGGCGCGGTGCCGGCAGCCGTCGCCCGGGCGGGTGGGCGCCACTGCGCGCGGCCTGCCTGTTCCATGCTGAAAAGCGCACGCTGGCCCTGCCCGGGCCGACACCGCTGCCGGTGCGCTGGCACGGCACCGTAGCCACCTGATTCTGGAGTTGTATTGAAAACCATCGAAATCCACACCGACGGTTCCTGCCTTGGCAATCCCGGCCCCGGCGGCTGGGCTGCACTGCTGCGCTACAAGGGCCATGAGCGTGAACTGAGCGGCGGCGAAGCGCACACCACCAACAACCGGATGGAGCTGATGGCCGCCATTTCCGGGTTGGAGACGCTGACCGAGCCGTGCAACATCGTGCTCTACACCGATTCGCAGTACGTGCGGCAGGGGCTGACCCAGTGGATGCCGGGCTGGATCCGCAAGAACTGGAAGACCGCCGGCGGTGAGCCGGTGAAGAACCGCGAGCTGTGGGAGCGCCTGCATGCGGCCACGCTGCGGCACCAGATCGACTGGCGCTGGGTGAAGGGCCACTCCGGCGATCCGGACAATGAGCGGGTGGATACCCTGGCCCGCAACGCGGCCATCCAGATCCGCGACGCCAGCCCGGTAAACTGAGCCCATGCGTCAGATCATCCTCGATACCGAAACCACCGGCCTGGAGTGGAAGAAGGGCAACCGCATCGTCGAAATCGGCTGCGTGGAGCTGTTCAAGCGCCGCCCGACCGGCAACAACTACCACCAGTACATCAAGCCGGACTGCGAGTTCGAACAGGGCGCGCAGGAAGTCACCGGCCTGACCCTGGAGTTTCTGGCTGACAAGCCGGACTTCGCGCAGATCGCCGATGAATTCCTTGCCTTCATCGATGGCGCCGAGCTGATCATCCACAACGCGGCGTTCGACTTGGGCTTCCTCGACAACGAACTGTCGTTGCTGGGCCCGCAGTACGGGAAGATCACCGATCGCTGCACGGTGATCGATACCCTGGTGATGGCGCGCGAGCGCTTCCCGGGCCAGCGCAATTCGCTGGATGCGCTGTGCAAGCGGCTGGGCGTGGACAACTCGCACCGTGCACTGCATGGCGGCCTGCTCGATGCGCAGATCCTGGGTGACGTCTACATCGCGCTGACCTCGGGGCAGGAAGAGATCGGATTCGGCCTGGGGGATGACGATGGCGGTGGCGCCGGTGCGGCGCTGCAGGCCTTCGATACCAGCAAGCTGCTGCCGCGCCCGCGCGTAGTGGCCACGCCGTCGGAGCTGGAAGCGCATGCCGCGCGGCTGGAGCGGTTGCGCAAGAAGGCCGGCCACGCGCTGTGGGATGGCCCGAAGGTGGAAGAACCCGTCAGCGCGTAATACATCGAGGTAGTGCCGGCCGCTGGCCGGCATCTACGTGATACGGGGTTTCCCGGTGAGCCGGCCAGCGGCCGGCATTACCGCATCCACGCGTGGCGTGGATCTACCGGTCAATGGCAGCGCACCAGGATCACGCTGATGTTGTCGCGGCCACCGCCGTCGAGTGCGGCTGCGACCAGCGTGTCCACGCATTCCTGCGCGCTGGCATCTTCGTAGGCGAGGGTGCGGGCGATACTGCGGTCGTCCACCTCCTCGGTCAGGCCGTCACTGCACAGCAGCAGCTGCATTCCCGGGCGCAGTTCACCGCTGGTGGTGGCCACGTTCAGGTGTGCCGGATCGGTCACGCCCAGCGCCTGGGTAACCACGTTGCGATGCGGATGCGCACGCGCCTGTTCGGCGGTCAGGTTTCCCTGCGCGACCAGTTCCTGCACCACGCTGTGGTCCTGGCTGAGCTGTGCCAGCTGTCCATCGCGCCACAGGTAGGCGCGGCTGTCGCCGACCCAGGCCACTTCATAGCGGTTGCCCTGCACGCGCGCGGCGACCACGGTGGTGCCCATCGGCAGGCTGTCATTGCGACGGCGTGAGGTGCGGATGATCTCTTCGTCGGCGGTGCGGATGGCCTGGGCCAATGGCGCGCCACGGCGTATCTCGCGCACGATGGTTTCGCGTGCCAGCGCGCTGGCCACTTCACCGCAGGCGTGCCCGCCCATGCCATCGGCCACCAGCCACAGGGCCAGCTCGCTGTCACCGTAGTAGGTGTCCTCGTTGAGCTCGCGGCGCATGCCGGGGTGGGTGAGGTGTCCGAATTCGATCATGGGGGCTGGGGCAGGGTGTTGCTGGGGAGACAGGCATCATCGGGTGGCCGCACGCATCCGGCAAGGCATGCGCCCAGGAAATTTTCACTTCATGGGCCGGAATGACTTGTCGTCGGCCTCACTTCCTCGTATGATGCGCGTCCCCGGTCCGCCGGGGACCACCCGGAGAGGTGGCAGAGTGGTTGAATGTACCTGACTCGAAATCAGGCAGGCGTTTATAGCGCCTCGGGGGTTCGAATCCCCCCCTCTCCGCCAGATAAAGAAAAAGGGCTGCCGAAAGGCAGCCCTTTTTCTTTATCTGGCGCGGGACGCGACGCGCTCTGCGCGTCGCCCCACACGTTGCTGCGCAACGCGTGGGCCCCTCCCTTTGCCGGCCTCTCCCCGCCCCTGTCGGGGCAGCCCCTCAACAGAGGGGCTTGTTCCTCCAGATGCATCACGGGAGATCCGCGCGGTGCCTGGATGCGCGGCGGGCATCCCGCCGTAGTGACCCTGTACTGATCTGGCGCGGGACGCGACGCGCTCTGCGCGTCGCCCCAAACGTTGCTGCGCAACGTTTGGGCCCCTCCCTTTGCCGGCCTCTCCCTGCCCCTGTCGGGGCAGCCCCTCAACAGAGGGGCTTGGTCCTCCAGATGCATCACGGGAGATCCGCGCGGTGCGTGGATGCGCGGCGGGCATCCCGCCGTAGTGACCCTGTACTGATCTGGCGCGGGACGCGACGCGCTCTGCGCGTCGCCCCACACGTTGCTGCGCAACGCGTGGGCCCCTCCCTTTGCCGGGCTCTCCCCGCCCCTGTCGGGGCAGCCCCTCAACAGAGGGGCTTGTTCCTCCAGATGGATCACGGGAGATCCGCGCGGTGCGTGGATGCTGTTCCTGCTGGCAGGCTCATCCACGCATGGCGTGGATCTACCCGGGATATCCGTGCGGACGCTGCGGGTTAACATGTACGCATCACCTGCTGGAGCTTTTCCCGATGACCGCTGAAATCCTCGTCCCCGTTTCCTTCGGCGAGCTGCTGGACAAGATCTCGATCCTGCAGATCAAGTCCGAGCGCATCAGCGACGAGGGCAAGCTGGCCAATGTGCGCAAGGAGCTGTCGGCGCTGGAGCAGACCTGGATGGCACACCCGGCCGCGGTGAAGGACATCGCCAAGCTGCGTGCCGAGCTGAAGGCGGTCAACGAGCAGCTGTGGGACATCGAGGACGACATCCGCCTGAAGGAGAAGGTGCAGGCGTTCGACCAGGGCTTCATCGACCTGGCGCGCAGTGTCTACCTGCGCAACGACGAGCGCGCGCGCATCAAGAAGGCGATCAACCTGGCGCTGGGCTCGGCGTACGTGGAAGAGAAGTCCTACCAGGATTACGCGCAGCGCACGTAAACCCGGGCAGGCTGCCGATCACCCCAGGTGGTCGGCGACGTAGCGTTCGAACGCAGCGATACCGTCTTCCACGGTGATCAGTTCCATCACATCGTCGAATTCGATCTTGGTGCCCCACTTCAGGTCCGCCGCCTGCTTGGCCAGGTACTTGCGCGCGGCATCATCGTAGCGGTCCACGCAGTAGCGGCGGTCCGAGTACGGGCCACTGCGGTCCGGATTGCTGGCTGCATGCAGGCCCAGCACTTTGGCGCCCATCGCGTTGGCGATGTGCATCGGGCCCGAGTCCGGGGTCATCACCAGATTGGCGCGGGCCAGCAGGGCAGGCAGCTGCTTCAACGTGTCCTTGCCGACCAGGTCCAGTGCCGGCGTCTGCAGCTGCGCCTGGATCGCATCGGCCATGTGGCGCTCCAGTTCGCTGCGGCCACCGCACAGCACCACCCGCCAACCGCGCTGTGCGGCGTGGTTGGCCACCGCTGCATAGCGGTCCGCATACCAGTTGCGCCGCACGTGGCTGGAGCAGGGCGAGATCATCAGCACCGGGCGACCATCGTCCTGCCACTGCGCGGCGGCCCACTCGAAGGCGGAGGGCGGCACGGCCAGATCCCAGCTGACTTCGGTCTGGCGCAGGCCCAGCGGTTCGCAGAAGCTGCCGATGGCATCCAGTACATGGATGCCGGGGCGGTCAGGAATGCGCTCGTTGATGAAGAGCCCGTGCAGGTCCTTGGAGCGGCTGCGGTCGTAGCCGATGCGGCGTTCGGCCGGAATGAAGGCTGACAGCAGGTTGGCGCGGAATGCGACCTGCATCTGCAGAAGCGCCTCGAAGCGCCCCGGTGGCAGTTGCCTGCGCAGTTCCTTGACCCCAGCCATGCCGCTCTTCTTGTCGTAGGCATGGAAGGTGACACCGGGCAGGCCGTCAAGCAGCTTGTGGCCAACCTTGTCGATGATCCAGTGGATCGGCGTGTCCGGGCGCGCAGCCTGCAGGGTGCGCACCAGGGGCACCACGTGGGTGACGTCGCCGAGTGCGGACAGGCGCAGGAGGCACAAGGAGGAGGACGCTGATGCCATGTGTTGTTAGACTCAATGAAATGGTCGCATTCGACGCCAATGAAGCGCTGACGCCATGCCGCGAGGGTCGCGGCATCGGGGCCATTCTGTTCGACCGCGAGCGGCTGCGGCAAGCCGACATCGGCCTGTTCTCGCCCCAGCACTGGGGCAGCAGGGCCCGGCCGGTGGGCGAGGGCGGCCGCGGCAGCGCCTGGTTCGTCGATGCGCCGTTCGGGGCCAGCGTGCTGCGGCACTACCTGCGGGGCGGCCTGGCCGCGAAGCTCAGCCACGACCAGTACCTGTGGCGCGGTTCGGACCGGACCCGCAGCTTCGCCGAATTCCGGCTGATGCGCGCGCTGCGCGAGAAGAAGCTGCCGGTGCCACGGCCGATCGCCGCGTTCTACATGCGCGAGGGCCTGCGCTACCGGGCCGCGATCCTGATGGAGCGGATCGAGGGCGTGCGCTCGCTGGCCGACCGCGCCCTGGTCGCCGGCCGGGGCGCGCCCTGGGAGGAGACGGGGCGGCTGATCGCCCGCTTCCATCGTGCCGGCCTGGACCATGCCGACCTCAACGCGCACAACATCCTGTTCGATGGCAACGGCCATGGCTGGCTGATCGACTTCGACCGTGGCGTGATCCGCATCCCGGCCACTGCCTGGCGCGAACGCAACCTCAAGCGCCTGCTGCGCTCGCTGATCAAGTTGCGCGGCGAGCGCAGCGTGGAAGATGTGCAGAAGGACTACGCGCGGCTGCGCCGTGCCTATGACATGGCCTGGAACCGGGGCACCTGATGGATTGGTCGTTGCGTTTCCTCGGCGTCGGCAATGCGTCGGCGGTCGAGCTGGGGTCGCCGATGTCGGTGATCGAGCGGGATGGGCGTCCGTGGCTGACCATTGATTGTGGTGGTGAAGGGCTGACCGCGTTCAAGGCGCACTACGGCCACATGCCGCAGGCGTTGTTCGTGACCCATGTGCACCTTGACCACGTGGCAGGCTTCGAACGGCTGTTCGTGGACACCTTCTTCAATGCGCAGCGGCGCGGCAAGTTGCGCCTGTATGTGCCGGCCACGGTGGTGCCGCTGCTGCACCAGCGCATCGGTGACTATCCGAACGTGCTGGCCGAGGGCGGTGCGAACTTCTGGGATGCCTTCCAGCTGATCGTGGTGGGCGATGCGTTCTGGCACGAGGGAGTGCGCCTGGAGGTGTTCCCAGTGCGCCACCACTGGCCGGAGACGGCCTATGGCCTGCGCCTGCAGGGCGCGCTGACCTGGAGCGGCGATACCCGGCCGATTCCGGAGATGCTGGCCCGCTTCGCCAATGACAACGAGCTGATCGCCCACGACTGCGGCCTGCACGGCAATCCGTCGCACACCGGCGTGGACGATCTGGAGCGTGAGTACAGCGCCGAGCTGCGGGCGCGGATGATGCTTTACCACTATGCCAGCGTGGCCGATGGCCAGGCGCTGGCGGCGCGGGGGCACCGTGTTGCGCAGCCGGGGCAGTGCGTGCCCCTGGCCAGCCCGACCGCGCCGCACGTACTGGCGCAGGATCCGGCGTGATCGACGTGGGCCAGCCTGCGGACGCAGCGTTGGCCGCCGAACTGGAGGCGCTGGAACGCGCGCTGCATGCGCCGCAGGTGCGGGGTGACCGCCAGGCCCTTTCGGCCCTGCTGGACGAGGATTTCAGCGAGATCGGCAGTTCCGGACAATGCTACGGTCGTGATGCCGCGTTGCTGGAGATCCCGTTGGAGCGCGCGCAGGTGCTGATTGAATCGGAACAGTACGCCGTGTGGTTGCTGGCCCGGGGCCTGGCCCAGGTGCGCTACCGCAGCCGCCATCACGTCGATGGCCAGGCGCAACGCTGGGTACTGCGCAGTTCGCTGTGGCGTCGGCATGCGCAGGGGTGGCGCGTGGTGTTCCATCAGGGAACGCCGCAGGCCCGGTAGCGGTGGGCCATGCCCGGCGAGGGGCGCCAATCAAGATTGGCGGCTACCAGGGCCGTGGGGCGCCCGAAAAGGCGATGGCCCCGCCGGCTGACCTCGGCGCCCGCGTCGATCGATACCGTTGCTGCCTTCCGGCCCTGGCGGGATTTTCGACCTAGCGTCGCGAGGGGCCGACGGGGCCACCATAGAGACGTTGGCCGCCCAAGGGGCGGCCGGTGTTCACCGATCAGGGGAAGCAGCGCGCGACGCGCCGGAGACCACAGCCGGACTGCACATCGGCTGACCGATGGCAGACGGCAACTATAGCGCAGGCAGGTACATCGACGCCAGCTTCGTGCACTGAATCGGCTGTAACCCGCGTCTGCTGGCAAGGGCCCGGCGCGACCGGCGTTGCTACAATGCCGGCCAGGAGGAACGGCCTCCCCCACATCGGGAACCACTGACCAGGACGGCCTGGCCCTACCAAGAGGAGGGCTGTCATGGCCTGGATCTATCTGTTGTTCGCCGGCCTGCTGGAAATCGTCTGGGCCGTGTCCATGAAGCAGTCCGAAGGCTTCACCAGGCTCACCCCCACCGTGGTCACGATCATCGGCATGATCGCCAGCTTCTGGCTGCTCGCAGTAGCCATGCGCAGCCTGCCGCTGGGCACTGCCTACACAATCTGGACCGGCATCGGCGCGGTTGGTGCATTCGTGGTCGGCATCGTGTTCCTGGGCGAGCAGGTCAGCCCGATGCGGATCGGTGCAGCGGTGCTGATCGTTTCCGGACTGGTGCTGATGAAACTCTCCAGCAGCTGAATGATTTACTTAAGGCGGGGAAGGGAATCTCCGCTTTCGGCAGGTATATGCATTTTCGGCAAGACCATTTTGTCCGCCCGTTTTATTTGACGTACGTCATGAAAATAACGAGCGTGATTCACATGCCGCTGGCACCGCCGGTCGCACAGTGCCGCCATTCGTCGGGCGAAACCGGGGAGTTTTCGCCTTGAGGGACACGCTGTCGTACCTGTCACCGGGTGCGACCGCGTGAAGATGTGAAGATTTTCAGGAGTTAATGCCCTCGAACCTTGTTCCCGCATCGGGAGCCGGGGTGGGCCGCATTGTCTCCAAAAAACCTGCCAGCTGTGCCATCCGGTCTTTTCATGGAGATTTACCGATGAACCGCATTTACCGTCTGGTTTTCAATCGTGCCCTTGGGGTAATGCAGGTTGCTTCGGAGATCGCCGGCAATCCCGGCGGAAGCGCGGTCAGCGCAGGGCGGGTGCCGCGATTGCGGGCGCACCAGCTGGCGGCGGCTTTGGCCGCCGCACTGGCCAGCGGACCGGCATTCGCAGCGTGCACGGGCACCACAACCGTAAACTGCGACAGCAGCACCAACATCAACAACTACTCCAACGCGACCAACGGCCTCACGCTGAACATCGACGCGGGTGCATTGCTGCGTACGCCGCCGATCGTAGGTGGCGGCAACGCAGCAACGCTGACCGGCGACAACGTGACGGTCAACAACAATGGCACGATCGATCCGAGCTCGATCATCCTCGCCTCGCCCGGCCTGGTCATCGGCAATGCTTCTGCCAACAACAGCGCGATCGTCGTCAACAACAATGCCAGCGGACAGATCAAGGGTGTCGTCAACATCGCAACGCTGCTGGGCTTCGGTGGACAGGCGCTGGTGGCACAGAATGTCAACGGCACCACCACCATCAACAACGCCGGCCTGATCAGCACGTCGTTGATCGGCGCAGGCAGCGTTTCCGACGCGACTACCGTGGTGACGTACGGTGGTGCGGCAGCCAATGTGACCAACACCGGCACCATCGACGGGCGTGTCGGTCTGGGTGCTTCTGGCGGTAATACGTTCCTCAATGCGGGGGCGGTCAGTGGCAGCGTTCACCTGGGTGATTCAACCGGCGGCAACACCTTCACCGCAGTGTCGGGTTCCAGCGTTGTGAGCGGCGGCGGCAGCGCTCTTGCAGGCGTGATTACCGGTGTCACCGGGGTGAAGGTTGCGGCTGCGGGATCGGTCGACGCCGGCACCGGCAGTGGTGCGGCCAACAACACGCTGGTGTTGCAGAACGTCGTCAGCGGTCCGGGGGCCGGCACCGGCGGAGCGGTGACCACGCTGGGCTGGAACCAGTACCTCAATTTCCAGAAGCTCACCGTCAACAGCGGCACCTGGAACCTGCAGGGTGCGTGGGCGGGTGCAGGTGCGACCACGCTCAATGATGGCTTGGTCAATTTCAACAATGCCGGTTCCTTCGGCACAGGGCTGTTCACCGCCAACGGCGGTGCCATCGCATCCTCCACGGCCGGTCTGAATCTGGCCAACGCTTTCAGCCTCGGCGGCAATCTATCCCTGGCCGGGACCAATGCGTTCGGCTTGAATGGCGTGCTTTCAGGTGCTGGCGGACTGACGGTCAACAACACCGGCATCGTTACTCTCGGCGGCGCAAACCTGTTCTCCGGTGGCGTCAACCTCAATGCCGGCGGCCTGCTGCTGGGCAATGCCGGTGCACTCGGCAGCGGCAATCTGACCGTCGGTGGCAGCGCCTCGCTGGACACGACGGCGGGCTTCAACCTGGGCAACAACCTGGTGGTCAATGGCGGGGGCTCGCTGAACCTGCTGGGCAGCAATGCGCTGACATTGAGTGGCTCGATTTCCGGTGCCGGCAACGTGACCAAGAACGGTGCGGGCACGCTGACCCTGAACGGTGCCAATTCGCTGAGCGGCAGCTTCAACCTGGCCGGGGGCGCGTTGGCCTTGGGCGCGGGCGGTAGCCTGTCGCCCACCGGCGCGATCACGCTGGGCGTCGGCACCAGCCTGGATCTTTCGGCGGCCGCCAACCAGACCATCGGTTCGCTGGCGGGCCTCGGCGGTTCGGTCAACCTAGGCAGCCACACGCTCACCCTCGCGGGGCTGGGCGATACCAGCTACAGCGGCACGTTCGCCGCAGGCACGGGTGGCCTGGTCAAGCTGGGCACCGGCGTGCAGACCTTGTCGGGCGTGAACAACCTCAGTGGCGGCGTGGCACTCAACGGCGGCGGCCTGCTGCTGGGCAATGCTGCTGCGCTGGGCAGCGGTGCGCTCAGTGTCGGCGGCGACGTGACGCTCGATGGAACCACGGGGGCGCTTGCACTGGGCAACGCGGTCAACCTCGGTTCGGGTGCCAGCCTCAATCTGCTCGGCAACCAGGCGTTGACGTTCAACGGCGTGATCGGTGGCACCGGCAGCCTGGTCAAGAGTGGTGCGACCACGCTGACGCTCAACGGTGCAAATACCTTTGGTGGTGGGCTGGCGCTCAATGCCGGTGGCTTGGTCCTGGGCAATGCCGGCGCGCTCGGAACCGGCGCGCTGAATGTCGGCGGTCCGACAACGCTCGATGCCAGCGCGGCGCTGAGCGTGGGCAACGGCATCAACCTCGGCGCAGGTGGCCTGCTGAATGTACTGGGCAGCAATGCATTGACGCTGGGCGGCGCCATCGGTGGCACCGGCAGCCTGGTCAAGAACGGTGCGGCCACGCTTACGCTGGGTGGCGCAAATACCTTCATCGGCGGCCTGGCGATCAATGCCGGCAAGGTTGCGGTGGGCAGCGGCGGAAGCCTGGCCGCCGGCGGTGCGGTCAGCCTGACCGGCGTTGGCGCGGACCTGGACATCTCGCTCGGCGGCAACCAGACCATCGGCGCGCTGTCCGGTATTGCCGGCAGCACGGTGACGCTGGGCAGCAGCACGCTCACCTTCGGTGATGCCACCAACCAGACCTTCGCCGGCGTGATCGGCGGCACCGGTGGGCTGATCAAGCAGGGTACCGGCGTGCAGACGCTGACCGGTGCCAATACCTTCAGCGGTGGGGTGAATCTTGCGGCCGGTGGGCTGGTGCTGGGCAACGCCGGTGCGCTGGGAAGCGGCGCGCTGACGGTCAGTGGCAACGGGTCGCTGGATGCCACGGCAGCGTTGAACCTGGGCAGTGCGATCAACCTCGGCGCGGCCCTGACCCTGCCGGGTAGCCAGAACCTGGCCCTGGCCGGCAACATCACGGGCACCGGCAGCCTGGTCAAGAACGGCGCCTCGACACTGACCTTGAACGGTACCAACACCTTCAGCGGTGGACTGAACGCAAACGCGGGCAGCCTGCTGCTGGGCAACAGCGGCGCGCTCGGTACGGGGACACTGGGCATCGGTGGCAACGTCTCGCTCGACGGCAGTGCGCCGCTGAACCTGAGCAACAACGTGGCACTGGGTGCAGGCGCCGCGTTGTCGCTGCCGGGTTCGCAGGCGATCACGCTGGGTGGGGTGGTGTCCGGTGCGGGCAGGCTGGTGAAGAACGGTGCCACCACCTTGACCCTCAATGGCGCCAACAGCTTCGGTGGGGGGCTGACCGTCAACGGCGGCGGCCTGCTGCTGGGCAATGCCGGCGCGCTGGGCACCGGTGCATTGTCGGTGGGGGCCGATACCACGCTGGACAGTTCGGTGGCCCTGAATCTCGCCAACGACGTCAACCTCGGTGCAGGCGCGGTGCTGGATCTGCTGGGCAGCCAGGACGTGTCGCTGGGCGGTGTCATCAGCGGCACTGGCGGCCTGGTCAAGAACGGTGCGGCGACACTGGCGTTGAACGGAGCCAACACCTTCAGCGGGGGTGTTGGCCTCAACGCGGGCCTGCTGCAGCTGGGCAATGCGCAGGCATTGGGTACCGGCCAGCTGGACGTGGGCGGCAACGCTTCGCTGGATGCAGCATCGGCGCTCACCGTGACCAACAACATAGGCCTCGCCGCCGGCGCCAACCTCACGGTGCTGGGCAGCAATGACCTGACGCTCGCCGGCCCGGTATTCGGTGTTGGCGGGCTGATCAAGGACGGTACGGCGCGGCTGACGTTGTCTGGCGCCAATACCTACAACGGTGGCACGACCATCAACGCAGGCACGCTGGCGCTGGGAGCGGGCGGCAGTCTTGCCGCAACCGGTGCAGTGGATCTTGCGGGCGCCGGTGCGGCACTGGACATCTCCGCAGCGGGTGCAGCGCAGACCATCGGCGCACTGAACGGCGTGGCAGGCAGCCAGCTGCTGCTTGGCGCGCAGTCACTCACCTTCGGCGGTGCCGCCGATGGCAGTTTTGCCGGCGTGATCGACGGTACCGGTGGCCTGATCAAGACCGGTACGAGCGTGCAGACGCTGTCCGGCGCCAACACGTTCAGCGGTGGCCTTGCGCTCAACGCGGGCGGCCTGATTCTCGGCGACGCCAGTGCGCTCGGCACGGGTCCGCTGGGCATCGGTGGCACCACCACGCTGGACAGTACCGTGGCGCTGAACCTGGCCAACGCGGTGAACTTTGGTGCCGGTACGCAACTGACGCTGGGCGGCACCAATGATGTCACCCTCGGCGGCGTGGTGGCTGGCAACGGCAGCCTGGTCAAGAACGGTACGGGTCTGCTGACGCTCAACAACACCAACACGTTCGATGGCGGCCTGACCTTGAACGGCGGCAGCCTGGTGGTGGGCGCCAACGGGGCGCTGGGTTCCGGCACGCTGGCGGTGAACAACAGTGCTTCGCTGGATGCCGGCACCGCGGTGACGCTGGGCAACGCGGTGAACCTTGGCTCGGGCGTGGCGCTGACCGTAGCGGGCAGCAATGCGCTGACCCTGGGCGGCATCGTGTCCGGCAATGGCAGCCTGATCAAGAACGGCACCGCCACGCTGACACTGGACGGCGCCAACACTTACAGCGGTGGCACCACCATCAACGCCGGCACGCTGGCGCTGGGCGTGGGGGGCAGTCTGGCTGCCGCTGGCGACCTCACGCTCGGTAATGCCGGCGCGGGCTTCGATATCTCCGGCGCGACCGGCAACCAGACCATCGGTGCGCTCAACGGCGTGCTCGGAACCACACTGGCGCTGGGGGGCAATTCGCTGACATTCGGCACCGCGACCAACGGGGCCTTCGATGGCGTGATCAGTGGTGGTGGCGGGCTGGTGAAGGTCGGCGCCGGGGTGCAGACCCTGTCCGGTGCCAATACCTTCGGCGGCGGCGTCTCGCTCGATGCCGGCGGCCTGGTGCTCGGCAATGATGCCGCGCTGGGTACCGGCGTGCTCACCGTCGGTGGGGCGACCACGCTGGATACCACCGCGCTGGCGACGCTGGCCAACAACGTGGTGCTCAACGCCGGGCTGACGGTGCTGGGCACCAGCGCGCTTACCCTCAACGGTGTGCTCTCCGGTGCCGGCAGCCTGACCAAGAACGGCACTGCGATGCTGACCTTGAACGGCGCCAACACCTACACCGGCGGTACCAACGTCAACGCCGGCACGCTGGCACTCGGCGCCGGGGCCAGCCTGGCCGCAAGCGGCACCGTCAATCTCGCCACCGGCGCCACGCTGGACCTGTCGGCCGGCAACGGCACGCAGGTGTTCGGCACGCTGGTTGGCAACGGCACGGTCAACCTGGGCGCCAACAACATCGAAGTGGGCAGCGCCGCCAACGGCACCTTCAGCGGTTCGATCGCCGGCACCGGTAGCCTGACCAAGGTCGGTAGCGGTATCGAGACACTGACCGGCACCAATACCTACACCGGCGGCACCACCATCAACGCCGGCACGCTGGCGATCGGTCTCGGCGGCAGTCTGTCCTCGTCCGGAGCGGTGAACGTCGCCGCCGCCGGCGCGGGCTTCGACATTTCGGGTTCCGGTGCCAACCAGACGATTGGTTCACTGTCTGGCGTGACCGGCTCCCTGGTCAGCCTCGGCGCCAACTCGCTGATCCTCGGCGGCGCCGACAGCAGCACCTTCGACGGTTCGATTTCCGGCACCGGTGCGCTGGTCAAGAACGGCGTGGGTATCCTCACCCTGGGCGGCGCCAACCTGTTCAGTGGTGGTCTGGCCTTGAACGGTGGAGGCCTGGTGGTCGGCAACAACAGCGCGCTGGGTACGGGGGCGCTGGACGTGGGGGCCGACGCGACGCTGGACAGCAGCCTGGCAGTCACCCTCGGCAACGCCATCAACCTCTCTGCCGGCAACAACCTCACCCTGCTCGGCAGCAATGGGCTGACCCTGGACGGCATCATCAGCGGTGCCGGTGGTCTGGTGAAGGACGGCGCAGCCACGGTGACCCTGACCGGTGCCAACACCTATTCCGGCGGCACCACCATCAACAACGGCACGCTGGCCATCGGTGCCGGAGGCAGCCTGGCGTCCACCGGCGCGGTGAATCTGGCCGGTGCCGGCACGCTGGACATCTCCGGCGGTGGCAGCCAGAGCATTGGTTCGCTGGCCGGCGTGGCCGGCAGCACAGTGGCGCTGGGCGGCAACACGCTGACCCTCGGCGGCGTCGCCGACAGCACCTACAACGGCGTGATCAGCGGCAGTGGCGGCCTGATCAAGAACGGCGCCGGCGTGCAGACGCTGAATGGTGCCAATGCCTTCAGCGGTGGCGTCACGCTCAACGCCGGTGGCCTGGTGGTCGGCAACAATTCCGCGCTTGGCACGGGTACGGTGACCGTGGGTGGCAATGCCTCGCTCGATTCCAACAGCGCGATCACGCTGGGCAACAACTTCGTTCTCAATGCCGGCCTGACCGTGCTGGGCAGCAACGATCTGACACTCAACGGCAATCTCAGCGGCACCGGGTTCCTCACCAAGGAGGGCCTGGCCACACTAACCTTGAACGGCACCAACACCTATTCCGGTGGCACCAACATCAACGCCGGTACGCTGGCGCTGGGCGCGGGCGCGAGCCTGCTTGCCAGTGGCACCGTCAACCTGGCCACCGGCGCGACCTTGGATCTGTCGGCCGGTGCGGGTACGCAGGTGTTCGGCACGCTGATCGGCAACGGTACGGTGAATCTGGGCGCGAACACGCTGACCATCGGCGATGCCAGCAACGGCACGTTCGGTGGTTCGATTGCCGGCACCGGCGGCCTGATCAAGGAAGGCACCGGCACCGAAACCCTGACCGGTACCAACACCTTCACCGGCGGCACCACCATCAATGCCGGCACGCTGGCGATCGGTGCCGGTGGCAGCCTGGCGGCGACCGGTGCGGTCACCCTCGCCAATGCGGGTACCGCGTTCGATATCTCGGCAGGCGGCAACCAGAGCATCGGCTCGCTGGCGGGCGTGGCGGGTTCGAGTGTGGCGCTGGGTGGCAACACGCTGACTCTCGGCGGCGTCGGCAACACCACGTTCGACGGCACCATCGGCGGCACGGGAGCGCTGATCAAGGACGGCGCTGGCGTGCAGACGCTGGGCGGTGCGAACACCTTCAGCGGCGGCGTCACCCTCAATGCCGGCGGGCTGGTGGTCGGCAACAATGCCGCGCTCGGTACGGGTGCGTTGAACGTGGCCGGGAACGGTTCGCTGGATGCCAACGCGGCGGTGACCCTGGCCAACAACGTTGCACTCGGCGCCGGTGCCACGCTTGATGTGCTGGGCAACAACGACCTGACGCTGGCCGGTGCGGTCTCCGGTGCAGGCGGCCTGACCAAGGACGGTGCGGCCACGCTGACCCTGGCCGGCGCCAGCAGCTACACCGGCACCACCACCATCAACAGCGGCACGCTGGCGGTGGGCGCGGGCGGCAGCCTGTCCGACGCCAGCACGGTGAACCTGGCCGGCACCGGTACGCTGGACATCAGTGCCGGTGGCAACCAGAGCATCGGTGGCCTGGCCGGTGTTACCGGCAGTACGGTGGCGCTGGGCGGTGCAACGCTGACCACTGGCGGCAACAACGCCAGCACCACGTTCGCCGGCGTGATCGGCGGCACCGGTGGCCTGGTGCAGAGTGGTACCGGCACGCTGACCCTGAGCGGTGACAACACCTACACCGGTGGCACCACCATCAACGGTGGCAGCACGCTGCAGATCGGCAACGGTGGCAGCACCGGCTCGGTGCTGGGCGACATCACCAACGACGGCAGCCTGGTCTACAACCTCGGCACCACGGCAACCGTGGGCGGTGTGGTCAGCGGCAGTGGCAGCCTGACCCAGGCCGGCAGCGGTACGCTGGTGCTGACCGGCAACAACACCTACACAGGCGGTACCACCATCAATGCCGGTGGCACATTGCAGGTGGGCAACGGCGGTGCAACCGGCGCGATCGTGGGTGACATCACCAACAACGGTGCGCTGGTATCCAACGTGGCCGGCAACACCACGCTGGGCGGCACCATCAGCGGCGCCGGTGGCCTGACCCAGGCCGGCAGCGGCACGCTGACCCTGACCGGCAACAACACCTATACCGGCGGCACCACCATCAATGCCGGTGGCACGCTGCAGGTGGGCAATGGCGGTGCGACCGGCGCGATCACCGGCAACGTTGCCAACAACGGCAGCCTGGTGTTCAACGTCGGTGGCAACACCACAGTCGATGGCGCGATCAGTGGCAGTGGCACGCTGATCCAGGCCGGCGCTGGCGTGTTGACCCTGGTTGGCAACAACACCTACACCGGCGGCACCACCATCAATGCCGGTGGCACGCTGCAGGTCGGCAACGGCGGGGCAACCGGCTCCATCGCTGGCGACATCACCAACGATGGCGCGTTGATCTCCAACGTGGGCGGCAACACCGCGCTGGGTGGCACCATCAGCGGCAGCGGCGGCCTGACCCAGGCCGGCAGCGGGACGTTGCTGCTGACCGGTACCAACACCTATACCGGCGGTACCACCATCAACGCCGGCGGTACGCTGCAGCTGGGCAACGGCGGTGCGACGGGCTCGATCGTCGGCGACGTCACCAACAATGGCACGCTGCTCTCCAATGTGGCGGGCAATACCACGCTGAATGGCACCATCAGTGGCAGTGGCGGCCTGACCCAGGCCGGCAGCGGCACGCTGACCCTGAACGGCAACAACACCTATACCGGCCAGACCACCATCAATGCCGGTGGCACCCTGCAGGTCGGCAATGGCGGGGCGACCGGTGCCATCGGCGGCAGCGTCGTCAACAACGGCAGCCTGGTGTTCAACGTGGGTGGCAACACCACCGTCGGCGGTGCCATCAGCGGCAGCGGCGGCCTGACCCAGGCCGGCACCGGCACCGTGGTCCTGACCGGTAACAACACCTATACCGGCGGGACCACCATCAACACCGGCGGCACGCTGCAGGTCGGCAACGGTGGCGCGAGCGGTGCGATCACCGGCAACGTTGCCAACAACGGCAGCCTGGTGTTCAACGTCGGCGGCAACACCACGGTGGGCGGCACCATCAGCGGCAACGGTGGCCTGACCCAGGCCGGCACCGGCACCGTGGTCCTGACCGGCAACAACACCTACACCGGCGGCACCACCATCAATGCCGGCGGCACCGTGCAGGTCGGCAATGGCGGCGCCAGCGGCTCGATCACCGGCAATATCACCAACAATGGTGGCCTGGTCATCAACACCGGCGGCACCACCACGCTGGGCGGCACCATCAGCGGTGGTGGCAGCATCGTGCAGGCAGGCCCGGGCGGCCTGAACCTGGGCGGCAACAGCGGCGGCTTCAGCGGCACCGGCCAGGTCACCGGCGGTGGCCTGAATGTCACCGGCAACATCGGTGGCCAGTGGACCATCGGCAGCGGTACCACGCTGTCCGGTACCGGGACCATCGGTGGCACGGGTGGCGGCGTGACGGTGTCCAGCGGCGGCGTGCTGTCGCCGGGCAATGGTCCAGGCAACAGCGGCGGTGCGGGCAATGGCGCCGGCACCATTACGGTGGGCGGCAATCTGACCCTGTCGCCGGGCAGCACGCTGGGCATCGACCTGGGTGCCACCGGCAGCGACACGGTGCAGGTGGGCGGTAGTGCAAACGTGAGTGGCAGCACGGTGCGGGTGAACACCATTTCGCCGAGCACCAGCTACCAGCAGGGCCAGCAGTACACGGTGGTCAATGCAGGTGGTGGCGTGAGCGGGCAGTTCGCTTCGGCAACCTCGCCGTCGGCCTTCCTGACGATTACGCCGGTCTATACCGCCAACACCGCCAACCTGCAGATAGACGTGGCGCAGACCGCAGCATTCACCACCGCAGCGACGACGCGCAACCAGTACAACACTGCCGCAGCGCTGGACAGCCTGCCGCAGAGCGGCCCGGCGCTGGGCCTGTACAACACCCTGCTGATGTATGACGCGGGCACTGCGCGCGCGGCGTTCGACCAGCTTTCGGGTGAAGTGCATGCGGCCAGCCGCGCGGTGCTGCTGTACGACAACTACCTGGAGGAGGGTATCCGCCAGCGCCTGGGCAGTGAGCTGCCGACCGTGCGTGGTGAGCGAGCCTCGGCCTGGCTGGCCGGGAGTGGCAAGGTGTTCCGCCAGGACGGTGACGGCAACGGCGATGACATCCGCTCCAACCGCAATGCGCTGATGGCGGGCGTGGACTGGCAGCTGGGCGAGCACGTGGTGCTGGGTGCGGCCGCAGGCAACGAGCGGCTGGATACGCGCCTGTACGATCGCAGTTCGCGGGCCCGCCTGCGTGGCCACACGTTCGGCCTGTATGCACAGGGCCAGTGGAACAACGGTTTCGCGGTCGGTGGCAGCGTATCGCGCGGCGACTACCGCACGCGCACCACGCGTGAGGTGCCGCTGCTGGGCCAGACCCTGTACAGCCGCCAGGACTCGGATGTGACCATCGCGCAGGTGGAGGGCAGCTGGACCTGGTCCCATGGCAGGACCCAGCTGCAGCCGTACGTGCAGTTCACCAAGCACTGGGTCGACAGCGATCGCGCAGTGGAGCAGGGCGGCACTGCTGCGCTGGCGCTGGAAGGCGGCAAGGACACGCTCAATGTCAGCACCGTGGGCGTGCGTGGGCGCTGGGACGTGGGCAGCGGCGAGCGCTTCCCGGCACAGCTGACGGTCGGCCTCGGCTGGCAGCACGCCTCGGGTGACACCGATGTGGCCAGCCGCAATCGCTTCGCGGTGGGCGGCAATGCCTTCGATGTCTACAGTGCGGTGATGGCGCGCAATGCGCTGGTCAGCCAGCTGGGCGTGGCGGTCGGCCTCGGCCGCAACAGCCAGCTGTCGATGTTCGTGCAGGGCCAGCATGGCGATGGCCGCCGCGACGTGGGTGGGCAGATCAACCTGCGCGTGGGCTTCTGAGGGAAGTGCGGCGATGTTGGATCCAGGCTTGCGTGGATCCGGGGCGGGGCGGAGGGCTAGACCCCCCGCTCCATCTCCACGGCGTCGATCCCGGCGCCGTGGCCATTGGACACGATCCGCGTCACCTGGAAGCCCAGCCCGGCATAGAAGCCCTGGGTGTGCTGGCTGGTACTGAGCGTGATGCGCTTGATCGACGGATCCGCTTCGGCCTGGCGCAGGCGTGCCAGCGCCAGTTCGCGGCCCAGTCCCTGCCGGTGCAGCGCGCGCTGCACCATGCCCCAGCAGAAGCCGGCACTGCCGTCGCCGCGTCGCGACAGGCCGCCACAGGCCACGATGCTGCCATCGCGCTTGATCACCTGGAATGCACAGTCCATGGCCTGCTCGCGCAGGAAGCGTTCAAAGTCGCTGCGCTCTTCGGGCGCGAAATAGGTGGGCACGTTGCTGTCGAACATCGACAGGCAGGCGCTGGCGTCGGCGGGGCGGTAGAGGCGGAGGTTCATGGGAAATGCCATGGAGTTGCCCGGCTGCATTTCAACCGTCCAGACGTTGGGAGGGGGCGAAGCGTTCCAGGGTACATGGAGCGATGCCGATCCTTTTCCAGGTGACTTTTCCCCACTCGAATGACCGTGCTCGGGACGCAGGCGCCTGTACCAGGCGGGTGCGTCGTTCGCGGGCAATGGCGAGGCGCATGCGGCCGCGATGGCGTGCAGCGGGGCGCGGCGGCTTCCGGGCTATGCTTTCGACACATGGGACTGACCGCGCGGCAGGATCCGCCGGCCGCATTCGTCTTCCTGCCTGCAACGGAGCTGCCCAGTGACGCCCGACCCTTCTCTTTCCCGGACTGTCCAGCTCATGCGTGGTCTGCTGTTTGGCGCGGTGGGCCTGTTGAGCCTTGCCGGGGCCGCCCTCGAGGTGACGCATCGTCTTGAGTTCCTGGAGGTCGCGCAGGCCGTTGATGGCCAGGTCGAGCGCCTGAACGCCGGCGGATCGCATCCGCAGGTCGCGTTCACCACCGCGACCGGCCAACGCATCTCGTACCCGCAGGGCGGCATGATTTTCGGCTATGAGCCTGGGCAGCCGGTACGCGTGCTGTACGACCCGGCGCGACTGCGGCTGGAGCCGGTCCTGGATACGTTCGGTGCGTTGTGGGGAATGACGGTCGTGTGGGTGCTGCTGGGGCTGGCGTTCGTCGGCGCCTGCGTGCGAGGACTGCTCCGGCGCAGATGACTCGCGGCCGATCGCGCGCCGTCGGCGGGCGGGCCGTTGGACCGGCCACGGCGGCAGCGCCTGTTCAGTCCGGTAGTGCCTGCGGCGATTGCCGCCAGCCAAAATAAAAAAGGCCGCCCACTGGGCGGCTTCTTCATTTATCTGGCGGAGAGAGGGGGATTGTCGGGTGCATCCCTGCACCCGATCCCGATGCGCGTTGCGCCCCGGGACCAGCCTGCGACTGTCCGGTTCTGCTCCTGCAGAACCGTCGAACCCCGGTGGGGCTTCTCACCACCCATCCCATCCGCCAGACAAACGCAAAAGGGCCACCCTGTGGGCGGCCCTTTTGCGTTTGTCTGGCGGAGAGAGGGGGATCGGATCGACTCGAACCTAACCCCTTGACCCTGCAACAGATCGCAAACCGGACATGTGTCCTATGTTGTGTCCTGAGATGCTAGCAGTTAGCAAGGTGACAGAGGAGGATCGACTACTAGTGCCCAGCTGAACGCTTGGAGCTATGATATTTGCACCTACTTGCGCCTTGCCAGCATCTTGTTACAATGTCAAGTGTAATCTCAAATGGGGATCCTCATGGGCCGCTATGATCCAGTTATACATCGGCTCGCCGAAGAGGCGGCCAAGGAATCTTTAACTCAATCTCTGCCTAAGGATGCGAGCAGGATGTATGCGATTGCTTTTGATTTGGACCAAAAAGCGCTTCAGGCTAACTACCATGTTGCCTCATACCAGAATGCGTATGCCGATATCGGTCGCGTTTTGGTAGCAAAGGGTTTCAACAGGCAGCAAGGCAGTGTGTATTTTGGTGGTCCTACTGTGACGGCTGTCAGCTGTGTTCTGGCTGCGCAAGCCCTTAGTGCGGCCTTCCCTTGGTTTAAGCCCTCTGTCACCGACATTCGGATGCTTCGCATCGAAGAGTTCAACGATCTCTTCCCTGCGCTTTAAGGGATGGCGTAACGTAAGATGACAAAAAAGCCCGGTTTTCCCGGGCTTTTTTGTGAGTGGCGTATAGGCTGATTGCGAGCTTGGGTGTTTATTTCTGGCCATACAGCGCGTTTGGCGTAAAGCTATCGATTATGGTCGGCTAGGTGGCTACTGAGTCAGCTGTGCATACATCACGAACAGGAACATCGGCAGCCCGCTTAGGACAGCGAAGGCCCCCAGTGCGCCCATCAGCGTCAGCACGGTCATGGCCCACCACTGCCACCAAGCGAACCCTTTATCCCTAGCCTGAGCCACTCGAGATTCGGCGGGGTAGAGGCGTCCTACCTTCCGTGTTCCTCGCCGGGCCATAAGCGGCCCAACAATGAACCCAAAAGGTCCGAGGAAGAGCAAGGTTCCCGAATACCACCAGAAGAACCGGTCCCTGGGGGGCATCAACTTGCGCCGGGCAGGGGGCGACTGGTCAAGAAGAGGGGGAGGGACGCTCATTTGGCGTAGGCCCTCCAAGTCCCATCCTCTTTGACGTAGCGCAGGTTCTTGCCGATAGGAACCGGAACTCGGCGGCCGCCAATGTCGATAGCCACCTTGCCGCTGGTGTCGCAGCGGTATCCGGCGGTGTCTTTCGCTTCAACGCACCCGTTGATTTGGAACTCGGGGACATCGGAGATCTGCCCGGCTCCGCTCTGCTCGAGCAGGGTGACCAGCGCTTTCTGGGCGTCCGCGTTGGAAGGCGGGCCGCCGCAGGCGGTCAATGCAAAAGCGGTCGCCAAGCCGGCGAAGGCAAGCTTCGGTGCTTTCATAATCATTCCTTGGGAGTGATGAGGGGCGGCGGTGGGCCGCCCCGGACGGGTAGAGAAGGAGAGGGCTTACCGGTCTCGATTGCCTTCCGGCTTGAACCCAGCGAGCCACATCCTCGAATCTTTGAAGGGCGTCAGCAGACCGCTGGCTCCCGGGTGCAGATCCGATGTTTGGATGAAGCCGCTTACCCAGGCCACGCGAAGGGCTACGTCGACAGCCCGGTCGGACACACCTGGACGGCTCACGTTGAGGACGAACGGCTGGCTCGGCGGATTGGGGCCGCTGGACCGACTAGCCCCGGTGTTCGGTTTGCCTGCCGGCACTCGAATCCCAGTCAGGCTGTCGCGCCCTTTCCAAAGTGCCGCCGTGTTGAGCTCGGCGATGTCGCCCAGGTCGTCGGTCTCCGTCAGGGCTGCATTGGCGCAGGTCTGGAAGACCTCTGTGGTCGACGCGGAGGGGCTTGTCCAGATGCGGGCCTCGACGGTCCAGCAGCGCAGGGACGTTCCCCACTCCTGGAATGTCAGGGCGACCCGGGGCCAGTCCAGTCGGCCTTGCTGGGCAAGCTGGTGGTTATCGGATTTGAAGAGCCCGGGCAGCTTCCCTGCACCGCTGACCGGGGCGTAGATCGGCTGGTTGCCAGAGGCTTGGGTGGTGGCCCCGGCGGGCTTCCCCCCCATCATTTCTTGGCCCGCATTCTTCAGGCTGGTCCCAAGCTGGCGGAAAAAGCCCGGCTTTCCTGACTCCGGGTTGGACTGGCTGGCTTCCTGGGCGGAAACGACATGTGCACTCAACAGCAGCGTGGCCACCAGGGCGGCGGCCATCCTTGTCTGGTTCTTCTTCATGAAAACCCCTGTGGTTGGTCGGGAGGGTGCTACATTTCATGAAGAGTCTGCCATGCATTGAGGGACCACGTCATGCTGTCCACCCAAGTTTTCAACATTCGTTCACGTGTCCAAGGCTTCCCCCCGTTCATTGTTCGCCGCCCGCCTCAAACAGGCCCGGGAACTGCGCGGCATCGCCAGCCAGCGAGCGCTGGGGGTTCTGATGGGGCTCGATAAGAAGCTGGCGAGCAGCCGGGTCAACCGGTATGAGACCGAGGTCAGTGGGATTGACCTGGACGGGCTCGCGCGTTTGGCCGAAGTGCTGGGCGTGCCAATGGCCTACTTGGTCGCGAGAGATGACCACATGGCCGACGTTATTCTGGCGTTGGAAGAGCTTTCGCCGGAAGAGCGCGCGGATGCGGCGCTTTGGTTGCTGAAAAAGCTCAAACGGTGACTGTCGTTGGTTTCCTTCTATAAGGAGAGCTCCAGATGGCAACGAAGAAGATCGGACGCGATGCGGGTTCAGGGAGATTCAAGCCCGTAAAGGAAGCGGAACGTGACAAGAAGGGCTCGGTGGTTGAGACGATCAAAACGCCGCCCCCGAAACCCAAGAAGAAGTGACTGCGCCTGCCACAGGGAAGTGGCACCCCAAATGTTTTTCTTAGGTGGTCGCTTTGGACGTTTGGAGGGGGCGTTAGCCGAGCCGTGGGGAAACACCAGCCCGGCAGGCAACTCATTGATTATGCTGAGTGTGTAGGCCCAATGTTGACTTGGGTCACAAACATCCCTCTAATCGCGGCAAGGCGTCGGGCAAGGAGATCCGACGGAAGGGGCCTCGGGAAATGAGTTCGACCGTCATCGCTGACTTTCTGTCCACGGCTCAATTGGCAGAGGAAGGCGGCGCTATCTCTGCGGATCGCTTCGATTACCAAAAGAACTGGGCTTTGGCTCGGTTGCTGACCCTGCACCAGGGATCAGGGAACTACGTGCTCCTTTGCGAGTTGCATGAGGACATCGCTGTCCTGGATTGTCCAGACCAGCCATCACGCGCCGCGTTCTATCAGATCAAGACCAGCGAAAAAAAGGCTTGGACGCTGAAGAGGCTGACGAATCGGAAGAAGGGTAAGAGTGGCGACGCTCTACCTTCCATCCTTGGGCGATTGTGCGCCAAGGCTGCTCAGCTAAAGCAGGAGCAAGTCACTTTCCAGTTCGTGACCAACGTGGGAAGCGGCTACGGCTTCCCTGTCACCGAAAAGGCCTCTGAGCCATCTGGTGAGCGACTCTTTGAGGTGTTGAAGCCTACAGAGTGGGAGGCTATGAGGACCTGCTTGGCGGACGAACTGGGCGAGGACTTTGAGGAGCCTCTCCGGGAGCAGCTAACGGTTTCCATTGCCCAGATTCATCTGGATACACACAACGAAACCGCTGTCGGCTTGGTGACCAACTTCTTAGATCAGCACGTCAAAGGCGCTCACATTCGGCCCAAGGCTTTCTACAGAACGCTGTTTGACGAGTTGCGTAGACGGACTGTAGCTAAAAGGCCGTCCGGGACCATTTCCGAGGTTTGCAGTGCAAAAGGGATCGACCGGGCGTCCTTTAACCTGATGCTTGACAGCGCACGATCTGTAGCACCAGCCGCTGGTGCTTGGGCAAATGTCCTCGCAGAGCTACACAAAGACAACGTGCCATTTCCCGTTCGGGTCAAGCTCCGGGAAGCCTATCCGGACTACTTCTCAAGGATGCAGAGCCCGTTGGATGGAGCGTTTCGCCGAGACAGGCAAATCCTCGTCGCAGCGGGTGAGAGCGTCATGGCCAATAGTGCAACGCTGTTTGACATGGCGAACGCTGCCGTGGCGATCGCTCGAAGCGACTCTGGATACGGCGCTGCTGCGCTTTCCCCGGAGCAGGAACTCATTGTCGTAATGATGACTTTCTATGAAAACCACTCCCAATAACTTCCGGATGCTGGTGCGCAGTCTAAGGACCAGGACTCATGAAAAACTTAGTCTTTCAAAGGCTTCATCTCGTATCCCATCGGGAACGAAAAGCAAGGTCGGTCGAGTTCCACCCCGACGTGACGGTGATCAAGGGCCTAAATGACGTAGGCAAGTCATCGTTAGCCAAGTCCATATATGGGACGCTGGGCGCAGAAGCGGCAGAGATCCATCCGGATTGGAAAGGTGCGAGCGTCATATCGGCGCTGGAGTTCACTGTAGACGGCGATTCCTACGTCATGTTGAAGGAGGGAAAAACCTTCACATTGATCGAATCAGAGCGCGTCAGAGGTTGCTACACCAGTGTCACTGAAGGGCTCGCGCCGGCTCTCTATGAGTTGCTGGGTGCCAAGCTTCGGCTGAAAAATCGGGCCGAGAAGGTGGTTGTTCCGCCGCCGGCCTACCTGTTTATCCCTTTCTATGTGGACCAAGACGCTGGATGGAGCAGTCCTTGGACTTCCTTTGCTCGTCTGGAGCAGTTCGCTCGCTGGCGAGAAGACGTTGTTAACTTTCATGTAGGCGTGACAGGCGCTGAGTATTTCGATGCCTTAGAGCTCCAGGCGACAGCAACGGCTGCCAAAGTTGAGCCGGCTAAGCAGTTGGATGGATTGCGCTCGCTTCAGAAACGAGCCAAGAACACGGTTGCTGAAGACATCGACGTAGAAATCGATCCGGAAGTCTTTTCCGAGGAGATTGAGCGCGTGGTGGGCATGCTCCAACAGCTGGTGGAGGTCCGTGAGGAAGAGCGAGCAAAGCTCTCAGGCTTGACCCAGCGCCGACTACAACTGGAGGCTCAGCGAGAGATTCTCGATCGCGTTCGCAGGGAGTTGCATGCGGACTACATGTTCGCTGTAAAGCATGAGGGTGAAGACTTAGAGTGCCCGACCTGTGGTCAGCTTCACGAGAACTCGTTTGGTGAACGGTTTGCGTTGGCGCAAGATGAAAGTCGGACAGACGATGTCTTAGTTGAGGTGATGAATGCTCAGGCGATTGTATCTGGTGAGATCGCCATCAGTCGTCAGCGCCTCAAAGACGCCACCGAGGACGAGCAAAGGTTCAATGAGCTTCTCACTCGCAGACGGGGGCAGGTCACGTTTGCACGTTTACTTGAGCGAGCAGGACAGAAGCGATTCTCCTCACAGCTGGACGATCAGGTTGCTGATCTTGTTCAGGAGATCGCCACTCTGGACTATCGGATTAAGCAGGCGGCGGAGCGGCTAAAAAATGCGCGCTCAACAGAGCGAAAGAAGGAGATCCTCGAGACGTATGCTCGGTTGTTGACTGGCTTTGCCGGGAAGCTCAGCGTCATGTTTCAAGAAGACTTTCTTAAGTCGCTGATGCTCAAGATTCAAGAGACCGGAAGTGACCGGCCCCGCGCCATCCTCGCTTACGTTTATGCAATCCTTCATCTCATCTGGGATGCGGAGGATGCTGTGAGATGTCCGATTGTGCTGGATTCGCCCAAACAGCAGGATCAGGATGACATCAATCACCTGAATCTTCTTCACTTCATCAGAGACGAACGGCCGATTGGATCTCAGCTCATCCTGTTGCTGGTCGACGATGCAGAGGTTGATTTCGGTTGTGAGCCATTGGTGTTGGACTCGAAGTATTCGCTGCTCTCCGCCGAAGAATATGAGCAGACATCTGAGGTGATTCGTGGTTTCCAAGCCATTCGAGAGATGTCGGCACATTGATCCTCATCGCCGCAACTCAATGTAGGGGCTCCTCCAGTCGGAAAGGCCTGGTCATCTGTCGTGGCTAACTCAGTCAGTATGGAGGGCGTATGTATAACTTGTTGATGGTGTATCGGGAGGGGACTTGGGATGAGGACGAGTTCATCCTTGAGCTGCCGCGTTACCTTGAGCACACTGTTCCGCCGCTAGCAGAGCGTTTTGCTACCTTGAATGCGGATACTATTGCCGCCCTTAAGGGGCTTCCTACTCTGTTTGCCTATGAAGATCGAGGACGTGACGTTGGACCTTCCTCGCAGGTCGGTCGGATCGAGGACATCCAAGTTCGTTACGGGGGTGTGCGGATCACTTGGTCCATTGACGCGAGAATAGGCCCTATCCCAGCTGAACGCCTAAAGGAGATGTTTGGCCAGCTGGATATCTCGGAGCGAAACTGGGAACACACCCGCACTCACTGGGCGGTGAAGGACGTTGATCTGCTAGATGTCCTGGTCCGAAACGGCATCTTGCAGGATGACCCATCTCTGCCCCCTAAGGTCTTCGTTTCCTATTCTTGGGATTCCCCTGAGCATCTGGAGTGGGTCCGTAGGCTCGTGATTGATTTGCGGGCGAACGGTGTCGACGCAATCTCGGACCGAACACACCTTCGGTTCGGACAGGACCTGCCCCATTTCATGGAACAGGCAGCTGCCTGTGATCGGGTGATCGTGGTCTGCACCGAAAACTACATGAACCGCGCAAACCAGCGCTTGGGTGGGGTTGGGTATGAGCATCTAGTGACCGCCGCACAGCTTGCCAGCGATCCCTTGTCTATGAGATTCATCCCAGTCATCAAAGATCAGCGAGATGCCGGGAACACCCCTGTAAATCTTAGGGGAAGGATGTTCGTAGATCTCAGTGATGGGCCGGGATACAACACCAACTTCCAGGCGTTGGTTCGAGACATTCATAACGCCGTCCCTCCCGTCCCTCCCCTTGGTCGACGACCGCAGTTCTAGGTGGTCGATTTTCTCAAGGATAGAACTTGCGAGGGTCGGACAAGGCCCCCTTGAACTGGCCCGCTTGGTAGACCGGCAGCACCACGTCAGGGCGATACCTCTCCAGGACTGCGATCTGCTTTGTTCGTGCCAACGCGGGCTTCTTGTGGAAATAGGCCTCGTGCAGCACAGGGACCCGCTTGCTGATGGAGTGGCCGGTGACCAGGGCAATGTCCTCATCGGCCACCCCCATGTGATGCAGCTCGGTGGCAAGGGTATGCCGGAAAGCGTGGAACCCGACGCCTTTAGGAAAGTCGAGATCCTTCATGTATCGGCTGAACTGGTTGAGGACGCCTTGGCTGTAACGGGCATTGGTGTCGCCATTGTCGCGTCGCACCCCGGCAGATAGGTGGGGGAAGAGGCGAGGATGGCCACAAGCGCGGATGTCCTCCACGAACGCCAGGAAACCAGCATCGAGCAGCGGTTGGGGAATGGGGAGCGTTCGGACGGCTGCTTTGCCTTTTAGGCTTTGGCGGCTTCGATTCCGGTCTTTATGGCCAAGGTCGCTGTCGATGGTCTTTTGGATGCGGATGCACCATACGCCGCTCTCCTGAACGATGTCGTGCAACTTGAGCTGAGCCACTTCATTGATACGTGCGCCGGTATATAAGCCAATCATGGGCACCCACCAACGATGCGGGGATTTCATTGCCCAAGGGATGAAGGTCTGAGGGGCGAAGATGCGCTGCAAATCCTGCTCATCAAACAGCCTCTCGGCTTTGTTGGGGTCAATAGCCAGGTCTTTCTTGACCTCCGCGAAGACGCGCATGGGCGAGGCGATGATGGCCTTTGCTTCTTCCAACCGCCCGAAGAACGTAACCAAGAACCTGCGGTGCTTTTCAGCTGTGGCGGGAGCAGGCGGATCGACGCACAACTTCTTGCCTCGCGCTACCGCCTGCTCGAACGTCCAATCTCGATACATGGGGTCCGACAGTAGTAGCGGCGGAGCCCATCGCAGAAGGTCCCACAACCTGTAGATGTGGGTATGGTCGATTCGAGAAACAGGAATGTCCCCGCAGGCCATCTGGAGCAGTTTCAATGTCCGCGCCGTGGACTCGATGGTGTTGCGTGTCAGGCCCATGCGCTCGCGGTCAGCCAGGTAGTCCCGGATCTCGATAGACAGCAATCGAGCAGGGGCGGCCACGGGGAGCGGCTCGGGGTAGCGCGTGCCATTCTTTCCAAGGTTCGCTCGACGGGTCCGCTCACAGGCGTCGTTGATGATCTCTTGAGCATGGATGGCTGCTTCTCGGCCGGTGACAATCATTTCGCCGATGCGGACGCGGCCAATGCGAACGTCTGTCAGCTTGAGCGTGCCAGTTGGGTCGGCCAAGTAGGAGTTGAGGTGTTTCGAGGTGGGGGAGGTCACTGCGTTGCTTCCATCTGAAGGATGGAAGTACAGATACTGCGGGCCTAAAAATCGTCAACGAATAATCGGGGTTTTGTTCACGGCCTTAGGCATCGCCTGAAAGGTGCCGTTTTGCACGTCGGCCTAGCCAATCGTACCGCGCGAAAATGCACCTGGAGTTTCATATTTATCAATGGCTTGCGTTCGGCGGGGCGGACCGTTTTCGGAGTCATTACCGTACTGTTTAACTGAAGTAAGCTAACAGTTCATTTTTTGAACATGAATGAAATATAAATGACGATTCTGTTTTGTTAGCTAGTTCATGTCGGATCATCCAGGTCAACGCCGGACGGCGGCTTGTGTTCCTATCCATGCCTCACAGATCTGTTATCATCTAGTGTTAAGGACGATCAGGGGGCGGCAGTGGCGGAGAAGCGGTTCAAGGACATTTTTCTCGATTGCGCAAAAGTGCAATCCGCTCTGGTGGATGCTGGCGCGACTGATTTGGCCGAGCGGGTCGTGAAGGAAGGGCGACTGACTCACCATAGCGGAGAGCTAAATGGGAAGCGTTTCTTGGTCCAGATCTTCGCCAATAACGGCGGAAAGTTCACCATCGGCAACTCGTCGGGGTTTGATGCGGCGACCTTTGAGGTTCTTGGGGATGCCATCAAGGATCGGTGCGGGTATGGTTCTCCTTCCCCTCTCAATGCGAGTCTCCCTCGTTTCGAGGATGAGAAGGTTGCCTTTGTTTTGGATTACCTGCTTGAGCAGGGCGTGGAAATCAACGGCGACGAGACGACAGCCAACTACAGGCTGATTCGTGTGGTTGGCACAAATGGCGAGCGACTGACTTTCAAGCACTACAAGAATGGCACGTTCCACATGCAAGGCGTGCATGGAAAGGTCGCCGGGTGGGCATTGGATGCAGTGCAAACCATGCTTCCTGTGGACAAGATCCTTGCTCACCAAAAGGACATTTACTCTGTCCCTTTGTCGGTCGAGCAGATCAAGCAGAACCTCGAGGTTAAGATTCCTATCGTTCACGATTACCTTCGTGACGCCGTCCGTATCCAGTTTTCATCCTCGCTGGCGCTCACGCAGGTGGGCATTGCCCTGGAAGATTATTCTGCGGTCGCCTACCCCGCGTTGCGAGGACTTGAGGGCTACTGCTTCCAGCTTCTGGGCGAAGAGGGCGGTATCGCGCTAAATGTTAGGGAAAAGCTAGGTGATTATTTTGATTTGGAAGCACCCACGCCGAGAGTCCTGTCTACCTATCAGGCGACCTGCTCACTAGAAGTTCAGCAAACTCTTGTCGAAGGTTACCAGCTGTGGCATAACCTTCGGCACCGTCTCTTCCACATGGACGGCAACGTGGACACCACGCGAATGCTAAAGACGCGTGAAGAGGCAGTCGCCATTGTGGATGAGGTGTTTTCGCTTGTAGAGAGTGGCCATCAACGAATCAGCCGTTCAAAAGGCAAGGTATGCGAAAGTTTGTCGTCATAAGTTCTTCATCGGAAGCCTTCTCGGTCGTCGTCATGGCGACAGGGCAGAGCTTGCCGCAGGAGAACTTGGAAGACGTGGCTGAAGAGCTGCGGCGACGCCAAGTATTTGGCAATGTCGTATTCGATCTTCTGGCGTCGAACGGCTCTCGCCACTGCCGTTTTTACGAAGCCGACTTTGATGGCTACGCCTTCGATAGCCGCGCTCGATTCAAGGCAGTGCAGCCGGATCCGTGTGTCCGCGAAGCAACGGCGCAATACCTTAAAGGTCACATGGATGAGTTCGACCTCTCCATGCTGACCCCTGCGATGCAGTTCGCCGCCAAGCGCGGCGTGGCCCTATAAAAAGGCTTTTGAACGTCTAGGGAGCCCGGCAGCGCCAGCCTAGTCAGTTGGCGTTGAGTTGGAGTCGCAGTCCTTAAGCTCGTTAGTCGGAGATCCCTGGGAGGTTTGTAACGAACATCTTCTTCTTCGGGGAAATCTTCGGCGTTTGTGACATCCCGGCTAAGGCAGATCCTATCTTGCGCCTTGTATTCTTGTTTTCGCGGCGAGTAAGTATTTCTCGACACGCCTTGCCGGTTTCCCTTGCGCTATCTGTGGTGATGTTGTAATCCCCATTTTTTCCTTGTTGGATTCCGCTGGTTGGATCTGGTTCCCCAAGTTCATTTGCGGCATCTTGAATGGAACGTATGGATGGGAGTGATCGAAGATCCGGTTCCATTTTGCGATCAGGATCCTTTGAGTCGAACGGGTCGCCTGCTTCAGCGGCGCGCGTAATCACTTCAATGGCTGCCGCTTTTTTGTCATCTTCTGCTTCTTTGTCATCAGTCGGTTTGTCGCTCATCCTTAGCTTTCCTATTTCTTAGATTGGTGGACAGTATGGAGGATGAAAGGCAAGAGCGCACTTAGGCATCCTGACGGATGCGTGCGCCAAGGGCTGCGCCCCTGGAACCCCAAGCCTCTGCGAGGCTTGCCAAAGGCAAAAGTTGAGCCATAAAGACTTCTATTTCTTAGGAGTTTCCATGGCTATCTTCCACGCGGCGGTCAAGACGTTCAGCCGAGCCAAAGGCCAATCCGCCGTCGCCGCAGCCGCCTATCGAGGTGGCTTGCTGCTGTCCGATGTCATCACCGGGCAGCAGCACGACTACCGCCGTCGGAGCGGCGTTGTCGAGACCTTCTGCCTCGCACCCCCAGATGCGCCCGACTGGGCACTGGTGCCCGGCGAGCTCTGGGCCGTCGCGGAGGCCGCTGAGCGTCGTAAGGACGCTACGGTGGCTCGCGAGTTCGAGCTGTCGTTGCCCCATGAGCTTTCGGAAGAACAGCGCGCACACCTGGCGTTTTCCATCGCCGAGGCCTTGGTGGATCGCTACCAGTTCGCCATCCAAGCTAGCATTCACTCCCCTGGGACCCCGGACGGGCTTAATCATCACGTGCACCTGCTTGCCAGCACCAGACGCATTGGGCCGGATGGGTTTGGCGAGAAAACGCGCGAGCTCGATGGGGGCGTGTCGGGAAAAGTACAAGTCCAGTGGGTCCGGGAGATGGTTGCTGAAACGACCAACGCACACCTTGAAGCGGCTGGCCTGACGGTCACAATCGATCATCGGAGTCTGGCAGAGCAGGCTCGGGCGGCGTCGGACCGGGGTGACGAACTCCGAGCCGTAGCCCTATCTAGAGAGCCCACGAGACACCTTGGAAAGGCAGCAACTGCGCTGTCCAGAAAGGGCATGGACAGCCGGCTGGTAGCGGAGAACGACGTCATAGAGGTCGGCAACGTCGAACATCTGGACCATCTCACCCTCCAAGCTGGGCGCGAGGGCAGGGCAGTTCCCATGCCTGCGTCGGTCGGTCATGGCCAAGGTGGCCGGCCGTCCTCCATGCAGGGCTTGGCTCCTGGACTCGAGATTCGAGGCGTGTCCGGGATGCGGCTGTCTCAGGTCGTGGCCCTCCAGCACGAAGCGACCGAAGGGCAGCGCCCGGTCAGTCTCGTCGAGCGTGTGAGTGATGCCTTGCGCGACCTGCGGGACATCGCGCGCGCTAGGGCAGACCTGTCGACCCAGCGCATCCGTGCTGGTCTCGAATGGGCTCAAGCCGAACTGGCAAAGGCTGGGGAGACGGTCCTCTTGCGGCAGTGGATCACCAAAGCGGTTCTTCAGGTCCGGGCACTGCGAGCGGCGATCCTGGGGCGCGCCTTGCGATTGGTGTCGCTGGGCAGGGCTGAACGCCTACGTCACCTAGCTCAGCACGAATGGGAGCGCTTCAACACCGACTATCCCATGGGAACCAACGGCTATTCGCGGCCCGAATGGACGCAGCGCCGGGAGCGCCGCCTGTCTGCGCTGGAGCAGCGGACCAAGGAGCTCGAGAAGGCGCGGTTGCGCGGGTCGGCTGAGGCGCTGGCAGAGGTAGATGCGGACATCCTCCGCAAGGCGGTCGAGCTGGAGGCCCTCCCTTCGCCGTCCCAGTTCGCTCTTGAACGGCAGGCCATTTCGTCGGCTGCAGGGAACTCCTCCGCGCCAGTTTTGAAGCCACGGCCGCCCACCCTCCATTGAACGAAAGAGCCCCGCGAATGCGGGACTGGTTGTCATGACTGCGTCCGGAGACGTTTTCCGGCTAATGCACTAGCTCGGTAAGGGCTGATGGTGCCGCGTGCGAGTCACCCCTGCGGGTTGTATTCCGATGAGTCCCAGATCAGCAGATCAAGTTCGGCCAGATTTTTCGCGATGTAGCCAGGGTTTGCGCGGAGGGCCGTCCGAAGCTTCTTCGCGAGATCGATGTATTTCGAGCCTTCGCTGGATCCACGCGGAGCGCTGAGTTGATGCTTGACCAAGAAGGCACGAACCGGATTGTTGAGGACGGGGTAAGAGTTAGGGAATCGAAGGCAGAGCATTTCCGACAGGAAAGCTCGGCGTGCTGGATTGGCGCGATCATGAAGGCGGTCTATCTCTCGCCTGACGACATCATCACGGTCTCGCTTGGAGGCATCTTCAATGGCGATGAAAGCTTGGGCTATCTCCTTAAAATCTGCCGCCATCCCCAGTCTCTCCCATCCTCTTCCTTGCAATCGATTGCCAAGCTCAAAGCTCCAGTGGCTTGGCAGCAGTTCATAAAACTCGTTGTTCTTTATCTCGCCTTTCGCAGTTCGCCTGAAAAGGGCCATGAGTCCTTTTTTGTGCTTCTCAAAGGCCTTCATCTGTTTCTGGCGTTCCTGGACACGCTCCTCAGCGTTCGCGGGCCAAGGAAGCTTGAAGGCTACGGTGGGGGCCTCGTCGGCGAAGGATGCCTTGTTCTCATCGTTGCCGATTTTGGGCGGACGGACTGCTTCCGTGTAGAGCTCCAGCCAGTCCTCTGAAACAGGGATGGATGATTCCTCGATCCAGTCTATCCAAGCTCTGACATCATTGAACTCACTGGCGGAAATCGATACGAGGATGTTCGCTTCCACATTGCTGTTGAAGGCTGCTTTGCTTAGGTTTGAAGAACCGATGATCATGAACGCGTCACCGCTCAGGTCCTTCCAAATGACTGACTTGGGATGAAAGCCGCGGATTCCATCGGCAACCAGGAACTCGGCCTTTCTCGATGGAGCTAGCCACCTCAGGACCTTCCGACAGGCATCTTTTCGCGTAATGCCGAAGTCCTTTCCAACGATGAATCGGAATCGCTTGCATTGGGGCGATATCTTTAAAGCGTCGTCCCACTCAGTCAGGTATGCGGAGACCACATACAACTCCACCGCTTCTCGGAATGCCTTGGTGTAGCGATGGCCAAGCTGACTTTTCTGCTGGCTCTGATGTAAAAACAGTTCCATGTTTCCCCTTTGGTGATCGCTTGGAGCGTTCCGTATTGGTCCTTCGTATGAGCGTTCCGCCTGAGTTTTACGGGAGGGATGGACCGCTCACGCGCTTCGGCGAATGCTGTTGTGTCTTAACTGGCTGGAGACCGCGAGCCTTCCGCCAGTCTTCCTGCGAGGGGAAGGTGGGTGGTAACTGTTCGCGGTCAACCGTCGAGGCTCGTGGAGATGGTCGACAGGTCGGGCTGGATGTGTAGGCTTGCTGGGCCTGGCCGTGGGGTGAGCCAGCGAACCTTCGCATGAGCAGCGCGGCGACATCAATGGCGTGTTGAACGTCGATTTCTCTGGCATTGACGTCGCGCGTGTCGCTCTGGGCTATTAGGGTCGGGAGCAGGCGGCTGGCGATACGGAGCTCAACATTTGCGGGCATAGGATTTCTGAGGTTCCAGATGTGAAAAGTATTCACATCGAAGCACTGGCTGGAAGATTGGCAAGGGGAGGAATCTGCGCTGGTTCACAGATCTTGAAGTTGCTTTCCAATGCCTAGGAGTCGAAAGCCGACCAGCAAAAGCAGTCACACATCGGCCGATTCGATTTGCGGTGCCAGCTTAACAAGCCAGTGTCCGCCGGATGCTTGTGAGGCTGTCAGGAGGTCATACGTCTTGATCATGTTCAGGAGCCCGGAGTGGCCATAGGCGTTCGGGGAGAAAGATGGGTCAGTCCGTTTCAGATAGTGGCCAAGCGTTCCTAGCACTACTTCCCCGTCCGTGGTCCCATCGGCTAGCAAGGAGACCGCGTCGACAAGAAAGCGAGGGCGGCGTTTGGGAAGCGGCTTGGGTGCCTCCACTTTGCCGTGGGAGTCCTTGGGGGGCGGGGCAGGTGATTCCTCGCAGGATGCATTCGACTCTGCTGGTTGCCACTCGAAAAACTGGTCGCAGGCGTTGCGCAATGCCTCTGGTGTCTTGGCTTCACCAACGATGCAGACGGTGGCTCCTCGCTCTCGGAGCTTGCGACAAAGGTAGGCAAAGTCAGAGTCGCTGGTCACTAGGCAAAAGGTGTCCGCTCGTTGGTCAAACATTGCCTCCAGAGCGTCCAAAGCCAACGCCATGTCAGCTGTGTTTTTGCCCGCCGCGTATTGATACTGGAGGCATGGAGTGAAGGCCTGTCGGACCAAAGTCTCCTGCCAGCGCTTAGCCAGCGTGGCGTGGTTGCCGTAACCCCTCCGAACGACAACCCGTCCGAACTGCGCGGCCATGAGAAGGGCGTGATCCACAATCTCCGGATTGACGTTGTCGCAATCCAGAAGAACCGCGACGCGTGATTCGTGTGGAACGATGCTCATCAACCAGCTTTCCTTTGCTTGTCGGAGCTGGGCTCCACGGTCAAGAGGGCGCGAAGCGCAGGCAGGTTGAGCTCGTAAGAAAGCACAGCCAGCCCCGGCGAGACGCCTTTAAGGCCTTTCAGCTTTTCCCGGACCGTGAAGGTCCGGCTGTAGGTGGCATGGTGCTCGTCGTCCAGCTCATGGCCCACCAGTTGGGCCCGGAGCTCGGAGACCACGCCAGCGCCTTGGAGCTCCTGAATCAGCGTTTTTCGGAGGGAGTGGAAGCCACGCTTGGCTTCCGGCCAGTTTGCCCCGACCTGCTCCAGGTGTCGGCCGAATGCCTTGGTGATCCAGTTGCCCGCGCCGTTTTTGGCGTTCGCCTTGGCGGCGGGGAAGAGCCGTGGTGCCTTCTGGGCTCGAAGGGTGCCCACCCAGTCCAAGAAGCCCAGCTCAATGAGGTCGGGATGCACGGGGATCGTGCGCAGGCTGACTTCGGTCTTGACCTTCTGGTGCTCCCCCTCGTCAGAAATCCTAATGCAGGGCAGTCCGTCCACCGTCAAGACATCCTCGACCAAGAGCTGGCCGACCTCTGATGCCCGGGCACCCGTGTAGAGACCCAGCAACGAGGCCCAACGGGCGGACAGGGCCAGCTCTTCGAACGCGGCCGGTGCGAACAGCGCTTGGACCTGATGACTGTCATAGGCCTTAAAGCCGAACCGCTTCCTAGCCCGCTTCTCGCGGGTGGAGTAGGTGACATGGCCTGCGGCCGGGTTGTCGCCCTTGGGATAGTGGCCGGAGGCCATGGCCCACTCGAAAAACCCGCCCTTGCCCCCGATATAGGACTGTTTATTGGTCAGGGTGGGGGTGGCTGCGCCGCCATCTCGCATGAACTGATACCAGCGGGCCAAGTCGGACCTGGTCAGTGAGTGCAGCTTGCTCTTGTCGCCCAAGAAGGACACCAACGCCTCGATGGCGGTCTTCTTGATGGTGTAGGTCTTGGGCAGGCAGCCGGGCTGGATGCTGGCCAGCCACCCGTCGCGGGCCTTGCCCAAGGTGATGGTCTCCACGGCAGGCTTGGTCACGCGACGGGCCACGGGCATGGGCGGCACGCCCTCACGGATCAACTCGCTCAGCTCACTGGGCTGAGAGGCAGAGAGCTCCATCATCTGCTGATAGAGCCTGACATCGTCTGGCGTGTCGATTTGCCAGTGCTCGGTCACCGTCCCGTCTGCTGTCTTGGTCCGGTTCAAGATCAACTGCTGTAGCGGGTCGCCATCGGTCAGGCGCCTGAGTAGCGCGTCGATGTCCTCTTCCTTGATTCCCATGCGTTGCTCCCTCAACACGTCGAAGGCTTGAGCATAGCGCGCCGCCAGTTGCAGGGCGCGCAACTGGGCCACGGCCAGCTCGGACGTGCGCAGGGTGCGCTTGAAGATGCGCCGGCCAACGATGGCCTGGAGATCGGTGGGGACCCGTTGCCGGAAAGACCAGAGCCCTGAGGGCGCGCGAACGAGGTGGTGTGGGATGCGCATCGAGAGAGATGTGTCCCGATTTGTGTCCCGCCGAAGATCACCCCAGAAAAGCAAAAACCCCTGCGTAAACAGGGGTTTGCGTAATCTGGCGGAGAGAGGGGGATTCGAACCCCCGAAGCGCGGTTTAGACGCTTACACACTTTCCAGGCGTGCTCCTTCAACCACTCGGACACCTCTCCGGATCCCTGCCACCGGCAAACGCCTCAGCAGGGGCGCAGATTCTAGCGGGCGGCGCGGCCGGACACAAGCGCCCAGATCACGGACGCATCCGGGCGCATTGTTGGCGAGGGGGCTGGACAGGCATGGCACAATGGAACATCCGATGGAAAACGGTGGCCTGATGTCCTACCTCGTCCTTGCCCGCAAGTGGCGTCCGAAGCGTTTTGCCGAGCTGGTGGGCCAGGAACACGTGGTCCGTGCGCTCAGCAACGCGTTGGACAGCGGCCGTGTCCACCACGCGTTCCTGTTCACCGGTACCCGCGGCGTGGGCAAGACCACCATCGCGCGCATCTTCGCCAAGTCGCTGAACTGCGAGCAGGGCACCAGCGCCGACCCGTGCGGCCAGTGCGCGGCCTGCCTGGACATCGACGCCGGCCGCTACATCGACCTGCTGGAAATCGATGCCGCGTCCAACACCGGCGTGGATGACGTGCGCGAGGTGATCGAGAACGCGCAGTACATGCCGTCGCGCGGCAAGTACAAGGTCTACCTGATCGACGAAGTGCACATGCTGTCCAAGGCGGCGTTCAATGCGCTGCTGAAGACGCTGGAAGAACCGCCGGAGCACGTGAAGTTCCTGCTGGCCACCACCGAGCCGCAGAAGCTGCCGGTCACCGTGCTCAGCCGCTGCCTGCAGTTCAACCTCAAGCGCCTGGACGAGGATCAGATCCAGGGCCAGATGACGCGCATCCTGGCGGCAGAAGAGATCGAGGCAGACGGTAGTGCCATCGTACAGCTGGCCAAGGCCGCTGACGGCAGCCTGCGCGACGGCCTGTCGCTGCTGGACCAGGCGATCGCCTATGCCGGCGGCGCGCTGCGCGAGGACGTGGTGCGCACCATGCTGGGCACGGTCGATCGCACCCAGGTGGCGGCGATGCTCGATGCGCTGGCCGAGGGCGATGGCCCGCGCCTGCTGCAGGTGGTGGCCGCGCTGGCCGAGTTCTCACCGGACTGGAGTGGCGTGCTGGAAGCGCTGGCCGAAGGCCTGCATCGCATCCAGGTGCAGCAGCTGGTACCGGGTGCGGCCGCTGCCGAAGGCCTGGACGCCGTCGCATTCGCCAAGCGCCTGCGCCCGGAAGTGGTGCAGCTCTGGTACCAGATGGCGCTGAATGGCCGCCGCGACCTGCCGTTGGCGCCGAGCCCGCGCGCAGGTTTCGAAATGGCCGTGCTGCGGATGCTGGCATTCCGCCCGGCCGTAGCAGTCCCGCCGGTACCGAAGTCGGTGGATGGTGCAGGCAATGCGCCGGGTGGCAATGCTGCCGGTGGTGGCACCGGTGCGGGTACCCACGAAGCGATGCCGGCGACTGCCGCCGCTTCGGCAAGCCCGGCCGTGGTGGCGCAGGTGGCCGCTCCGGTGCAGGCCGCGCCGCGCGAACCTGAACCCGAACCCGAGCCGGCCCCGCAACCCGAACCGGACCCGACGCCGGAGCCCGAGCCGGTTCCGGTGGAAGAGCCTGTGCAGCCGCCGCCGATGAAGGCCGAGGCCGCTCCACCGGCTGCTGAAGCGGAAGCGGGCGACGACCTGCCGCCGTGGGCCACCGACGAAACCGAGGCGCGTGACGAGGCGCTGGCGGCCGAGATGGCGGGGCCAGACGCCGCCATGGTCGCGCCCTGGCATGAGCCGCCGGCTCCCGTCGTGGCTGCCAGCGAGCCTGCACCGCCCGAGCGCCCGTTCCGCACTGAAGGCATTGCCATCGCGCCGGCCGAGCCCGCGCCAGTGCAGGGGACCGCGCCGCTGGAAGGTGTCAGCGATCTGGCCACGGCCGAGGACTGGCTGGATCTGGTTGCCAACAGCGGCCTCAGCGGCCCGTCGCGGCAGCTGGCGGCCAACGCTGCCTTCATCAGTTGCCAGCACGGGACCTTGAAACTGGGCCTTTCGCCCGGATTTGAGTACCTGCGCTCTGAGCGTGCGCTGGCCGCCCTGGGCGAGATGCTGGAGAAAGCCCTTGGCCAGGCCCCGAAGATCGTGGTCGAGACCGTGGAGATCGAGCACGTTCCGGCCGAGACCCTGCATCAGCGTGCCGACCGCCAGCGTAGTGAGCGGCAGCAGGTGGCAGAGGCTGTTTTCATGGACGATCCGGAGGTGCAGGTGCTGATCCAGCAGCACGGTGCCCGGGTTGTTTCCGATTCCATCCGTTCTTTTGACGAGTAAGAGACTATGCGCGGCAACATCGCCCAACTGATGCAGCAGGCCCAGAAGATGCAGGAGAACCTGCAGAAGGCCCAGGAAGAAATCGCAAGGATCGAAGTGACCGGCAGTGCCGGTGGCGGCATGGTCAGCGTGACCCTGACCGGCGCCAAGGAATGCCGCAAGGTGCGCATCGACCCGTCGCTGACCAGCGACCCGGAGATGCTGGAAGACCTGATCGCCGCCGCCTTCAACGATGCTTCGAACAAGATCGATGCCGAGTCGAAGTCGAAGATGGGTTCGGCCACCGCTGGCATGCAGTTGCCGCCGGGCATGAAGCTGCCGTTCTGATTCTTGGCGGGGCGCCTGCTGCTGCAGGCGCCCGCTGCAACCCTCAGTCGAGCATGGCTCGACTCTACACGTAGCTGTCGAGCTTGCTCGACGCCATCAAAGCACACCGCCGTGTCCGCACCCCTGCTTGAACAATTGATCGACGCGCTGCGGGTGCTGCCTGGCGTGGGCCAGAAGACGGCGCAGCGCATGGCCTACCACCTGCTAGAGCGTGAGCGCGAAGGTGGCCAGCGCCTGGCCCAGATACTGGCGCTGGCGGTGGAGCGCATCGGCCACTGTGCGCAGTGCCGCGATTTCAGCGAAACCGAGCTGTGCCCGACCTGTGCCAACGGCAGCCGCGAGCGCAGCCAGCTGTGCGTAGTCGAATCGCCGGCCGACCGCCTGGCCATCGAAAACGCCACCGGCTTCCGCGGTGTCTACTTCGTGCTGCAGGGGCGACTGTCGCCGCTCGATGGCGTCGGCCCGCGCGAACTGGGCCTGGAGCAGCTGGAGCGACGGCTGGCCGAAGGCGAGGTGCAGGAGCTGATCATCGCCACCAGCGCCACTGTCGAGGGCGAGGCCACCGCGCATTACCTGGCGCAGCTGGCGCGCGCACGCAAGGTACAGCCCAGCCGCCTGGCGCAGGGCCTGCCGCTGGGCGGCGAGCTCGAATACGTTGATCGTGGCACGCTGTCGCACGCGTTCGGTACGCGCAGCGAATTCCGCGATTGAGCAACGGCCGGACGTGGCCGGGCGTGGGCGGCCTACAATGCGGGAGACATCTCCGCCGAGGCCGACCATGAGCAACGAAACCCTTTTCAGCAAGATCATCCGTCGTGAGATCCCGGCCACCATCGTCTACGAGGATGACGAGGTGCTGGGCTTCAAGGACATCGCACCGCAGGCGCCGGTGCATGTGCTGTTCATCCCGAAGAACGAGATCATTCCGACCCTGGATGACCTGCAGCCCTCGCAGGCGCACCTGATCGGCAAACTGGCCCTGGCCGCTGCCGAGTACGCGCGCCGCGAGGGCTTCGCGCAGGACGGCTACCGCATCGTGATGAACTGCCGTGAGCATGCCGGGCAGACCGTGTTCCATATCCATATGCACCTGCTGGCGGGGGCACCGCTGGGGCATTTCGGTGCGCCTGGGCGTTGAAGCCCCTGTCCACGCCATGCGTGGATGAAAAAGGCCGCCCGAGGGCGGCCTTTCCGTCATGCCTGTGCGGTGGCGATCACCACCAGCCCCAGCGGCCATAGCCGCCCCAGTAAGGGCCCCACGGACCCGGACCCCACGGGCCATAGGGGTAGGGCACCACATCGACCTGGCGCTGTTCCGGCCACAGGTAGATGACATCGGCCGCCAGCTTCGGCAGGCGATAGTCGTACTCGCCGATGCGGGTGTTCTGGTAGCCGTCGATCTTGCCGATGAAGGTGACGTCACGACCGGCCTCGAACACCGCCGGGTCGTAGAAGCCGGCACGGCAGGCGATGAAGCGGCCGTCGCTGGCATCGGACGAGGTGGTGTTCGGGCGGCCACTGCCATTGAGCGGGCGCGAGATGATCTGGAAGCAGGTCTCGCCCTGGCCAGGCTTGGTTTCGATGATGCGACCGCCCCAACGGACCGGCGTGCCGACCTGCTGGGTAGCGACCGAGTCGCGAGGAGAGACCAGGCTGAACTGTCCCTGCAGCGGCTTCGGGGCCGTGGCGCAGGCCGACAGGGCCAGCGTGGCCACAGCGGTGAGGAGGAACTTGGTGTTCATGGGGAGGCTCCGGAAGTCGGGCGATGCCTGCGCAGGTCCCGCAATAATGAGGCGAGGTCGTTGCAAGTTCCAGCGTAGCGCGCGTCGGCGAAACGCTGGCTGAGCGCGAGCAGGGTCGGGTCGGGTCGCTGCCGGTGAACCCGCTGTGCCCAGTGCTGTGCGGTTTCGTGCGGTTCTCGGGCCAGGCCGAGGCGGGCGTAGCGTCGCCCGAGGCGATGCCAGGCGCGCAGCAGCGGGTCGCGTTCGCGCTCGCCGCGGGCCAGCAGCCAGGCCATCCACGCCAGTGCCAGCAGGGCGGCCACGACGAAGCCGGCGACCAGCTGCCCGGGACCCAGATCGTCCAGCCCGAAAGGCTTGAGCAGTTGCTGCTGGCGGCGCGCATCGAAGGACAGCACCAGATCGTTCCAGCCGCGGCGCAGCCAATCCCCCATCTGGCCCAGCTGCAGCCACCGCTGTCGCAGTGGTGTGTCCGTGCCGGCCTGCAGGCGGTCGTCCAGCGTGTCCAGGATGCGTTCCGGTGCCACGGCCGCCGTCGGGTCTACCCGTACCCAGCCGCGCTGCGGCAGCCACACCTCGGCCCAGGCGTGGGCATCCATCCGCCGCACCACCCAGTAGTCGCCGATGCGGTTGCGGGTGCCGCCGGCGAAACCGGTCACCACCCGCGCGGGTACACCCGCGTTGCGCATCAGCACCACGAAAGCCGAGCTGAAGTGTTCACAGAAGCCGGCCTTGTAGCCGAACAGGAACTCGTCGATCGGGTCGCGCCCCGCCGCCGGGGTATCCAGCGTGTACGAGAAATCGGTGGTGATCCACTGCAGCGCGCGGCGCACGATGGCCTCGTCATCACCGCCGGCGTCCTGTCGCCATTGCTGGGCCAGGGTGGCGGTGCGCGGGTTGAAGCCGGCCGGCAGCTGCAGCGTCGCGCGGCGCAGAAGGGGCGACAGCGTGCTGTCGAACTGCCGTGGAGGGGCCGAATGCAATCGCCAGCGGCTGAGCGAGGCCAGCGGGCGCTCGCTGCGCAGGCTCATGTCCGCATCCAGCATGCTGCCCGCAGGCGCACCGCTGGGCAGGTCCAGCGCCACAAGCTGGCGGCGGTCAGTCGGCTCGTAGTCGATCTGGTAATCCCAGCCCTGTGTACCGGCTTCAACCACCGCAGCAGGTCGCCGCGCGCTCGCAGGCTCGCGTGTCCAGCGCCGTCCATCGAAGGCGGTCAGTACAGGGCCGCGCCAGTAGCGCTGCGCCGGCTCGGGTGGGGCACCGAAGAACTGCACGCGCAACGCCGGGGTGTCGTCGGCCATCAGGTCCAGCCACTGGCCGGGTTCCATGCTGTCGGACAGCCCCGGTGTACCCACGGCGCGCTCGGGAACGCCCCACAGTGGCGTGGCAAGGCGCGGGAACAGCCAGAAGCAGGCCAATGCCAGCGGCAGGCCGATCGCCAGCAGGCGGCCGACACCACGCAGCTGCCCGCGCAACGGCAGGCGGCCAGCATGGCCTTCATCCTGGGCCAGGCGTTGCAGGGCGAGCAGTGCGCTGACCCCGGCCAGCGCGGCCAGTGCTGTTGTCAGCGGCCCCTGGTCGAGCAGGAATGCTGCAAAGGGCGAGAACAGCGCAAAGCCGAGCAGACTGCGGGCATCACGCAGGCTGCGCAGCTCGCTGGACTTGATCGCCAGCATCGCGGCCAGCAGCGCGCAACCGGTGTCGCGTCCTGGGCGCACCATGCCCATCTGCCAGACGATGGCGCCGAGCATGGCCAGCACCAGCAGCAGGCGCACCGGCATCGGCAGCACTGTCCGCCGCGACAGGGCGGCGGTGAAAATCGCCGCCAGCGCGATCACGCCCGCCAGCAGTGGCGGCAGCTGCAGCAGCAGCGGCAACAGAGCCAGCGCCGCGCTGGCCAGGGTCCAGTTGCGGGCGTTGCGGTCGAGCAGCTCCGGGGTCTCAGTCATGCGGCATCAGCGCCAGCGCGCGCAGGCACAGGTGGTGGTGGCTGGCGCCCAGTCCGGGCCCGAACGGCGGGTGTGCAGGCAGCAACAGGGTGTAGCGGCGGCCCTCGCGCTCGGCTACATCCACCCAGCGCGCCAATCGAGCGATGCGTGCTTCTTGGCCCAGCGGCGCCAATGCGCGCCAGTCGAGGACTACTTCGATGCCGACCGGTTTTTCGTACTCGCGCACCAGCAGGCTGTCGCGGCGTGCCGAGTGCTTCCAGGAAATGCTGCGCGGCGCATCGCCCGCCCGGTAGGGGCGCAGCTGATGCAGTTCCTCGCCGCTGGCGTGGGCACGGGTATGCAGCGGATCGCTGCCGCTCTCCGGCAGTGCAGGCGCCAAGGCTTCGGCCAGTGGGTAGACCAGCAGCGGCTGTTCCGGCCACACCCACGACCACGCCCGCACCAGGCCCAGGGGCTGGGTCGTGGACAGGCGGATACGTGGAAGCTCCAGCCAGCCCCGGCGTTCGCTGGGAACCTCCAGTTCCACTTCACCACGGCCGTGTGCAGGCAGCGAGGTCCAGGCCTGGCTGTCGCCCAGCTGGAGATGAAGGCCGTGCCGCGCACGCGGATCCCGCAGAGAGAGGTCCACGCGCAGGCGCAAGGGTTGCCCGGCCGGTACCGGCTCGGCGGAGATCGCGTCGATCTGTACGCCGGACAACTGGAGATGCGCGGCAATGGCACTGGCGATTGCCGCTGCCGCCAGCAGCAGGGCCAGCAGCAGGGCGGGATTGTTGTTGTAGTTCAGCGCGCCCAGCAGCATGGCTGCCAGCAGGATTGCAACGAACAGGCCGAAGCGGGTGGGCAGCACATAGATGCGATGGCGATCCAGTCGCTTCGGCAAGGCTTCGGGCCTGCGCGGCCGAGCCAGCAGCTGCATGCGTGCCCAGCGTGTGGCCACGTTCAATCCACCGCGACGGTCTGCAGGATCGCGCGTGCCAATGCCGGCCCCGAACTGGATTCGGCTTCCGCCACCAACCGGTGGCCGGCCACGGCGACGAACAGCGTCTGCACGTCCTCGGGCACCACATGCCCGCGACCCAGCAGCAGTGCATGTGCTCTGGCTGCACGCAGCAGCGCCAGGCCGGCACGCGGCGACAGGCCGACGCGCACGCCTGCGTGCTGGCGGCTGCGGGTCAGCAGGGCCTGCACATAGTCGATCAGCGCGTCGCTGGCATGCACCTGGTTCACCGCGTCGCGCAACGTGCGCACCTGGGTGTCATCCAGCTTCGGCACGGCCCGCGCGATCAGGTCGCGGCGGTCGCTGCCACGCAGCAGCTCGCGCTCGGCCTGGGCGCTGGGATAGCCCATCGCCAGCCGCAGCAGGAAGCGATCCAGCTGTGAATCCGGCAGCGGGAAGGTGCCTGACAGGTCCACCGGGTTCTGTGTGGCGATGACGAAGAAAGGGTCCGGCAGCGGGTGCGTCTGCCCGTCCAGGGTGACCTGCTGCTCGGCCATCGCTTCCAGCAACGCGCTCTGCGTGCGCGGGGGGGCGCGATTGATCTCGTCGGCCAGCAGTACGTGGGTGAATACCGGGCCTGGGTGGAACTGGAACTGGCGGCTGCCGGCTTCATACACCGACACGCCCAGCACATCGGCCGGCAACAGATCTGAGGTGAACTGCACGCGCTGGAAACTGAGGCCCAGGCTGCTGGCCAGCGCATGCGCCAGCGTGGTCTTGCCCAGGCCGGGCAGGTCTTCGATCAGCAGGTGGCCGCCGGACAGCAATGCGACGAAGGCCAGCCTGACTTCCGGCACCTTGCCCAGCACCAGTGCGTTGACCTGATCCTGTGCCTCCCGCAGGGCCTGACGCAATTGATCGGTTAGCATGCTGGGATTGGGGGACGAGGCTGGCATGATCGTCTCAGATCTGGAATCCACTCGATTATCCATAGAGCAATGCAAGGCGAACAGCGCGCACGGACGATATTTCTCTGGTTATGGACGCTGGTCACAGCGGCCAAGCTGATCGTTGCCGCGCGCCTGCCGCTGTTCGTCGACGAAGCGTTCTATTGGCAGGAAGGCCAGCATCTGGCCGCAGCCTATTCGGACCTGCCCGGGCTGACCGCGTGGCTGGCCCGGCTGGGCGTTGAGATCGGTGGCCATCACGTGCTCGCGTTGCGCCTGCCATTCCTGGCCATCGGTGCGCTGCTGCCGCTGCTGGTAGTGCGCACGGCCACGCGCTGGTTCGGCAACGTGGCCGGTTGGCAGGCGGGCAGCCTCACGCTGTTGATGCCGTTGTCGGCGACGCTGGGCCTGCTGGCGGTGCCGGACGTGCCGATGGCACTGGCGGCGGTGATCTGCCTGCATGCCGGCGCGCGCCTGCTGCACAACGTGGATGCCTCCTCGGCGATGAAGCTGGCGCTGGGCCTGTTGATCGGTGCGCTCAGCCATTACCGCTTCATCGGTGTCATCGGCGTGGGTTTCATTGCGCTGCTGGCATTGCCGCAGGGGAGGCGCATGCTGGCCGATCCGCGCGTATGGGTCGCGTTGGCGGTGGGCGTGCTGGCGTGGCTGCCACTGCTGGCGTGGAATGCGGACAACCACGATGCCGGGCTGAAATTCCAGGTGGTCGAGCGTCATCCCTGGGCCTTCGAATGGGGCGGGCTGTGGTTCCTGGTGATCCAGCCGATGCTGGTGACGCCGATCCTGTGCATGGCGATGTGGAAGGTAGCGCTGGCAGGAACCCGGAGCGGTGGCGGCGCGCGCGTGCAGTGGCGCTATTTCGGCCTGGTGGGCGGCGTATCCACGCTGGGCATTTTCGTGCTCGGCTTCTTTACTGACGTCGAGCGGATCAGTTTCCACTGGCCGCTGCCGGGTTACCTCGCACTGCTGGTGGCGGTGCCGGTGGTGCTCAACGGCTGGCCGCGCTGGCTGCGCCGCACCGGCTGGTGGTTGGCCGGTGCGGGCATGGTGCTGGCCTTCGGCTACTACCTGATGGCCTCCACGCCGGCACTGCGCGAGCAGATGGCCGGCAGCAAGTACTACCCGCGCAATTTCGCCGGCTGGCAACCCCTGGCGGTAGCGGTGCGCGAGGAGTTGCGGCAGATGCCGCAAGGGACACGCGTGCTGGCCGGCAACTTCAAGGTTGGCGCTGAACTGGGTTTCCAGCTGGGCAATGGCAACATCGAGGTGCTGCCGCATCCGCTCAATGACAAGCATGGCCGCACCGCACAGCTGGCACAGTGGGGCCTGCTGCATGAGGGCGAGCGCACGGCGCCGATGCTGCTGGTGCTGTCACCCAGCGACCAGCGCTATCGCGAACTGCTGGCGCGCTATCACGCCATCTGCGATCAGGTGGGCCCGCTGCCTGCGCCACGCGTGGTCAGCAGTGATCACGGATTCCAGCGCTTCCTGTTGTTCCGCCTGCCGGTGCAGCGCGCGCAAGGGCCGTGCGTGACGCCGGCGATGGCGTGGCTGGATGCGCCGTCCAACGGCGAGAAGGTGTCCGGCACGCTCGCGATCAAGGGCTGGGCGTTCAAGGATGGCGTCGGCCTGGCGCGGGTTGAAGTGCTGGTCGATGGCCGCTCCATCGGTGATGCCCGCTACGGGCGTGTGTTCGACGTGCGCCACACCTGGCCGGACAGTACCGATCCGCAGCATCCGGCGGTGGGCTTTGATGCCTCGCTGGATACCGCCACGCTCGCGCCGGGCAGGCATTGGCTGGGCCTGCGCCTGCACGGGCGCGACGGCAGCGTGGAGCAATGGCAGGAGCAAGCGTTCGAGGTCCGTTGAGGTCCGCTGGTCCTGTAGAGCCGAGCCGATGCTCCGCTGCTTCTGCTTCAGATGGCAGGCAGCCTCAAAAAAAACAGCCGGGCATGGGCTCGGCTCTACCGTTCACGGCACCGCGAAACCTGCCCTGCGCAGCAATCCGCATAGCGTGATCAGCGGCAGGCCGATCAGCGCGGTCGGGTCGCGGTTGTCGATGGCGTCGAACAGGCTGATGCCCAGGCCCTCGCATTTGAAGCTGCCGGCGCAGTCCAGCGGCTGTTCGGTGGCCACGTAGCGGGCGATCTCGTCCGGTTCCAGTGCACGGAAGCGGACCTCGGTCAGATCGGTGGCCGTGAATGATGCTCCATCACGGCTGAGGCAGACGGCGGTATGGAAGTGCACGGTCTGCCCGGACATCGCCGCCAGCTGTGCGCAGGCGGCCTCGACCGTACCCGGTTTGCCCAGTGGCTGGCCGTTCAGGTCCGCGACCTGGTCCGAGCCGATCACCCACGCGCCGGGATGCCGGCACGCCACCTCGACCGCCTTGGTGGCGGCCAGGCGGGTGGCCAGGGCCAATGGCGCTTCGTTGTTCAACGGGGTTTCATCCACCTCAGGGCGCGCGCAGTCGAAGGGCAGGCCCAGCCGCTGCAGCAGTTCACGGCGGTAGCGGGACGTGGAGGCCAGGACCAGTGACATGCGACAATACCGGGGCAGGGCGAAGCAGTCTGGCCCGTCTGCAGCGCCAGCGGCAAGTCCTGTATGGCGGGCATTTGACAGCCGCCGCTCCGATCCTTAGTATTCAGCGGCTTATGTCCGCGAACGTGCCCGAAACGCTGGATGCCTGGCGGATGGTTGTAGCGCGAAGGCGCTTCGACGGTCAGGTCTCCCTGGCTGAATTGACCCGCCTGCAGGGGTTGGTCGCAGATACCGACGGCGAGTGCGTCTACTCGCTTGAATTCGGTCGCGACGACGTCTTGCGGGTATCCTATGTGGAACTGACCATCGACACCGCGTTGCCGCTGACCTGTCAGCGCAGCATGCAGCGATTCCTGTTGCCGGTGAAGGTGACCCAGAGGCTTGGCCTGATCCGCGACGAGGACGAGGAATCGTCCCTGCCGGAGGAATACGAGGCGTTGCTGGTGCCGGAAGATGGCCAGCTGAAGCCGCTGGATCTGGTCGAGGACGAGCTGGTGCTGGCGGTGCCGGTGGTACCGCTGTCGCCCGACGGTGAAGCAGTCGACAAGGACTGGGCGCCGAGCGAAGAAGAAACAAAGAAGGCCAACCCGTTTGCGGCGTTGGCGGCATTGAAGAAACAATAGCAGCCGGTTGTCGTCGGCGGCTGCGGCGAAAGCGAAAAGTGTGCTGGGCGCTGGCGTCCTGTGCGACGAAACGACGAAGCAAAACGAACCGAGTTTGGAGCAATCCCATGGCTGTCCAGAAATCCCGTGTTACCCCGTCCCGCCGCGGCCAGCGCCGTTCGCATGACGCCCTGAGCGCCAAGCAGCTGTCGACCGACCCGACCACCGGCGAAGTGCATCTGCGTCACCACATCACTGCCGATGGTTTCTACCGCGGCAAGAAGGTCATCCAGACCAAGACCTCGGCCGTCGAAGAAGATTGATGTGCCGGGAAGGCCGCTGCCTCCGGGCAGCGGCCTTTGCCTTCTTTCCCGGGCGTGCCGGTGATCGGCGGCCCGCGCAACAGGAAACATGATGAGCAAGCGGATCTACTCGAGGATCGCGGGCACCGGCAGCTATTTGCCGGAAAAAGTCCTGACCAACGCCGACCTGGAAAAAATGGTCGAAACCTCGGACGAGTGGATCCAGTCGCGCACCGGCATTCGTGAACGGCACATCGCGGCCGAAGGCGAAACCACCAGCGACCTTGGCTACAACGCCGCCCTGCGCGCGCTGGAAGCCGCAGGCATCGACGCTTCGCAGCTCGACATGATCGTGGTCGGTACGACCACGCCTGACCTTATTTTCCCGTCCACCGCGTGCCTGATCCAGGCCAAGCTCGGTGTGGCCGGGTGCCCCGCCTTCGACGTCAACGCAGCCTGCTCGGGCTTCGTGTTCGCGCTGGGCGTGGCCGATAAATTCATCCGTTCCGGTGACTGCAAGCACGTGCTGGTGATCGGCACCGAAACGCTGACCCGCATGGTCGACTGGAACGATCGCACCACCTGCGTACTGTTTGGCGATGGCGCTGGCGCCGTCGTGCTCAAGGCCGACGAAGAGACCGGCATCCTCAGCACACACCTGCATGCCGACGGCAGCAAGAAGGAGCTGTTGTGGAACCCGGTCGGCGTCTCGAGCGGTTTCAAGGACGGCGCCAACGGTGGCGGCACCATCAACATGAAGGGCAACGACGTGTTCAAGTACGCCGTCAAGGCGCTGGACTCGGTCGTGGACGAGACCCTGGCCGCCAACGGCCTGGACAAGTCCGACCTGGATTGGCTGATTCCGCACCAGGCCAACCTGCGCATCATCGAAGCCACCGCCAAGCGCCTGGAGATGTCGATGGACCAGGTGGTGGTGACTGTCGACAAGCATGGCAATACCTCGTCCGGCTCGGTGCCGCTGGCGCTCGACGCCGCCGTGCGTTCGGGCAAGGTCGAGCGCGGCCAGCTGCTGCTGCTGGAGGCCTTCGGTGGTGGCTTCACGTGGGGTTCGGCTCTGTTGCGCTATTGATAGTGCAAGTTACGACAATGTGAAGCTTTGTCGTTGCGGCCCTCCGGGGCCGTAACGCGTTTAAGGAGGACCTGTCATGGTTGAGCCCATCGTCATCGAAGGGCAACGTGCCTGGCTGAAGCAGTACGGCAAGGGAAGCCGGGCGCTGGCCCTTGGCCTGCTCAATTTTGTTGCCCGTCGTTTCCACCTCGATGCCCTTCGTCCTCCTCCGCACCGTGGCGGCGACGCCGCACGCGAAACCGAGGCCCGCCGCCTTGCAGAACTGCAGGCGCAGGGTGTGAACGTGCCTGACGTGCTGGGCACCGGCCATGCCGCGCTGGTAATCGGCGACAACGGCAGCTCGTTCAATACCTGCCTGCGCCAGGCCGACGAGGCCGGTCGTGATCGGCTGGTCATGGCGGCGATGCAGGCCATTGCCGAAGCGCATGCGCGCGGCGCCTATTTCGGCCAGCCGTTGCCGCGCAACCTCACCTGGGATGGCGACAAGGTCGGTTTCATCGACTTCGAGGAAGATCCACTGGAAGTGATGGACCTGTCCGAAGCCCAGGCCCGCGACTGGCTGATGTTCGGCTATGGCGTGGCCAAGTACTATGCCGACCGCCCCGAGCACCTGCAGGCGATGATGGCCGAGGCGATGGGCGGTGCCCAGGCACCGGTGCGCGAGCACGTGCATGCGGTCAGTGGCCGCCTGCGCAGCCTGGCCAGGGTCTGCATGAAGCTGGGCCGGTCAGCGCGCGCGCTGGCCCATTCGATCTTCATCACCCACGGTGCCAGCACTGCTGGCGTGCTGATGCTGGTGGGCCTGTGCGTGGATTTCCTCGCCGACGGCGATCTGGACGTCCTGCAGCTGTTCTGCTGATCGTCGGCCGGGGTCAGATCCCATTTCCGGTGGAAAAGGGATCTGACCCTGTCATTGCTCCATACGCCTGCATACGCGCACGTACAGACGACACAGCGGATTCCCCCTTATCATGGCCCGCTTCGATTGCAACAAGCGGATGACCGCGTGACCGTATCCACCCTCGCTTTTGTCTTCCCCGGCCAGGGCTCGCAGTCTGTGGGCATGCTGGCCGAGCTGGCCGAACTGCACCCGCAGGTGCGTGAAGCCTTCACCGAGGCATCCGATGGTGCCGGTGTCGACCTGTGGGCGTTGTCCCAGGGCGGCCCGGAGGAAATGCTCAACCGTACCGAATACACCCAGCCGGCCCTGCTGGCCGCCAGCATCGGCGTGTGGCGCGCCTGGAACGCCGTGGGCGGCCCGCGCCCGTCGGTGCTGTCCGGCCACAGCCTGGGCGAGTACACCGCCCTGGTCGCCGCCGGCGCGCTGAGCCTGCATGACGGTGCGCACCTGGTGCGCCTGCGTGGCCAGCTGATGCAGGAAGCGGCACCGGCCGGTGTCGGGGCCATGGCCGCCGTGCTCGGTGCCGAAGACCAGCTGGTGCTGGACGTCTGCGCCGAAGCCGCAGGCAGCCAGGTGGTGGTGCCGGCCAACTTCAATTCGCCGGGCCAGATCGTGATCGGTGGCGACGCCGATGCGGTCGACCGTGCACTGGCGCTGCTGGCCGAGAAGGGCGTGCGCAAGGCGGTCAAGCTGGCCGTCAGCGTGCCCTCGCACACCCCGCTCATGCGCGAAGCCGCCAACCGCCTGGCCGAAGTGATGGCCGGCCTGTCCTGGCAGGCGCCGCAGCTGCCGGTGGTGCAGAACGTCGATGCCCAGGTGCACGACGGCGTGGACGCCATCCGCACCGCGCTGGTCCAGCAGCTGTACCAGCCGGTGCAGTGGACCGGTTGCGTGCAGGCGCTGGCCGCCCGCGGCATCACCCAGATCGCCGAGTGCGGCCCAGGCAAGGTGCTGACCGGCCTGGTCAAGCGCATCGACAAGGCCATCGACGGCCGTCCGCTGGCCACGCCGGGCGACTTCGAAGCCGCCCGCGAGGCATGGTCGGCCTGACCTTCCCTGTTCCTGCCGGCCGTACCGGTGGCCGCTGCAAGCGGCACGGTGCGGCGGCCGCTCCCGTCTGAGGAAAACATCATGAGCAAGCCCCTGCAGGGTGAAATCGCACTGGTCACCGGTGCCAGCCGTGGCATTGGCGCCGCCATCGCCGATCTGCTGGCCGCCCAGGGCGCCACCGTCATCGGCACCGCCACCACCGAATCCGGCGCTGCCGCGATCGGCGAACGCCTGGCTGCCCACGGCGGTCACGGCCGCGCGCTGAACGTCACCGATGCCGCCGCGCTGGACAGCGTGCTCGATGGCATCGCCAAGGAATTCGGCCCGATCTCGATCCTGGTCAACAATGCCGGCATCACCCGCGACAACCTGCTGATGCGCATGAAGGACGAGGACTGGGCGTCGATCATCGACACCAACCTGACCAGCGTGTTCCGCACCAGCAAGGCGGTGATGCGCGGCATGATGAAGGCACGCAAGGGCCGCATCATCAACATCGCATCGGTGGTGGGCGTGACCGGCAACGCCGGCCAGGCCAACTACGCCGCGGCCAAGGCCGGCATCATCGGCTTCAGCAAGTCGCTGGCCAAGGAAATCGGTTCGCGCGGCGTCACCGTCAATGTTGTCGCACCTGGCTTCATCGACACCGACATGACCAAGGCGTTGCCGGAAGAAGCGCGCACCGCGCTGATCAACGACATCGCCCTCGAACGCCTGGGATCGCCGGAAGACATCGCCCATGCGGTGGCCTTCCTGGCCAGCCCGGCTGCCGGTTACATCACCGGCGAAACCCTCCATGTGAACGGCGGCATGTACATGCCGTAAGCAAGGGGCGCAGGGATTGCGCCGCAAGTGGTTGATCTGCGGGGGTTTTTGCTGCAATGCAAGGCCGCGCCGGTTTCCACTACACTATCCCACGGCCATCGCCCTTGATGGCGACCACTTTTGAACCACAACTCCATCTGGAGCGAGATCCCATGAGCACCATCGAAGAACGCGTCAAGAAAATCGTCGTCGAACAGCTTGGCGTCAAGGAAGAAGAAGTCACCAACAGCGCATCGTTCGTCGATGACCTGGGCGCTGACTCGCTGGACACCGTCGAGCTGGTGATGGCCCTGGAAGAAGAATTCGAGTGCGAGATCCCGGACGAAGAAGCCGAGAAGATCAGCACCGTGCAGGCCGCCATCGACTACATCAAGGCCCACGTCAAGGCCTGATGTCAGACGGCAGTGCGCGCGCGGGCTCACGCTCGCCGCGCACCGCACCCCATGGGGCCGCAGTTGCGGCCCCGTGTGTTTGGGCATCACACCGAAGCAAACCGTGTTACCCGATTGAACCTTCGGGTCAGGAGAATCAGCAATGAAGCGTCGCGTCGTCGTAACCGGCCTGGGTATCGTCTCGCCGTTGGGCAATGATCTGGCCAGCAGCTGGGAAGGCATCACCCACGGTCGTTCGGGCATCGGTCCGCTGACCAACATTTCTGATGCCTACCTGGATCGGTTCACCACCAAGATTGCAGGTGAGGTCAAGGGCTTTGACATCACCGCCGACAACGAACTGTTCGGCAAATTCCGGGTCAGCGGCAAGGATGCCAAGAAGATGGACCCGTTCATCCATTACGGCCTCGGTGCCTCGTTCATGGCCCTGCACGACTCGGGCCTGGAGATCACCGACGCCAATGCCGAGCGCATCGGCGCCATCGTCGGCGCCGGCATCGGCGGCCTGCTCGGCATCGAAGAGCAGACCATCGAGTTCCACGAGGGCAAGAAGATCTCGCCCTTCTACGTGCCCAAGACCATCATCAACATGCTGCCGGGCCAGCTGAGCATCATCACCGGCCTGAAGGGCCCGTCGTTCTCGGCGGTGTCGGCGTGCGCGACCTCGAACCATTCGATCGGTACCGCGATGCGCATGATCCAGTACGGCGACGCCGACGTGATGGTGGTCGGCGGTGCCGAACGTGGCTCGTCGCCGACCGCACTGGGTGGCTTCTGCGCGATGAAGGCCATGAGCACCCGCAATGACGCCCCGGAACAGGCTTCGCGCCCGTGGGACAAGGACCGTGACGGCTTCGTGCTGGGCGACGGCGCCGGCATCCTGATCCTGGAAGAGTACGAGCACGCCAAGGCGCGTGGCGCAAAGATCTACTGTGAACTGGCCGGCTTCGGCGCCAGCTCCGACGCGTACCACATGACCGCACCGAGCGAGAACGGCGAAGGCGCCGCGCGCTGCATGGTCATGGCCATGAAGGACGCGGGCGTGACCCCGGAACAGGTGGGTTACCTCAACGCGCACGGCACCTCCACGCCGCTGGGCGACCTGGGCGAGACCATGGCCATGAAGACCGCCTTCGGCGACCACGCCTACAAGATGATGGTCAGCTCCACCAAGTCGATGACCGGCCACCTGCTGGGCGCTGCTGGCGGCGTGGAAGCGATCTTCTCGGTGATGGCGCTGCAGGACAACGTCATTCCGCCGACCATCAACCTGCAGCAGCCGGGCGAAGGCTGCGACCTGGACTACGTGCCCAACGAAGCACGCCAGGCCAAGGTCGACGTGGTGATGTCCAATGGCTTCGGCTTCGGCGGCACCAACGGCACGCTGATCTTCAAGCGCGTCTGACCGAGTTGTAGCGTCGGGCCATGCTCGATGCCGCGTTCTACGGAGCCGCCGCAAGGCGGCTTCCGTGCATCTGAACCCCCGACCTGGCCGCCATGACCCACGCACCGCTGATCCACCCGCTGCCGCACCCGATCGATCTGCTGGCCCTGCAGCAGCATGACCCGGCGCGCTTCCCGCTGCTGATGGAATCCACTGCCTCGGGCACCGCCCAGGGCCGCTGGAGCCTGCTGCTGGCCACGCAGGGCGAGGGCCTGCGGCTGGACGCCGATGGCCAGGTGCGCGACCTGCAGGGTGCCGTGCAGCCCGGCACGTTCCTGCAGGCGCTGGATCGCGCCTGGCAGCACGAACGTCTGCCGCACGACGGCAGCCACAGCCTGCCGTTCCGTGGCGGCTGGGCGCTGATGCTGGACTACGAAGTGGCCAGCCAGATCGAACCGGTGCTGCCGGCGCGCGCGCGCGCGGACGGCCGCCCGACCGCGCTGGCGCTGCGCTGCCCGGCCGCGGTGCTGCACGACCACCAGAACGACGCCAGCTTCGTCATCGCCGAAGCCGGTGAGCAGACCCTGCTGGAGGCGCTGATGACCTTGGCGTCGCAGGCATTGCCGGAGGCCGGGCAGGGCTGGCAGCCGCCGCAGTCGGTCGGCGAGGATGCGCCACAGCGCTTCACCGATGGCGTGCGCCGGGTGATCGACTACCTGCGTGCCGGCGATGTGTTCCAGGTAAACCTGTCGCGGCGCTGGAGCGCGCAGTTCGCCGCGCCGGTCAGCCCGCAGGCGTTGTATTCGCAGCTGCGCCGTGCCAACCCCGCACCGTTCGCCGGGTTGTTCAGCGCGCACGGCCGCCACGTGGTCAGTTCCTCGCCGGAACGGCTGGTGTCGGTGCATGCCGGCCACGCGCAGACGCGTCCTATTGCCGGCACGCGTCCGCGCTTCGAGGGCGACAATGATGCCGCGCGCATCCAGGAACTGGTCGGCCACCCCAAGGAGCGTGCCGAGCACGTGATGCTGATCGACCTGGAGCGCAACGACCTGGGCCGTATCTGCCTGCCCGGTACCGTGGTGGTCGATGAGCTGATGACCGTGGAGAGCTACGCGCATGTGCACCACATCGTCAGCAACGTCAGCGGCCACCTGCGCCCGGAGGTCACGCCCGGCGAGGTGATCGCCGCCACGTTCCCGGGCGGCACCATCACCGGCTGCCCCAAGGTGCGCTGCATGCAGATCATCAGCGAGCTGGAGCAGGTGCCACGTGGTGCCTACACCGGCGCGTTCGGCTGGCTGAACCGCGATGGCGACCTGGACCTGAACATCCTGATCCGCACCGCCGAAGTGGACGGCCAGGAGGTGAGCTTCCGCACCGGCGCCGGCATCGTGGTCGATTCGGACCCGGACAAGGAACTGGACGAGACCCGCGCCAAGGCCCGCGGCCTGCTGCGCGCGCTGGGCCAGCAGGGCTAGGCGTGCACCGGTAGTGCCGGCCGCTGGCCGGCAACGCCATTCCCCCACGGTGGGTGCCGACCGTTGGTCGGCACGGAGTCCTCCATGGCCATTCATCCACGCATGGCGTGGATCTACTGATCGCCGCGCCAGGCATGGATTGTGGTGGGTGCCGACCGTTGGTCGGCACGCAGGCGCGACCCCGGTCATGACCCCAATCCACCGGCACGGTATCCTGCACGACGGAATCGAGTTCAGAGGTAGTCCATGGCGGGAGCCAAGCGCGGGTGTCTGTTCGTGGTAACGCTGGTGGTGGTGCTGGCCGCCGTCGTGGCCGGCGCGGGCGCGTGGTTCTTCTACCAGCAGACCCGGTTCGCCGATGCCCCGATCACCCCGACCGCCGAGAGCGTGGTCATCGCCAGCGGCGATGGCATGAACAGCGTGCTGCGCAAGCTGCGCGATGCCGGCGTGGACGAGGGCCAGGACACCCAGTGGCAACTGCTGGCGCGCCAGCTCGATGCGGCCGGCAAGCTGAAGGTAGGCGAGTACGCGCTCAGTGGCGAGCTGACCCCGCGCGAGCTGTTGCTGCGCATGCGCGCCGGCAAGGTGTTGCAGCACCGCGTCACCATTGTCGAGGGCTGGAACATCCGCCAGCTGCGTGCTGCACTCAAGCGCGCCGAGCCGCTGCTGCACACCACCGATACCCTGGATGACGCCGCGTTGATGCAGCGCCTCGGCTTCGGTGGCCAGCACCCGGAAGGCCGCTTCCTGCCGGAGACCTACGTCTACCAGCGCGGCGACAGTGATCTGGACGTGCTCAAGCGCGCCCACGCCGCAATGGAAAAGGCGCTGGACGAAGCCTGGGAAAGCCGCGCGCCGGACCTGCCGATCAACACGCCCTACGAACTGCTGACGCTGGCGTCGATCATCGAGAAGGAAACCGCGCTGGCCAGCGAGCGCCCGCAGATCGCCGGCGTGTTCATGCGCCGCCTGAAGATCGGCATGCGCCTGCAGACCGACCCGACCGTGATCTACGGCATCGGTGCCGCGTATGACGGCAACATCCGCCGCCGCGACCTGACCACCGATACGCCGTACAACACCTATACCCGTGCGGGCCTGACCCCGACCCCGATCGCCATGCCCAGTCGCGACGCGCTGATGGCCGCCGCGCAGCCGGCCGCCGGCGACGCGCTGTACTTCGTCGCCGTGGGCGACGGCAGCGGCGCTCACGTGTTCTCGCCCAGCCTGGAGCAGCACAACGCCGCCGTAGCCCGCTACCTGCAGCAGCTGCGCCAGCAACGTACCCAGGAGATCCCGGCGCAATGAGTCCCGCGCTGCTTCGTCACCCGCGTTTCGTCAGCCTGGAAGGCGGCGAGGGCGCGGGGAAGACCACCGCCATCAATGCCATCCGTGACTGCCTGCGCAGCCACGGCCACGAGGTGGTGCTGACCCGCGAGCCGGGCGGTACGCCACTGGCCGAGCGCATCCGCGGCCTGGTGCTGAAGCCTGATGCCGAGATCGCTGCCGAGCCGCTCAGCGCCGAAGCCGAGTTGCTGCTGGTGTTCGCCGCACGCGCCCAGCATGTGCGCCAGGTGATCCGGCCGGCGCTGCAGCGCGGTGCCTACGTGCTGAGCGATCGCTTCACCGATTCCAGCTACGCCTACCAGGGCGGCGGCCGTGGCCTGGATCCGCAGTGGATTGCCGACCTGGAGCGCCGCGCGGTCGGCCTGCTGCCGGGCCTGACCCTGCTGCTGGATGTGGATGTGGCGGTGGGCCGCGCCCGCGCCAACGGCCGCGACCTGTGGCCGGACCGCATCGAGAGCGAGCAGGACGATTTCTTCCAGCGCGTGCGCGCCGTGTTCCGCAGCCGCGCACAGCAGGACCCGCAGCGCTTCGCGCTGATCGACGCCGGCCAGGTGCAGGAACGCGTGGCCGCCGATGTGGTCGCACGTATCGAGCGTTGGCTGCAGGACGGGGAGGGCGCATGAGCACGTTTTCGCCGTGGCAGCAGCGCGCGTTCGACCAGACCGTGGCCGCGCTCGACGCCGGTCGCCTCGGTCATGGCCTGCTGATCTGCGGCCCGGCCGGGCTGGGCAAGCGCGAGGTGGCGCTGGCGCTGGCCGACCACGTGCTGGCGCAGGGTGATGCAACGCACGCCACGCGCACGCGCCAGCTGATCGCCGCCGGCACCCATCCGGACCTGCAGCTGGTCAGCTTCATTCCGAACAAGAGCGGCGACAAGCTGCGTACCGAGATCGTCATCGAGCAGGTGCGCGAGATCACCGAAAAGCTGGCGCTGACCCCGCAGTACGGCGTGGCGCAGGTCGTGATCGTCGATCCGGCCGATGCGATCAACCGTTCGGCCGCCAACGCGCTGCTGAAGACGCTTGAGGAGCCGCAGCCCGGCCGCTATCTGTGGCTGATCAGCAGCGATCCGGCACGCCTGCCGCAGACCATCCGCAGCCGTTGCCAGCGACTGGAATTCAAGCTGCCGCCGCAGCACGAAGCACTGGCCTGGCTGCAGCAGCTGGGCCACAGTGAAGCATCGGTGCGCGAAGCGCTGGAGGCCGCCCGCGGCCATCCCGGCCAGGCCGACAACTGGCTGCGCGAAGACGGCCTGAGCCTGCGCCGCGAAGTCGGTCGAGATCTGGAACAGCTGGCCGCCGGCAAGACCGGCGCGGTGGAGCTGGCGCAGAAGTGGTGCGGTGATGACAACGCGGCGCTGCGCCTGCGCTTCGCTGCCGATCTGGCGCTGGCCCAGGCCAGTACCGATGCCTTGACCACGCCGGAGCGATTGCACAAGCTTGCAGCCTGGTTCGATGCGGCCAACCGCACCCGCGACCTGCTGCGCACCACGGTGCGTGCAGACCTCGCGGTGGTCGAGTTGCTGCTGGCCTGGAACAAGGTGAACGAGCGGCCTGCCGCAAGGGGAAATCGATGAGTGCCAGCAACGCCCGCCAGGGCATCCTGTCCCTGGCTGTGAAGGACAAGGCCGCGCTGTACAGCGCGTACATGCCGTTCGTGAAGAATGGCGGCATCTTCGTGCCCACACCCAAGCGCTATTTCCTGGGCGACGAGGTGTTCCTGCTGCTGACCCTGCCCGATTCCAGCGAGCGCCTGCCGGTGGCCGGCAAGGTGATCTGGGTGACCCCGGCCGGCGCACAGGGCAACCGCACCGCCGGCATCGGCGTGCAGCTGGCCGACGGTGCCGAAGGCGAGGGCGTGCGCCACAAGATCGAGACCCTGCTGGCCGGCCTGACCGGCTCGGACAAGCCGACCCATACGATGTGATTCCGGTAGCGCCGGGCTGGGCTCGGCTGCATGCCCCGAAACGCCTGTGAACCCGCTGTTCTGTAGAGCCGAGCCATGCTCGGCTGCGCGCCCCGAAAACACCCGTGAACACGAATGTGAAAAAGTGTTGACGGCCTCTGAAAAGCCCCTATAATGAGCGGCTCAGCAACACACCGGGCGGTTAGCTCAGCGGTAGAGCATTGCCTTCACACGGCAAGGGTCACAGGTTCGATCCCTGTACCGCCCACCAAATAGAACCCTGATTTTTCAGGTGTTATGAAGAAGCCGGCCTTGAGCCGGCTTTTTCGTGTTTGCTTGATCAGTGGTCGGAACGTCGACGCTGTCCAAAAATCGACAGGTGAATGCAAAGCTTCCGGGGTCTCGCAATGACGGCCTGCTGTGCAGCGGGGTTTGTCTTCTGAAGGCGCTGCGCGAGATTCTGCGCGGTGAGACCTTGAATCATGAGGATGAACGTGAAAACGCTCATTCCCCCACACAATACAGCTAAGTAGATCAAACTGCGGCGCTGGGCCTTGACTTCCTCGTTGATAACTTTGGACAGTTTGGCATCGTTGAAGACCTCACACAGAATTTCCTTGTCCCTCGGGCTGAGCCAGTTGGAGGGCTTCGGCTCGCCCGAGCGTGGCGCAAGGGGTTGGCAGAGGACATTTTTCTCGATGGTCACGCCTTTGAGAAACCAATTGCGTTGGGATACATGGTCTGGCGAGAGCCAGATTTTTGTTCCTGTCTCCTTGAGCGACGTCATGAAGTCACCTTCAGTAGACATGCCGGCTAGGATGACAGCAGGAACGAAGAAGAATAGGGCAAGCAAAAAAACAATGATGTTCTGCCCTCGGCGCGGCAACTGCTTTTCACGCATGGTCAGTGCAGAAATGTCGAACGCCCTTCCCGCTCGGCTAATCAAAGATAGAGGGATGTTTTTTGCAAGGGCGAACGAAATAACACCCTCTGCATCTTGCAGTGTTTCCGCCTTTATCCCGCTGCTGAATCGAAATGCGAGAAGCGACGATTCATCCAAAATATGTTGATTTATTGTTTCGTTGGTCAGGTCGCGCCTTGAGACGAAGATCCGGATCAGCCGTAGTCTTATGTGATGGAGTGACTCTGCCCGATACCAAAGATAGATAAATCCAAAGAGGATGAGCGCCGGTGGCACTATCACCGGAAGAATATTGATGAATGGAATTTCAAGCAGCATGTTTGGCTGTTATGTGTTAGGGGTGTGCTTCCGAGATCGGCGATGCTTCCGGAAACTTTATAGTGGAAATTCTTCTCCATCTGCGTGCGCGACTGACGGCTGTTTGCAATTCGCGCCGTAGTCGATCCCCACGCACCGGCCGCCATTGAAGGCAATCGGTGCATTCTCTCTGCTGCGACGTAAACCGCAGCGATGAGTATTCGTTCGTTTATTCGAGACGCCAATCCCGGCCAAGGTGTCTTGCCCCGGCGCGGCGATCTTCAAGCCGGGCAATCACATCGGTCTGTAAGGAAAATTCTCAACTGTCCCTAGGCAGGCCAGACGTTTCCCGATGTGTGCCGTCCAGCACCCGCGAGTAGTGCGGCCCATCACTGATGGCGCACATCGCCGCCCCTGCCGACCGTGCACATGACGACTCCGGAGGGATGCCGCCATGGCAATCGCGTCACCCCGAGCGCCGGAGGCGGGGACCATGCCACGCATGGAGCCAGAGGGTTCCATCCCTGTGCTGTCCCACCGCCCCGGGCAGGCGTAGTCTCAGCCTGTCGTCGTACCCATCCAGTCTGGAGTGCCACCATGCCGCTCGCCCGCATCGATCTTCGCAAAGGTAAATCCGCCGACTACCTGCAACGGGTCGGTGAAACCATCTACCAGGCCCTGCGCGCAGTGGGCGTGCCGGAGAACGACCGCTTCCAGATCTTCCAGGAACACGCGCCCGGCACGCTGATCTACGATCCCGGCTACCTGGGCGTGGATCGCACCGACGACTTCATCTGCATCCAGATCACCTGGAACGAAGGGCGCACGCTCGAGCAGAAAAAGGCGTTGTACGCCGGCATCGCCGATGGACTGCATGCGGCGGTGGGCATCCGCCGCGAAGACGTGTTCATCAATCTTGTGGAAGTGAAGAAGGAGAACTGGTCGTTCGGGAACGGCCAGGCGCAGTACGTGAGTTGATGCGGGAACGGTGTCGGCGCCTGATGCGGCTGGGTCAGGCCATGCGCGGCGACTCCTGCTGTTGTGCCTGTTGCTCGTCCTGCGCCAGCCGGCTTGCGTCGCGGGATTGCTGCTGCACATTGGCCTGCTGATACAGCGTATCCGCGTCGCCCTGCTGCGTATCGAGCAGGGACAGGCGCTGGCGATTGGCGGCAGGGTCCGGCGAGGCGGTGTCGCCGCTGCGATGCAGGAATACGTAGCCGGGTGCCTCGGCGGTGCTGTTTGAACTGAATGCCACCTGCAGCGTGTCCTTTTCGCTGAAGCCGGCCTGCACCGCCGCGTGGGTCAGATGGCCGGCCAGTCGTTCGTGCTCCTGGCCGGGGGGGCAGTCCCTGCTGTTCGCTGGCCTGGGCGAGTGCGGTACGCACTTTCTGGTCCAAGGCATGAAGGCTGTGCCCCGGTGCGCGCGCGTCCGCAGCCAGACGCTCGCTCAAGGGGCCATCAATGCCATCGGTTTCGCTGAGCAGACGCTGCTTCAAGCTGCGCTCGGGCAGGGGATGAGTGGTGGTGCGGTTGAGTTCGCTGTTGGGGAAAGGGGGCTCAATGCTGTCCACGCCATGGATGTTGCGCAGCGGACGATAGCCGTCCTTGCCCTGTGACTGGACGCCCAGCGGAATGCGGACATCGGGCAGCAACTGGCCGACGGGGCCGCCGATGCTGTTCACGTCCAGGCTGTGCTTGCGCTGGATGCCGGCATGATTCAATGCGCCCCAGGTGAAGTCCACGCAGTTGTGGCGCACGTCGGCGTAGTGCTTGCTGAAGCCGTGCGCCACTGGATCGTCGCCGAACGCCTTGAGCTTGTTGTACTGGGCTTCGGTGATTTCCAGAGAGCGCGTGTAATGCGGGTTCTTGTAGGTCTTTGCATCGCTGTCCACGATGTCGCCAGGTCCGTTCATGCTGCCGTGCTTGATCGGTGCAAAGCCGTAGCTCGCTGGATCTTTCCCCGGTGCTCGCAGGACGTAGAACATGTGACCGGGCCCGGATGTCTGCGGGGAACCATCCGGATTGCTCAGCGGCTGCTGCGTTGCGGGGTCGAGAAGCGGTGTACCCGGTGCCGCAATGACGATATCGACGATGTAGCGTGGCTTGTCCATGTGCGTGGTGTTCCTCCTGGAAGGTGTACGAAGGCGCTGTGCTACTTGGCGAGCGGACGCGATTCGTGAATCAGCATCCTGGCGCTTGCGCCACGAAGTGGTGCGATGTCTTCAACCGTGCTGACCTGGACCCGATACCGGCCATGCGCCTGCAACGGCAGCAACGCGACATGCAATCGGTATGCGCCATCGCTGCCCCGTTGGATCTGGGCGTAGTTCAGACCCTTACCGCGGTGCCAGTCTGGCAGTGGCTGGCCAGATTGCGACTGTGCGATCTGATACGCGTCGGGGCTTGCCAGCGGCTGCCAAGTGCCGCCGGACCATTGCTGAAGTCCAACGCGTAAAGGAATGTGCAGGTCGCGCGGAGAAGCAGCATCTGGCGATGGGGAGACGTGCTGCAGATCCAGTTCCACCGCATAAGTGCGGTAGCTGGCAAAATTGCGCGCCGTGGTTTCGAACTCGAACTGCACCTGCTGGCCGGGCGCGTCCACGGCGATGGGCTGTGAGAGTTCCAGCGGCTCTGGCGGTGGGGGCGGCCCCTTGTCGGCGCAGGCAGCAAGCAGCGCGGTCAGGCCGAGCAGGCTGATGCGCTGCCGGTGTGTGATGCGGGTGGTCATGCAGCTTCCTCTGGCTCCTTGCCGTGGCCAATTGAACCCTAACGTTGGCGAGGCAGAGCCCGCAAGCGCAGGGACCGCGGTGTGGTGCATTCACATGTCGCCGCGCGAGGCGAGCTCCTGCGTCACCGTGTCGCAGGGGGCAAACCCTGAACGGGGTCCAAGGTTGGCCATGGCCCCGTAGAATGGCGACGTGCGCCGTTCTGTTCTCCACCGCCGGTTCCAGGCCCTGGCATGGCTTGCCATGCTGCTGGTGCTGCTTGCCCCGCTGGTGAGCCGCTGGCTGGCGCATGGTCACGTGGCTGCCGCTGCGCCGGTGGCGGCCATGGACCACGCAATGCAGGCAGAACATGCTCAGCACGCGTTGGAAGGGCACCACGACCATCACGCGATGGCGATGCCGCACGGCGAGACCGCAAAGAAGCCGCCCGCCGATCCGCATGCCGATCATGAGATGGGCGTGGATTGTGATTACTGCCTGATTGCAGCGCGGTTGATCACCCTGTTGGTGGCGGCAGTGCTGCTGTTGATGCCGATGGCTCCGGTGTGCCGTGCGTTGCGCGGTGCCGTGCAGGCGTTGCCGCAACGAATCGGCGGCACGTTGGGAGCGCGTGGGCCACCCGCACTGATGGCTGCCTGAGCCGCACGCGCGTTGCACTGATCGTTTTTCCATGAGGTTGCCGGCCACGGCCGGTGCCCGCACGCGCGTGTCTGTCCCTTTCTGATTGCTGCCCTGCCATCGCGGGGTGGCCTTGCATGCCGTGAAAAAATGAAAACGAACCCCAACTCCGCGCGCCTGCGCCGGGCGACGCTGCCTGTCCTGTGCGCGTTGCTCCTGCATGCCGCGCCCCTGCTTGCCGCCGACGCGGCACCCCCGACCACGCTGGAGACCGTGCGCGTGGTCGATGCCCGCAGCGGCGAGCTGTCGTCCACCGCCAGCGCCGGCTCTGCGTTGGGTCTGAGCGTGCTGCAGACGCCGGCCAGCCTGACGGTGATTTCGCGCGAACAGCTGGAACAGCGCGGCGACAGCAACCTCAACGATGCGATCAGCCGGGCGGGTGCGATCAGTGCCATGCCGCACCCGGGCAACGGCTTGAGCGCGCTTTCCAGCCGTGGCTTCACCGACGGTGCTTCGGTGATGCGGCTGTACGGCGGGCTGCGCCAGTACGGCGGCGTGGGCATCACCTTCCCATTTGATACCTGGTCGATCGAGCGCATCGAGGTACTGCGCGGGCCGGCCTCGGTCATCCACGGCGACGGTGCGATCGGCGGGGTGATCAACATCGTGCCGAAGAAGCCCTCGCGCGGTGCCATCGAAAACGAGATCAGTGTGACAGTGGGCAGCGAGGACACCGCGCGGCTGGGCTTCGGCAGTGGTGGCGCGCTGACGCCCGAGCTGGCCTACCGGCTGGATGTGAGCGGCAACTACAGCGGTGGCTGGGTCGATCGGGGACGCAACGGCGATGCCACCTTCTCCGGCGCGCTGCTGTGGCAGCCGCGCACCGACCTGCAGCTGACCCTCACCCACGCGCAGGGCCATCAGAAGCCGATGCGCTACTTCGGCACGCCGCTGGTGGAGGGACGCCAGTTGGAGGCGCTGCGCCACCGCAACTACAACGTCGATGACAGCGAGATCCGCTTCCGCGACCGCTGGACCCAGCTCGACGCGCTGTGGACACCGAACGCGAACGTGGAATGGCGAACCCGCGTCTACCAGATCGACAGCCAGCGTGATTGGCGCAATGCCGAGGCCTATGTCTACAACCGCGCTACCGGCTTGATCGATCGCTCGGGCAATACCGAGATCACCCACAACCAGGACCAGACCGGACTGACCTCGACGCTGCGCGTGCAGGGAACGGCGGGTGGCCTGCAGAACAACTTCGCGGTGGGCCTGGATGCCAACCGCGCGCACTTCAAGCACACCAACAACACCTATGCCGGCAGCTCGGGCCCGGTCGATCCGTTCGATCCGGTGCCGGGCCAGTTCGCCAGCGACGCGCCGAACCTGCCGCGCTATCGCAACCGCGCCGAGCAGTACGCGCTGTTCGTGGAGGACCGGCTGGCGTTGAGCGAACGCTGGTCGGTACTGGGTGGGCTGCGCCACGACCGCGCGCGCATCGATCGCACCGATCTGATCAGTGGCCAGAACGCGTTCTCGAAGACCTACAGCAGCACCGGCTGGCGTGCAGGTACCGTATTCGCGCTGCAGCCGGCGCTGAGCCTCTACGCGCAGTACTCACAGGCGGCGGACCCGGTCAGTGGACTGCTGATGATCAGCCCAGCCAACGGTGCCTTCGATCTGGCCAAGGGCCGGCAGATCGAGGTGGGCCTGAAGCAGGCCTTCGATGGCGGCGAGTGGACGCTGGCGGCGTATCGCATCCGCAAGACCGGTCTGCTCAGCCGTGATCCGCTGGTGCCGGATCGCCGCGTGCAGGTGGGGGCGCAGACCTCGCGCGGTATTGAAGCGTCGTTGACCTGGAACGTCGCGCCGCACTGGTCGCTCGATGCCAACGCGACGGTGCTGAAGGCCGAGTTCGAGGACTTCCTGGAAACCACGGGTTCGCCGGCGGTGCTGGTATCGCGTGATGGCAACGTGCCGCCGAACGTAGCCGAGCGCCTGGCCAGTATGTGGCTGAACTGGCAGTTCGCACCGGACTGGAGTGCGGCGGGTGGCGTGCGTTACGTCGGCAAGCGCTACGCCGACAACGCCAACACACTGGAGCTGCCCGGCTACAGCACCACCGACCTGGCACTGACTTGGCAGGCGGCACCGCGCACGCGGCTGTCCGCGCGGTTGTTCAACGTGTTCGACAAGGCGTACTACGCCACCGCGTACTACACCAGCACGCAATGGCTGCTGGGTGCGGACCGGCGCGTCGAATTCACCGTCGACCATCGCTTCTGAGGAGGCCGGCCATGACGCTGCGATCCACCGCCAGGCGCTGGACCTACCTGGTGCATCGCTGGCTGGGCATCGGCGGATGCCTGCTGATGCTGCTGTGGTTCGTCAGCGGCATGGTGATGCTGTTCATTGGTTACCCGAAGCTGACGCCCGGCGAGCGGCTGGCGGCGTTGCCGGTGCTGGGTGAGGCCCGCGACCTGCAGGGGCTGTCGGTACTGCCTGCCGCCGTGCAGGCCGAGCCGGAGGCTGTGGCATTGACCACGCTACGCGGCGAGCCGGCGTATGTGGTGCGAAGTGGCAGCAATGTGGGCGCCTGGTCTGCCGTGACCGGCCAGGCGCTGCTGCCGGTGTCGGCACAGCGCGCCGAAGCATCCGCTGCACAGTTCGCCGGAGGCCCGGCCTTTGTGGGTGCGCTGCGCGTGGAGGAGGACCGCTGGACGCATTCGCGCGCATTGGATGTGCATCGACCGCTCTATCGCGTCGAGGTGGGCGGCGCGCAGCCGGGCGACCTGTACGTGTCCTCGCGTACCGGCGAAGTGGTGCTGGACGCCCCTCATGTGCAGCAGCGCTGGAACTATGTGGGCGCCTGGCTGCACTGGTTGTATTTCCTGCGCATGCAGTCGGTGGACCCGGTGTGGACGTGGGTGGTGATCGTGCTGTCCGCACTGTGCACGCTGGCGGCGGTCAGCGGCATCGTGGTGGGTGTGTGGCGCTGGCGTTTCCGTGGGCACTATCGTTCCGGTGCGAAGACACCGTACGTCGAGCCGTGGATGCGCTGGCACCATCTGATCGGTCTGGTGGCAGCGGCCTTCGTGTTCACCTGGATCTTCAGTGGCCTGATGTCGATGAATCCATTGGGTGTCTTCAGCAGCACGCATGCTGCGATCGACGGTGGGCGCTATCGTGGCGGCGCGGTGGCGGTGGATGGCGCGTTGGGCGATCCGGCGAAGCTTCTGGCGGTGGCCGATGCTGAGTGCTTCCGGCCAGTTGAGATCCAGTGGCGGCGCATCGGTGGTGAGCTGTTCGCGGTGCTGCTGGATGGGAAGGGCGGCACCCGCATCGTGTCCAGCACCCATGGGCGCCTGCAGGTTGCGCGGTTGCTGCCGGCCGCGTGGCTGCAGCAGAAGGTGCGGGCGCTGTCCGATGCGCCGATGCAGGATTTCGTGGTCCGACATGTACCGGATGCCTACTTCTATCCGCGTGCGCCCGAGGCCATGAATGGTGCGGCGGTACGCCGCTTCCCGGTGGCAGTGGTGGACTTTGGCGATGCGGAGGCGACGCGCGTCTATCTCGATCTGGCGACCGGCGATCCGTTGCTGACGATGGGGCATCGCGAGCGGGTGGGGCGCTGGTTGTTCTACTTCCTGCACAGCTGGGACCTGCCGGCGATGCTGCGCCAGGAAGGTGCCCGGCTGGCGGTGTTGCTGCTGCTGAGTGCTGCTGGCACCGCGTTGTGTGCCACGGCGACGGTGATCGGCTATCGGCGGTTGCGGATGAAGCTGCGGCGCAGGCGGCGTTGATGCCTTGGGCTACACCCGCAGCCAACGCGTGGACATCGCCACCAGCAACAAGGCCGTGGCAACGCCGATGAATGCAGCGATCAGGCCGAAGTGGTTGGCAGCAAAACCGATCAGTGCCGGCCCGGCGAGAATGCCGGCAAAGCCGAGCGTGGAAACGGCGGTGATCGCCAGGGCGCCGGGCATGCGGGTCTGGTGGCCGGCCAGCGAGAACAGCGCGGGTGCGATGTTGGCACAGCCGAGGCCGACCAGCACATAGCCGATCAGTGACGCCTGCCACGGCGTGACCAGGGTCAGCACCAGCACGCCCGCAGCGGCGAGCAGGGCCCCGAACACGATCGCGCGTTGGCGGCCCACGCGCGCCACCAGTGCATCGCCGAACAGGCGCGCGACGGTCATGGTCAGGGTGAAGGCCACATAGCCGATGCCGGCCAGGCTTGCATCGACGCGGCGCACGTCGCTGAGAAACACCGCGCTCCAGTCGAGCATCGCACCTTCGCCGAGGAAGGCGACGAACGCCAGCACGCCGATGAACAGCACGATGCCGTGTGGCAGGGCCAGCATCGGCGTGTCATGCGGCATGCGTTCGCTGTGCCAGTACGACGCCGACAACAGCATCACCAGCAGCATGGCGCCAACGCCGATCAGCACCGATGCCAAGGGCGGCAGCTGTGCGGACAGCAGCACGGTCATGGTGGCCGCGCCGAGGAAGCCACCGATGCTGAAGAAGGCATGGAAGCCGGACATCATCACGCGCCGTGCTTCGCGCTCGACGATGACGGCCTGTACGTTCATCGTGCAGTCCATCGCGCCCACGGCGGCACCGAACACGAACAGGACCAGCCCGAGTGTCCAGGCCGAACCGGCCAGCGCCAGGCCGGGCACGGTCAGGCAGATCAGCAGGCTGCTGGCCACCATCACCCGCCGGCAACCGAGGCGCGCGGCCAGCACGCCGGACAACGGCATTGCCAGCAGCGAACCGGCACCGAGGCAGAGCAGCACCAGCCCCAGCGTGGCGTCGTTGATCCCGGTGCGTGCCTTTGCGAACGGCACCAGGGTGGCCCACAGCGCGGTGGCGAAGCCGGGAATGAAGAACGCAGCGCGGGTCGCGTGCTGTTCGGCACGCGCGCGGTTGGCAACGGACATGAGCGGTACGGTCAGGGGGGAGTGGGGTGTACCGCGATGCCGGCGGCGCGGAAGCGTGCCGCCAATGCGGGCGGCGCGGTGGTGGTCAGCACCAGGTCGTCGATCTCGTCGAGGCTGGCGATCTGCCAGTTGCCGCGGGCACCGAGCTTTTCAGTCGTGGCGGCGACGATGACGCGGCTACTGCAGGCCACCATCGCGCGTTTCAGCGTGGCTTCTTCCGCATCCATTGCCCACACGCCGGTGTCGCCGTCCACCGCGCAGGGGCCGGGCAGGTACACGTCGGCACGCAGGCGCTGCACCTGGGCCAATGCCTCGGCGCCGACCGCACCGCCACCGCTGGCCAGGCGTCCGCCGATCAGCTGCACCGAGGTACCTTCGAGCATGCTGGCGGCGGTGGCGATCTGCGGGGCATTGGTGATCACCGTCAGGCCGAGGGCGGCCGGCAATTGCTGGGCGATCGCCAGGTTGGTTGAACCGGCATCGAGCAGTACGACCTGGCCGGGGTGCAGCAACGCGCAGACGCGGGCGGCCAGCTCGGCCTTGTCGCCGCGGTCGCGGGTCAGGCGCTCGCGCAGCGGGCGTTCCTTGGGCGGTGGCAGCACGGCGCCACCGTAAACGCGCTGGCACATGCCCTGTGCGGCCAGTTCGCGCAGATCGCGGCGGATCGAATCTTCGGACACGGCATAGCGGCGCGCCAGTTCGGCGGCGACTACGCGGCCCTGCTGGCGCAGTTCCTCGAGGATCTGCCGGGTGCGCTGGGCGGGGAGGGGGCTGGGATCGGAGCTCATGCTGCAAGTCTGCACGTTCGTGCATTAACGTGCAACAACGTGCATTCGGCATTGGGGGACGCAGGGCGGCTGGACTGCCGGTGAATCCGCCCGCGCCCACGTCTATGGATCGCCCTCGCGGCCCGGCATGATGGCGGGGCACCTGGCATGGAATCCCTGATGTCCCCCACCGTTCACCGCAAGCTGCGCATCGGCGCGGACCAGTACACCGGCCAGAAAGTGGTCGACCAGCAGTTCCATGAGTGCGATTTTTCCGGTGTCGACCTGACCGCCACCGAGTTCATCAACTGCAGCTTCTACGATGCCGACAGCCGCAGTGGCTGCCGCTTCAATGGCACCACATTGAAGGAGGCCAGCTTCCGCAGCTGCGACATCAGCATGTGCCACTTCAACTTCATCAAGGCGCTGGGCCTGGAGATCAGCGAGTGCCGCGCGCAGGGTGCGGATTTCAGCAACGCCAGCTTCATGAACCAGATCACCACGCGCAGTTGGTTCTGCAGCGCCTTCATCAAGAAGTCGAACCTGCGCTATGCCAATTTCTCGCGGGTCACGCTGGAGAAATGCGAACTGTGGGAGAACCGCTGGGACGGTGCGAACGTGAGTGGCGCAAGCTTCGCGGGCTCGGACCTGTCCGGTGGCCAGTTCGAGGGAATCGACTGGAACAGCGCCAACTTCACCGACTGCGACCTGACCAATTCCGATCTGGGCGAGCTGGACCTGCGCAGCACCAACCTGCGCGGCGCCACGCTGGACGTGCAGCAGGTGGCGCTGTTGATGCAGCGGATCGGCATCACCGTGGTGCCGTAGACATCACCCGGCGTACGCCACCCAGCCCTTGAAGCTGAAGCCCGCATAGAACAGCTCCACGCCATCGAAGCCGGCCTCCTGCATCAGCGCGACCTCCTGTTCGGGGGCCAGCAGCGGCAACCGCTCGGCAATGGCGTCGATCGCGCGCTGTGCATCGGCGTGGGCAACCCCCGAGGCTTCGGCGAACGCGGCGTAGCGCTGCAACCAGCGCAGCTTGCCGGCCGGATCCTGCGGCACGCTGTGGTGGGCCACCACCAGCGGTGCGCCGGGCTGCAGGCGCCTGTGCAGCTCGCGCAGCGTGTGCAGGCGCTGCGCGGCGTCGAGGAAGTGCAGGGTCAGCAGGCAGCTGGCACCATCGAAGCGCAGATCGGGTGCATCGTCGATGTAACCTTCCAGCAGCTGCACGCGCGGCATCAGCGGACCCAGTGTCTGCTCGGCCAGGGCCAGCATCGGCGCGGCCGGATCCACACCCAGCAGCTGCCAGCCCGGCTGCGCTTCGGCAAAGGCCTTCAGCTCAAGCCCGCCCCCGGCGCCGAGTACCAGCACGCGGCCCTGTGCGGGAACGTGTTCGGCCAGCAGCAGGCGGGTCATCTGCTGCAACGCGAGGAAACCGGGCACCTGGCGCAGCGGCGCTTCGGCATAGCGGGCCACCGCCTGCGGATCGGAGAACGTGGACATGCGCGGATTCCTGCGGCGGAGGACATGCCACTGTAGCGCGGCGCGCAAGAGGCGTTGCGCGCCGCTGCCGCATCGTCGCGGCCAGTTGCGGGGCGTACGCATGGTGGTGGCTGCGCTGGTCGCGCATTCCCGGCTCAGCGCAGCGCGCGCGCCAGTACCTGCCAGATTCTCGGGTCCTGGCACTGCGAAACGTTGAAGCGCAGATAGTCGGCCGCGCGCTGCGACTGGCTGAACGCGTTGCCCGGCGCCAGCACGATGCCCTCGCGCAGGCAGTGCCGCGCCAGTGCGGCGGCGTCGCGGCCGTCGGGCAGCTGGCACCACAGGAACAGGCCGGCTTCCGGCTGCAGCCACGGCGTGATGCCCAGCGCCTGCAGCTTCCGCAGTGTGTGCCGGCGTGCATCGGCCAGGCGCGAACGTATGGACTGCATGTGGCGGCGGTAACCGCTATCGGTCAGCGCGATGTGCATCAACTGCGCGGCCAGATGGCCGCCGCCAAAGCTGGTCGCCAGCTTCAGGTCGGTCAATGCCTCTATCCAGTCGTGGCGCGCAGCGATGTAGCCGCAGCGCGACGCTGCCGACAGCGTCTTGGAGAAACTGCCGACGTGGATCACCCGTGACAGTCCATCGAGCGCGGCCAGCCGCGGTGCCGGCTGCAGTTCGAAGTCGGCGAAGATGTCGTCCTCGACGATGATCAGCTCGCTGCGTTCGGCCAGGCCCAGCAGGCGGTGCGCGATGTTGGCTGAAAGCACCGCGCCGGTCGGGTTGTGCAGTCCGGAATTGGTGAGGTACAGCCGCGGCGAATGCGCCTGCAGGGCTTGCGCGAACGCCTCCAGGTCCGGGCCGCTGTGCGTGTACGGCACGCCGATGGCCTGCACCTGGTGCGCCTTGAGCAGTGCGTGGTAATTGAAGTAACTCGGGTCATCGACCAGCACGCAGTCGCCGGGCTTGAGCAGGAAACGGCAGAGCAGATCGACCGCGTGCGTACCGGATTCGGTCAGCAGGATCTGCTCCATCGGTGCATCGATGCCAAGCGAGGCGCTGCGCCTTTGCAGCAGCTGGCGCAACGCGGGCAGCCCGAGCGGGCCGGCGTAGTCCACCAGTTGCATGGCATCGGCACGCGCCAGCCCGCGCAGGCCGCGGCGCACGCCATCGTGATACAGCCAGTCACTGGGCATCCAGCCGCACCCTGGCTTGAGATCGCCCGCGGGCGTTTCCAGCGATTGTCGTGATACCCACAGTGGATCCACCGCGCGATCCAGCCGCGGCTCCATTTCGGCCAGCGTCAGCGGTGCGGCCGGGCCACTGACGTAGAAGCCCGAGCCTGCGCGTGCACTGATCAGGCCTTCGGCCGCCAGGCGCTCGTAGGCCTCGACCACGGTGGAGACTGAAACTCCCATGGTCGCTGCCTGCGCACGTACCGAAGGCAGGCGGGAGCCGGGGCCATCCACCCGTGCACTGATGCGGGTGCGGACGGTCTGGATGACCGATTCGATGCGGGTGAGCGGGCGCGGCATGGTGGAACCGTAGTGGAAGTGTGGGCAGTACAGTTACTTGCGGCTGTACTGGATTGTAGCTGGGTCGTTCCGCGCTGGATGCTTCCATACAGGTGCAGCCGGGCATCGTCCGGCACCTTCAGGAGTACAGGCGTGGAACGGTCGGCGAGTGGTTGGATCAATGGCTTCATCGGTGTGGTGATCTTCGCCGGCTCATTACCGGCCACCCGCCTGGCGGTGCTGCAGCTGGATGCCGGGTTCGTCACCGCCGCACGCGCCACCATCGCCGCGGTGCTCGGCCTGGGCCTGTTGTTGATGCTGCGCCAACCGTGGCCGCGGCGCGGCGACCTGCCGGGGCTGGTGGTGGTCAGCCTCGGCGTTGTGGTCGGCTTCCCGCTGCTGACCGCGCTCGCGCTGCGCCATGCTTCGTCGGCACACACCATCGTGTTCCTCGGCCTGCTGCCGTTGAGTACAGCGGTGTTTGGCGTGCTGCGCGGTGGCGATCGGCCGCGCCCGGCGTTCTGGCTGTTCTCGTTTCTGGGCAGTGCCTGCGTGGTCGGCTATGCCGCGCGCAACGGCATCGAAGCCTCCTTGCAGGCCGACCTGCTGATGCTGGCGGCGATCGTGGTGTGCGGGCTGGGCTACGCGGAAGGTGGTCGGCTCGCCCGTCATCTGGGCGGCTGGCAGGTGATCAGCTGGGCATTGCTGCTGGCGTTGCCGGTGATGCTGCCGATGACGGTGCTGATGCGCCCGGCCTCGCTCTCTGCGGTCGGTGCCTCGGCGTGGTGGGCACTGGGCTACGTGGCAGTGTTCAGCATGCTGATCGGCTTCCTTTTCTGGTACCGCGGGCTGGCCCAGGGCGGCATCGCCGCTGTCGGCCAGCTGCAGCTGCTGCAGCCCTTCTTCGGCCTGGCCCTGGCCGCGCTGCTGCTGCACGAATCGGTCAGCCTCAGCATGGTGCTGGTGACTCTGGTCGCAGTGATCTGCGTCGCCGGCGCGCGCCGCTTCAGCCGCCAGGAAAAAGGGGACGGAAGGGGTTAAGTCGTTTCAGGCACAGCAGGGCCAATTACGACTTAATCCCCTCCGTCCCCTTTTCCGGGGTGCTGCGGAAAAGGTGCGCAACGGCGTAGTCGATGAACACCCGCAGGCGTGCACTGGGATGGCGCCCACCGGGCCATAGCAGCGAGAACTGCCCCTGGTGCGTGGGCAGTGTGGGCAGCACCTGTTGCAGGCGGCCATCGGCCAGCGCGTCGGCTGCGAGGAAGTCAGGCATCCAGGCCAGGCCCATGCATCCGATCGCAGCGGCCAGCACGGCCTCCATGTTGTTGCAGGTCATCGCCGTGGGAAGGCGCGCCCCGGCGTCGCCTTCGATGCCCGGCAGCTGCCACGGATGCAGCTTTCCGGTGGTGGGGTAACGGAAGCGCAGCGCGGTATGCATGCGCAGGTCGCCCACATCGCCGGGCGTTCCATGCATCTGCAGATAGCCCGGCGCCGCACAGAGGATGAAACGAAAACCACCCAGCCGCCGTGCGGTCAGGCTGGAATCGGCCAGTTCGCCACTGCGTATCACTGCATCCAGGCCTTCGCTGACCACATCGACGATGCGGTCGTTGAAGTCCAGTTCCAGCTGCACCTGCGGATAGCGTTGCTGGAAGCCGGGGAGCACCGGCAGCAGGAAGCGGTAGCCGATGGTGGGCAGGCCGATGCGCAGCAGTCCGCTGGGGGCGTGCTGTCGCTGCGCCAGGTCCGCCTGCGCTTCGGAAAGCTCATCCAGCGCACGCCGGCAGCGTTGCAGCAGCAGTTCGCCTTCGTCGGTGAGATGCACGCGGCGGGTGGTGCGCTGGAACAGGCGCGTGCCGAGTTCCTGTTCAAGCCGGGCGATGCGCTTGCCGACGGCCGAGGCTGACAGGCCGAGTACGCGGGCGGCACCGACGATGCTGCCTGCCTCCGCGGTACGGACGAAGGCGAGCAGGGCGGAGATGGAGTCCATGCTTGGATGATTGCGGAACATCTCGCCGCAATCAACGTCCACCGAGCCTGTTTTTCTGGAATAGCGGCCTGTCCATCATCAATGCCCCTGATGGATGGAGGCCCGCATGGCCCCGGATTCGATGCTCCCTGTACCTGTCCGCGCGCAGCAGCGCTGGGCGCTGCTTGCGGTCTGCCTGGCCGCGCTGGCGTTGCCGTTGTCCTTCTCTGCCGGTGCAGTCGCGGTGCCGGCGCTGGCCCGTTCCGCGGCGGCATCGCCCACCGCGCTGGCCTGGGTGACCAACGCCTTCATGCTCACCTTCGGCAGTCTGTTGCTCGCTGCGGGCGGCTTGGCCGATCGATATGGCCGTCGGCGGCTGTTCCTGCTGGGCACGGCGGGCTTCACCACCGCCACCGCCGCCGTCTGCCTTGCTCGCACGCTGCTATGGCTGGATCTGGCGCGCGGGTTGCAGGGCGTTGCCGCGGCGGCGGCGCTGGCATCCGGCACGGCGCTGCTGGCACAGGCCTGGCAGGGGCCGGCGCGTGCCCGTGTCTTCGCCCTGCTGGGCACCACGTTCGGCATGGGGCTGGCGTTGGGGCCCCTGCTCGCGGGCCTGCTGCTGCAGACATTGGGATGGCGCAGCGTGTTCGCCGCGGGCGGTGTGCTCACGTTGGTGGCCTTCGGCCTGGGGGCACGCGCGTTGCCTGAAAGTCATGGCGAGCGCCGACCACTGGATATCGGCGGCATGCTGAGTTTCAGCCTGACGCTGGCGGCGTTGACCCTGGCGCTGCTGTGGTCGGGCGAGTTCGGCCTGCATGCCGCGCGCGTGCAGCTGGCGCTGCTGGCGACGCTGCTGTTGGGCGGGGTGTTCGTCTTCATCGAACGGCGGCACCCCTCACCGTTGCTGGACCTCTCACTGTTCTCGCAACCGGCGTTCCTTGGTGTCCAGTTGCTGCCGGTGGCGACCTGCTTCGGCTACGTGGTGCTGCTGGTCGTGTTACCTCTGCAACTGCTGGGCGTGCATGGCCAGAGCGCGACGCTGGTGGGACTGCAGATGCTGGCCCTGTCCGCGCCGATGCTGGTGCTGCCGATGCTGGCCGCGCGCTGGGCGGAGCGCGTTGGAAGTGCGCGGCTGTGCACGCTGGGCCTGCTGGTCTGTGCCTCTGGTCTGTACCTGCTGTCGCGCCACGCATCGCATCCGTCGCCGTCGCAGTGGGTGCCGTTGCTGATGCTGATCGGCGCAGGAACGGCTTTGCCGTGGGGGCTGATGGATGGACTGTCGGTGAGCGTGGTACCGGTGCAGCGTGCCGGCATGGCCGCAGGCATATTCGGAACCGTGCGGGTGGCCGGCGAAGGCATCGCGTTGGCCACAGTCACTGCCTTCCTTGCGCTGCTGATCGGCCATCAGCTGCAGGGCGCGTCGCCGGCATCGCTGGTGCGTGCCGGTGCCTATCTGGCCACGGGGGCGCGGGAACAGGCGCAGGCACTGCTACCGACGATAAGCGGCATGCAGCTGCAGCACGCCAGTAGTGAGGCGCTGGCGACACTGCTGCGTGTACTGGCGCTGCTGACCGCCGCCTGTGCCGCCGTGTTGCGCCTGTTGTTGCGGAAAAGGACGGGTGCCTTGGTCGGGAACATGGTGTAGCAGGCTCATCGCCGCCTCCGCCGTCATCCCGTTGTCGTGTCCCGCTCACGTCGCCTATGCCCACCCGGGCCTAGTCTTGATCGTCCCCGTCCCCCCACGGAGACCTGCCATGTGGCTGCTCGACCATCTCTGGCCCGGCCGTCGACCCCTTCCTCCCCCGGTCGAGGACGCGCCACAGGCACCGTCACGCCGGCCCTGGCTGAAACGCCCGGCGCGGGCGGGACGCAGCGGCATGGCGCCCTGGCAGAAGATCGCCACGCCGCCGCGGCGCACGCGCCACTAGCCGGTGCGGTCTGACGGGTGGTTGACCCCGTCGCTGACCGGAATAACCCCCAGCGCGAACGGATCAATGCCCTCCAGGCAGGCCACGTTGTAGCCGTACTGGTCGGGGTTGGAGCGGCGCCGGTGATGGGTGTAGATGCCGCACACCCCGCAGAAGTAGTGCTCGGCCACATGGGTATTGAACTGGTATTTCTGCAGGTGGTTCTGCCCGCGGAGCACCTGCAGGCCCTGACGGGGGACGCTGGCGGCGATGGCGCCACGGCGGCGGCACATCGAGCAGTCGCAGCGGCGGGGATCGACGATCCCGTCCGGCAGGTCCAGCAGCAGCTCGACCGTGCCGCAGTGGCAGGTCGCGCGGTGCCGGGGTTGGACCGGAACGCCGGCCACGGAAGTGATGCCCATCGTTGCTCCTGTGTGATCCATCTGGCCGTCGGGCCGCAGCAGACGGTGCGCCGGCGTGCCTGAACGGGCCGTAGATGCCACGGTGAACCCGCTTGTGGCTAACTATGCGGCTTCGGGACCGCGACAGGATGCCAGTGAGAGCCGCAGGACGTTGGATGACAGGAAGTGCCATGGCGCTGGCGGCGTTGTGGGTGACCGGGCTGCTGGCCTATCAGGTGCCGGGGCCGGGCTGGCTGTCCACCGGTGCCGCTGCGCTGTGGCTGCTGGTTGCGCTGTGGGCGTCGTGGCGCGTCGCGCGGGGCCATGCTTCGCGCCGCCTGGGCCTGGCGTTCGGGGCATCGCTGGCACTGGCCGGCCTGTGGTGGCTGCTGCTGTCCCCGCGCCAGGACCGCGTATGGGCCGATGACGTGGCCCAGCGCCTGCATGTGGTGTCCTTCGACGGGCGCCACGTGGTGCTCGACAACGTGCGTGATTTCACTTGGCGCAGCGAAACCGACTACGACGCGCACTGGGTGCGCCGCGCGTACGACCTGGACCAGTTGCGTTCGGCCGACCTGGTGCTGTCGTACTGGATGGGCCCGGCCATCGCCCACACCCTGATCTCGTTCGGTTTCGACGATGGGCGCCACCTGGTGTTCTCGCTGGAGATCCGCAAGGAACGCGGCGAATCGTTCTCGGCGCTGGGCGGCTTCTTCCGCAAATTCGAGATGACCCTGGTGGCCGCGGAGGAGACCGACATCATCCGCACCCGCACCAACGCGCGCGGCGAGGATGTCTACCTGTACCGCCTGCACGGCATGGACCGTGCGCAGCTGAAGGAGCTGTTCGCCGCGTACATCGCGCAGGCGCGCGAACTGGATGCGAAGCCGGGCTTCTACAACACACTCACCAGCAACTGCACCACGATCGTCTTCGACCTGGCCCGCCAGATCGCGCCGCGCCTGCCGCTGGACTACCGCCTGTTGCTGTCCGGCTACCTGGCCGAGTACGCACAGGAGGTCGGTGCACTGACCCCGGGTGTGCCGTACGCCGAGCTGCACGACAAGGGCCGCATCACCCAGCGTGCGTTGGACCTGGGCAGCGGCGAACACTTCTCCACCGTGATCCGCCAGGGCGTACCTGGCACCGAGCAGGACCCGCAGTAATGACTCGACTCCTCCTGATCCGCTGGCAGCGTGCGCTGCCGGTGTTGTTCGTCGCCTTCCTGCTGCTGGTCAGCAGCGGTTGCGCGATGGTCACCGTCAAGCAGGTCAAGTCCAGCGATTCGCTGGTCAACAAGCGTGCCGACGTGCTCAATACCGGCAAGCTCAGCCCCGCCGCGCGAGAGACGCTCAGCGCGGCAGGCCTGGACGAATCGCAGTGCGAGAAGGACTTCCTGGTCTGCCGCAGCACGCTGCTGATGACCGACGATCTCAATGTCGAGCAGCGGCTGTCGGCGCTGTCCGAACTGTGGGTGAAGACCGCGCTGGCGCTGACGCCGAAGAAGACCGCAGCCGGTGATCCGCCGATGAGCGACGCAGCGCTGGACGCCTGGCTGGAAGCCGCGCGCTACGCCTATGCCTACCTGTTCTACAGCGGCCGCTCACCATCGGATCGCGCCTTCGAAGACCGGCAGACACAGGTGCGTGACTACTACAACTACGCGGCCGAGAAGGCGGCGGTGGTGCTGTTCGTCCGCGCGCGCGCCGCTGCGTTGGCGGGCGAGGACTACACGAAGCCGATCTCGGTCGGCAGCTGGTCGTTGGCTTCCAACTACCAGCAGCTGAACCTGAAGAGCATTCCCGCGCAGCTGGTGCCAGCCGGCACGGTCAGCTTCGTCGGGCTGCGCAGTACTTATCGCCGTGATGGCTTCGGTGCCGAACTGGTGATGGTGATGGACCCGCCGAAGCTGGTCGCACCGGTGATCGCACCCGAGGGCGCCAAGGCTGAGGCGCCGCAGGAGGATGAGGACGACGCACGCCGTGGCCGCCGTCATCGCCACGACGATTCGGTGCCCGAGTTCAGTGAGATGTCCTCGATCAACGTCACCGCACTGCTGCGCTTCGAAGGCAGCAACCTGGACGATGTGATGCGCACGCGCCGGGTCGAGCTGGACGCTTATTCGCCCGAAGCGACCGAGCGCATCACCCTGCATGGCGAGCAGGTGCCGCTGGCCGGCAACTTCACCGCCGCCTATGGCCTGTGGTTGGCGCAGAGCGGTTTCGCCCGGCAATCACTGCGCACCCTGTTCGGCATGAGCGAGAGCATCGGCGAACCGCACATCTACCTGATGCAGCCGTGGGACCCGAACCGCCGCATCATCTTCATGCTGCACGGCCTGGCCAGCAGCCCGGAAGCCTGGGTGAACCTGGCCAACGAGATCATGGGCGACCCCGAGCTGCGCCAGCAGTTCCAGGTGTGGCAGGTCTACTACCCGACCAACGCGCCGATCGCGCTGAACCGCTACGAGATCGCCAACGCGTTCAATGACACCCTCAAGCACTTCGACCCCAACGGCAGCACGCGCGCATCGAAGGACATGGTCTATATCGGCCACAGCATGGGCGGCGTGCTGGCGCGGCTGCTGGTGAGCGACTCGGGTGATGTGCTGTGGGATGACCTGCTGGCCAACTATGACCTGAAGGGCGAGCGGCTGAAGCGGGTGCAGGCCAAGCTGGGGCCACTGCTGCATTTCAAGGCGCAGCCGAACGTGGAACGCGCGATCTTCATCGCCGCGCCGCACCAGGGCACGGATATCGCCGGCAACAGGGTCGGGCGGCTGATCGGTCGCCTGGTACGCCTGCCGCTGACCATTCTCGGCAAATTCGAGGACGTGTTCATGGCGCTGGCACAGGCCGAGCAGCAGGTCGACGGCACCGCCAAGCCGAAGATCCCCAACAGCATCGACAACCTCAAGGCCAGCGATCCATTCGTGAAGGCCGCAGCGCAGCTGCCGATCGAAGCGCGACTGAAGTACCACTCGATCATCGCCCAGCGCAAGCCGGAGCTGCCGGTGGAAAAGTCCGATGACGGACTGGTGCCGTACTGGAGTGCGCACCTGCCGGGTGCACAGTCGGAGAAGGTCATCATTTCCGGCCACAGCGTGCAGGAGACCCCGCAGGCAGTGCTGGAAGTGCGGCGCATCCTGCACCGGGACATCGATGACGTAGGCACGGGGACCCGGTAGTGCCGGCCGCTGGCCGGCACCATCATGGGATTCCCGCGTGCGCGGAGGTTGCCGGCCAGCGGACGGCACTACCGAAACCCGGCGGCGCTACACCCGTCGCGCGATCACCGCGGCCAGCACCGCCAGGCCGAAGGTGATCGCCAGGCACAGCAGGTAGCCGGTGTGCGGCGCGCTTTCCACGAACAGCGCGAACAACGCACCGGAGACCGCCAGCGCGGTGGCAACCGACAGGGCCTCGCTCAGCTGCAGGGCAGAGGTGTTGGCACCCTGCTCATGCGCTGCTGACAGTGACAGCGTCAGCACCGAGAGGCTGGCGTAGATCATGCCCATGCCGAAACCGGTGACCGTCCAGCCCACCAGGGCCACCAGCAATGGCACTGCATTGAACAACACCGCAAGCGTTGCGGCGATACCGAGCGTCATCATCGCCGTGCCGACGCGCAGCAGCTGCTGGCGTGACCAACCGCGCTGCTGGTGACCCTGCAGCCAGGAGCCGGCGAACCAACCGAGTGCGCCGAGGCTGAGCACCGCGCCGGCCCAGCTGGGCGGGAGCCCGCGTTCGCGCTGCAGCAGCAGCGGCAGGTAGGCTTCGCAGGCGAAGAATGCGGCAGCGGCGATGCCGCGCAGTGCGATCACGCTGGGCAGGCCCCTGCGCAGGATCAGCGTTCCGGCCGGCAGCAGGCGATGCACGCATAGCAGCAGCGCCAGCATCGCCACGCCGATGCAGAGCAGGGCGGTCGGACCATGCTGCTGGCCGCCGAAGTACAGCAGCAGCGCCGCCAGCGATGCACCACTGGCCCAACGCACGAGGTTGCCGCGCCCCTCGTCGTCGTTGCTGTCGGCGGAGGGCTGCATGCGCGCCAGCGCAGGCCGCAGCAACAGGGCAGCAGGGACTGCCAGCAGCGGCACCGCCAGGAACACCCAGCGCCAGCCGAGATGCTGGACGATCAGGCCGCTCAGCGCCGGGCCGACCATCGAGGGCACCACCCAGCCCGCCGAGAATGCCGCGAACACCTTCGGCCGCAGGTGCTCGGGGTAGCTGCGGCCGACCATCACGTACAGCGAGACCGAAATCGCGCCCGCGCCCAGGCCCTGCATCAGGCGCCCGGCTACCAGCATGCCCATGCGCACGGCGAAGCCGGCCAGCAGCAGGCCCAGCACGAAGCAGGCCAGGCCGTACCACAGCGGCCGTGCCGGGCCCTGGCGGTCGGCCCAGCGTCCGGCCAGGGTCATGCCGATCACGCTGGTGGCCAGGGTGCCGCCAAAGGCCAGCGCGTACAGGCGCAGTCCATCGAGTGCTTCGGCCACGGTGGGCATCGCGGCCGCGACGGCCAGTGCTTCGAAGGCGTGCAGCGCGACCAGTGCGACCATGCCGATGGTCGTGGCGCGGTAGCGCGCGGACAGGATCGAGCTGTCAGCCGGCAGGTGGGTGTCGGCGGGAGAGAGGGTCGGGGTCATACGGGTCAGGTGCGGGCCGCGCTTGTCAACGGGCGGCGAAGATAGCAGCATGCCACCTCAACTATAGTTGAGGTCAAGCAATGGCATCCCAGGAACTCAGCGTTGGCGAGGTCTCCCAGCGCAGTGGCGTGGCCGTTTCCGCACTGCATTTCTACGAGCGCAAGGGGCTGATCAGCAGCCTGCGCACCTCGGGCAACCAACGCCGTTACAGCCGCGACGTGCTGCGCCGGTTGGCGGTGATCCGCGTGGCGCAGCGGGTGGGCATGCCGCTGGAAGCAGTCGGCCGTGCCTTCGAAAGCCTGCCTGACGGCCGCGCACCAACCAAGGCGGATTGGGCCAGGTTGTCCGCGCGCTGGCGCACCGAGCTGGAAGTGCGAATCCACATGCTGCAGCTGCTGCGCGATGAACTGACCGGCTGCATCGGCTGTGGCTGCCTGTCACTGCAGCATTGCCGCCTGGCCAACCCCGGCGACGTCCTCGGCGAACGCGGCGACGGCCCGATGCGCTGGGAGTGAGCGACAAAAAGGGAACGCGCTCCCGGTAGCGCCGGGCCATGCCCGGCGGACGAAAACGACTTAATCCCCTCCGTCCCCTTTTTCTTACCAGACCGTGATCGTCTCGCCGCTCTGGATGCCTTCCACTGCACGCTGGAAGGCCAGTGCGGCGCGTTGTGCGCTTACCGCTTCGAAGCCCGGGAAGTAGGGGCCGTAGGCCGCCATCGATTCGATCAGCACGTTCGGGCTGACCACGTTGATGCGCAGGCCGCGCGGCAGCAGCTCCAGTGCGGCGGCGCGCACGAAGCCTTCCAGTGCGGCATTCACTGCGGTGGCGTTGACGCCGTCGCGGATCGGTTGCGCGCTGATGATGCCGCTGGTCAGGGTGATCGAGCCACCGGCATTGAGGTGGTGCTGCGCGGCCAGTGCCAGCCGCACCTGTCCCAGCAGCTTGTCCTGCAGGCCGATAGTGAACTGCTCGGGCGTCATCTCCCGCAGCGGTCCGAAATGCACCGAGCCGGCGGTGGAGATCACCGCATCGACTGCGCCGGTACGCGAGAACAGTTCGGCGACGCTGGCGTCATCGGTCAGGTCCACGCGCAGTTCGCCGCTGCTGCGGCCGGCGGCGAGAATCTGATGCTGTTGGCCGAGCTGACGGGCGACTGCCTGGCCGAGGGTGCCGCTGGCACCGACGAGGAGGATCTTCATGGCGGTTCCTTGCGTGAGGGTGTGAGCGCAGTCTGCGCCGTCATATTGGGGTTAGGTAAGCGGCGTATGATTCGCAGATTCCTAACTCTGGATTAGCAATGGATACCCTTCGCTGCATGCAGGCCTTCGTCGCCGTGGCCGAGCGCGGCAGCTTTGCCGGGGCCGCCGAACAGCTGCAGGTGTCGGCGGTGATGGTCGGCAAGTACATCCAGCAGCTGGAGGCGCATCTGGGCACCGCGCTGCTGCAACGGAACACCCGCCGCCAGCGCCTGACCGAAGCCGGCAGCGCCTATCTGGCCGGATGCCGGCAGGTGCTGGAGCAGGTGCAGCAGGCCGAGGCCGATGTGGCCGGTCTGCAGGTACAGCCACGTGGCCTGCTGCGGGTCAGTGCGCCGACCACCTGGGGCAGCTGCGTGCTGGCGCCACAACTGGCCGGCCTGCTGCGCGCGCAGCCGCAGTTGAACATCGAACTGGACCTGAGCAACCGCCGTGTGGATCTGATCGAGGACGGCTTCGACGTGGCGATCCGGGTCGGGCCGTTGCCATCGCAGGAGGTGGTGGCGCGGCCGCTGCCGCCGTATGCGATGAGCCTGTGCGCGGCGCCGTCTTACCTGCGCCGGCGCGGCACGCCGCGTACGCCCGCCGATCTGGCAGGGCATGACTGCCTGAGCCATCTGGCCTGGCGCGGTGGCCACGGCTGGCAGTTGGCCAATGGCGAACAGGTGGATTGGGAGGCGCGTCTGACCTGCAATGATGGGTTTGCGTTGCGCGAAGCGGCGGTCGCCGGCGCTGCAGCCGACCGCATTGCTGGCCGGCGAGATCGCGGCAGGGCGGTTGAAGCCGCTGCTGCGCGACTATCTGCCTGAACCACGGCCGATGCACCTGATCTACCTGCCCGACCGCAGGCCGCGCCCGCGGTTGCAGTGCTTCGTCGATTTCGTCATGACCACGTTGGGGCAATGAGCATCCACGCCAGACGTGGATGACGGTGGGTGCCGACAGTTGGTCGGCACGCATCGGGATCAATCATTCGCCGCAGACAGTTCCTGCCCACGCACCTGCGCGGCGCGCAGTGCGGTGTCCACCAGCGCCTCGAAGCCACCGGCCTGGAAGCTCTCGATCGCGGCCTGGGTGGTTCCGTTCGGCGAGGTCACGCGGCGGCGAAGCTCGGCCGGGCTCTCACCGGCTTCATCAAGCATGCGCGAGGCACCCAGCAGGGTCTGCACCACCAGCGTGCGCGCGGCGTCGGCTGGCAGGCCCTGGGCAATACCCGCCGCTTCCATCGCTTCGGCCAGCAGGAACACATAGGCCGGGCCACTGCCGGATACGGCAGTCACTGAATCCATCAGCGCCTCGCTGTCGATCCAGACGGTGCGGCCTGCGCTGGCCAGCACCTTCTCGGCCTGTGCGTGCTGCTGCGTGTCCACCGACGGTGTGGCGAACAGGCCGGTCACACCTGCGCCGAGCAGGGCAGGGGTGTTCGGCATCGCGCGCACCACTGCCTGGTCGCCTCCCAGCCAGCGCTGCAGCTGCGCACTGGTGATGCCGGCGGCAATCGACACCACCAACGGCTGGTTTGCCTGGGCCAGCGTCTGCAGCGACTGGCAGACCTCACGCAGCACCTGCGGCTTCACCGCCAGCAGCCAGGTGCTGCCCTGCGCAGCGGCATCAATCGCGTTGTCATGCACCTGCACACCGAAGTCGGCGGCCAGCGCCTGGCGCAGTGCGGCCACCGGTTCGGCGACGTGGATGTGCGCGGCGGGTGTGCCCTGACGGATCAGGCCGGCGATCAGGCTGCGCGCCATGTTGCCGCCGCCGATGAAAGTGATGGAATCAGCTGCCATGGAAAGCTCCTTGGAAAGTCAGGCTGGGCGCGGGCGCGCGCCGAACAGGGCGGTACCGATGCGAACCAGGGTGGCGCCCTCGGCGATGGCTTCGGCGTAGTCGCTGCTCATGCCCATCGACAGCGTGTCGATCTGCACGTGCTGGGCAGCCAGCGACTCGAAAAGTGTGCGCATGCGCACGAATGCATCCCGACGGCGCTCGGCCTCGGGCCACGGCGCGGGAATCGCCATCAGTCCGCGCAGGCGCAGGGTGGGTTCGGCGGCAATTGCGGCGGCGAGTGCGTCCACTTCCTCCGGTGCACAGCCGTGCTTGCTGGATTCATCGTCGATGTTGACCTGGATCAGCACATTCAGCGGGCCGCATGCGGCCGGGCGATGGCGCGCCAGCGCCGTTACCAGCTTGGGCCGGTCCACGCTCTGCACCCAGTCGAAGTGGGTGGCCACGGCATCGGCCTTGTTCGACTGCAGGTGGCCGATCAGGTGCCACTCCAGCGCCAGGTGCTGCAGCGCCTGCATCTTTGCCAGCGCTTCCTGCACATAGTTTTCGCCGAAGGCCTGCTGGCCCTGTGCGGCCAGCGCAGCCACGGCCTCGGCCGGTTGGGTCTTGGACACGGCCAGCAGGCGCGGATCGGGCCGGCCGGCCGCCTCGGCGGCGGCATGCAGGTTGCTCAGGATCTGGGGCAGGGGAGTGGCCACGTAACGCGTTCCATTGAATCAGGAGGCTATACTGCCGCCCGGGGAAAGATCCTTCCAGTCGAAGCCGTTATTGGGGAGTAGCCGCTCATGGATATCGCCGAACTGCTGGCGTTTTCCGTAAAGAACAAAGCGTCCGACCTGCACCTGTCTGCAGGCCTGCCGCCGATGATCCGCGTGGACGGCGATGTTCGCCGGATCAACATCCCGGCCCTGGACCACAAGCAGGTCCACGCGCTGGTGTACGACATCATGTCCGACAAGCAGCGCCGCGATTACGAGGAATTCCTCGAAGTGGACTTCTCCTTCGAGATCCCGTCGCTGGCGCGCTTCCGTGTGAACGCGTTCAACCAGAACCGCGGTGCCGGTGCGGTGTTCCGTACCATTCCGTCCGAGGTGCTCACCCTCGAGGACCTGGCCTGCCCGCCGCTGTTCCGTGAAGTGATCCAGCAGCCGCAGGGCCTGATCCTGGTGACCGGCCCGACCGGCTCGGGCAAGTCGACCACGCTGGCGGCGATGATCGACTACATCAACAAGAACGAATACGGCCACATCCTCACCGTCGAGGATCCGATCGAATTCGTGCACACCTCGCAGAAGTGCCTGATCAACCAGCGCGAAGTGCACCGCGACACGCATGGCTTCAATGAAGCGTTGCGCTCGGCACTGCGCGAGGACCCGGACATCATCCTGGTCGGCGAACTCCGCGACCTGGAAACCATCCGCCTGGCACTGACCGCTGCGGAGACCGGCCACCTGGTGTTCGGCACCCTGCACACCAGCTCGGCGGCCAAGACCATCGACCGCATCATCGACGTGTTCCCGGCCGGCGAAAAGCCGATGGTGCGCTCGATGCTGTCCGAGTCGCTGCGTGCGGTGATCTCGCAGGCGCTGCTGAAGAAGGTCGGCGGTGGCCGCACCGCAGCGTGGGAAATCATGGTCGGCACGCCGGCCATCCGCAACCTGATCCGCGAGGACAAGGTGGCGCAGATGTACTCGGCCATCCAGACCGGCCAGCAGTACGGCATGATGACCCTGGACCAGCACCTGCAGGACCTGGTCAAGCGCAGCCTGATCACCCGCAACCAGGCCCGCGACTACGCCAAGGACAAGCGCCTGTTCGAGTAAGGCAGGGCAGCCACGGGCGGCGCGTGCAATGGCGCCGCCGCTCCGTGTTGTTTCCTCCACCGACCGTTACCTGGTAAACCGCTTTTCCGGGAGCCTGCCGTGAACACCACCGCGACCACCATCGATTTCACTTCGTTCCTCAAGCTGATGGCGCACCAGCGCGCCTCGGACCTGTTCATCACTGCGGGCATGCCGCCGGCGATGAAGGTCAACGGCAAGATCTCGCCGATCACGCAGACTCCGCTCACGCCGCAGCAGAGCCGCGACCTGGTGCTCAACGTGATGACCCCTGCGCAGCGCGAGGAGTTCGAGAAGACGCATGAATGCAACTTCGCCATCGGCCTGTCCGGTGTCGGCCGCTTCCGCGTCAGCTGCTTCTACCAGCGCAACCAGGTGGGCATGGTGCTGCGTCGCATCGAGACGCGCATTCCGACCGTGGAAGAGCTGAGCCTGCCGCCGATCATCAAGACGCTGGCGATGACCAAGCGCGGCATCATCCTGTTCGTTGGTGCCACCGGTACCGGCAAATCGACATCGCTGGCGGCGATGATCGGCTACCGCAACCAGAACTCGACCGGCCACATCATCACCATCGAAGATCCGATCGAGTTCGTGCACAAGCACGAGGGCTGCATCATCACCCAGCGCGAGGTCGGCATCGATACCGACAGCTGGGAAGCGGCCCTGAAGAACACCCTGCGCCAGGCGCCGGACGTGATCATGATCGGCGAGGTGCGTACCCGCGAAGGCATGGACCACGCCATCGCGTTCGCCGAAACCGGCCACCTGGTGCTAGCCACGCTGCATGCCAACAATGCCAACCAGGCGATGGATCGCATCATCAACTTCTTCCCGGAAGACCGCCGCAACCAGCTGCTGATGGACCTGTCGCTGAACCTCAAGGGCGTGGTCGCGCAGCAGCTGGTGCCGTCGCCCGACGGCCGCTCGCGCAAGGTGGCGATGGAGATCCTGCTGGGCACGCCGCTGGTGCAGGACTACATCCGCGACGGCGAGATCCACAAGCTGAAGGAAGTGATGAAGGACTCGGTCCAGCTGGGCATGAAGACCTTCGACCAGAGCCTGTTCGAGCTGTACCAGGCCGGCGAGATCAGCTACGAGGACGCACTGCGCTACGCCGACTCGCAGAACGAAGTGCGCCTGCGCATCAAGCTCAGCCAGGGCGGCGACGCGCGCACGCTGTCGCAGGGCCTGGATGGGGTGGAGATCTCCGAGATCCGGTGACCTGGCGATGTGTGGAGTCGACTGTCAGGAAGCGCAGTCGACTAACAGTCGACTCTACCCGTCGACTCTACCCGTCGACTCTACTGGGCGCGCAGGCGATTGATGAATTCCAGTCATGACCGACTGTCGTCCAACCGGCTCAATCCATCGCCGCTGCAGGCGTATCGTCAGCACTCCCCCTCTGGAGTACGACGATGCAGACACGTGAACTCGGCCGCAGCGGCCTGAAGGTTTCCGCCCTGGGCCTGGGTTGCATGGGCCTGACCCATGCCTACGGCCAGCCGGTCGAACCGAGCCAGGGCATCGCCCTGCTGCACGCTGCCGTCGAGCGCGGCGTGACCTTCTTCGATACCGCCGAAGTGTACGGCCCGTACACCAACGAAGACCTGCTCGGCCAGGCCCTGGCACCCTACCGCGACAGGCTGGTGATCGCCACGAAGTTTGGTTTCAGGGACGCGCGCACCGATGCCGGCCTGGACAGCCGCCCGGAGAACATCCGTGCCGTGGCCGAAGCCAGCCTCAAGCGCCTGCGTACCGACCATATCGACCTGTTCTACCAGCACCGCGTCGACCCGAACGTGCCGATCGAGGACGTGGCCGGTACCGTGCGCGACCTGATCGCCGAGGGCAAGGTCGGCCACTTCGGCCTGTCCGAGGCCAGTGCTGCCACCGTGCGTCGCGCGCATGCGGTGCAGCCGGTGGCTGCGGTGCAGAGCGAGTACTCGCTGTGGTGGCGCGAACCGGAGCGTGAACTGCTGCCGACGCTGCAGGAGCTGGGCATCGGCTTCGTGCCGTTCAGCCCGCTGGGCCGCGGCTTCCTGACCGGTGCGATCAACGCCGACACCACCTTCGACGCCAACGATTTCCGCAACAGCGTGCCGCGTTTCGAAGTGGAAGCGCGTCGCGCCAACCAGGCGCTGGTGGATCGCATCAGCACGATCGCGGCGGCGCGGGGTGCGACCCCGGCGCAGGTGGCGCTGGCCTGGCTGCTGGCACAGGCGCCGTGGATCGTGCCGATCCCAGGCACCACCAAGGTCCATCGTCTGGAGGAAAACCTGGGCGCGGCCGACCTGCAGCTGGCACCGGAGGAGCTGCAACGCATCGCACAGGCGCTGGACGAAGTGTCGATCGTCGGCGAGCGCTACAACGCGCAGCGCGCCGCCCAGGCCAAGGGCTGATCAACAGCTGGGTGCGGACCGTTGGTGGTGGGGGCGGACCGTTGGTGGTGGGTGCGGACCGTTGGTCCGCACTCCTTGATCCTCACCCCATCGGCCCACGCAGCGCATCAAGCACCGTCCGCATCGCCACGGTCACGTGGCAACGCGAGGGGTAGTACGCGTAATAGCCATCGAAGTGCGGGCACCAGTCGTCCAGCACCGAAAGCAGGCGGCCATCGTCCAGCATCGGCTGTACCTGGTCCTCCGGCAGCCAGGCCAACCCGCTGCCTGCCAGCGCGGCGGCGCGGGTCATGCCCATGCTGTTGAAGATCCACTGGCCGCTCACACGCACGCTCAGTTCATTGCCGTCCTGGCCGAAATCCCACGGCATCAGCCCGCCATGCGTGGGCAGGCGCAGGGTGACGCAGTTGTGCCCGGCCAGGTCGTCCGGGTGCCGCGGCACCAGGTGCTGGCGGAAGTAGCTGGGCGCCCCGACCACGCGCATGCGCAGCGGCGGGCTGATCGGTACGGCGATCATGTCGCGCGCCAGCCGCTCGCCCAGGCGGATGCCGATGTCGTAGCGCTCGGCCACGATGTCGGCCAACCCGTAGTCGGCCGCCAGTTCCACCTTCAAATCCGGATACTGCTGCAGCAGCGGCGCCAGCCTGGGCCAGGCGATGTACTCGGCGGCGTGGCCGGTGGCATTGATGCGGATGGTGCCGGCCGGGCGTTCACGGTACTCGGCCAGCGCGGCCAGCCCATCCTCGATCTCGGCCAGGCGCGGGGCCAGCGTTTCCAGCAGGCGGGCGCCGGCTTCGGTGGTGGACACGCTGCGGGTGGTGCGGGTCAGCAGGCGCACGCCCAGGCGCTGCTCCAGTCCGCGCATGGCATGGCTGAGCGCGGACTGGGACACGCCCAGCTGGGCGGCAGCCTTGGTGAAGCTGCCCTCGCGGGCAACGTGGACGAAGGCCTGCAGGTCGTTGAGGTTTTCGCGGGGCATGAGGGGATGATACGGCCGCGCTGCGCCCGGCAGCTGCCGAATCAACGTCAACGGCAACGTCAAAAGCTGGCTTCCCGTGGGAGGCGGGGTGGCTCAGGTTGCAGGGGACGGCGCAAGTCCCCCTCCGGGGCCCGGCCCAGCCGCTGGCGGCTGTGCGTTCGGGCGCTTGCGAAGCAGTGCTTCGCAAGCAAAGCGCCCTCACCCATGTAGCCTCGGTCGCGCTTGCTCGTGTGCGCTGTCCTGCGCACACGGCAAGACCGGGGTTGGGCGTCCTGCCCAACCCGTCCGAGGCATGCCTCGGGACCATGGCGCTCACGCCCCCGCAACCTGAGCCACCCCGCCTTCGACAATTTCCCGCGAGCTGTTGGAACGGCATTCTGCTTTGGTGGGTGCCGACCGTTGGTCGGCACTGGGTCGGACGTGTGGGTATGTCGATTTCTGCGTCTGTGGTTCGTCGAATGAATGACTTCAACGGGAGCTGCACATGAGCACTGACACCAAGCCCAAGGGCCCGGCCTCGTACTTCCCCTCCATCGAGAAGACCTATGGGCAGCCGGTCGCCCAGTGGCTCGGGCTGCTGGCAGGGAAGAAGGGCCTGAAACACATGGAACTGGTCAGCTTCCTGAAAAGTGAGCATGGGCTGGGCCATGGCCATGCCAACGCGCTGGTGGCGCACCATCTGGCCGGCAAGGGCTGAGCAGCGGCGGGCCCGGGGCAGGGCGGGGCGCATTCAGCTGAACGATTTCATCTGCAACTGTCATGCAGATCGTGTCTAATACCGCTCCCCACCTGCTGTTCCCCACCCGTATGTCCCTTCCCTCCCATGGCCCCGCGCCGTGCGACGACGCTGACGGCCACCTGGTCACCGCCGGTCCGCTGACCCCGCCGCCCGACAGCGCCGGTACCACCGCCGACGAAAAAGCGCTGCGTCACTCGATCGCCGAGGACGTGCAGGGCATGGTGCTGGCCACGATGGTGGCCTCGCTGGGCCTGGCCATCTTCGCCAAGAGTGGACTGATGATCGGCGGCATGGCCGGCATGGCGTTCCTGCTGCATTACGCGCTGGACTGGAACTTCGGCGTGGTGTTCGTGCTGGTCAATCTGCCGTTCTACTGGGTGGCGGTGCGGCGCATGGGCTGGGAATTCACCCTGAAGACCTTCGCCGCGGTCACCGCCTGTGGCGTGCTGACCGACCTGCTGCCGCGCTGGATCGACTTCTCGCACATCCACCCGCTGTATTCGGCGATCGTCGGTGGCGCATTGTCCGGCCTGGGCATCCTGTTCTTCATCCGCCATCGTGCCAGCCTCGGCGGTATCGGCATCCTGGCGGTGTACCTGCAGCGCACCCGTGGCTGGAGCGCGGGCAAGGTGCAGATGTCCTACGACGCCTGCCTGATGGTGGCCGCGTTCTTCGTGCTGTCGCCTTCCAAGGTGCTGTACTCGGCCATCGGCGCGGTGGTGCTCAGCCTTGTGCTGATGTTCAACCACCGCCCTGGCCGCTACATGGGTGTGTGATCGCGCTCTCCGCGTTCGCCGGGCATGGCCCGGCGCTACTACGTGGCGGTTCCGGTAGCGCCGGGCCATGCCCGGCGGCCGTCCTTCAACGTACGGCGGCCTGCAGCCACGGCGGCGACAGCGTCAACAGCCGCGCGTGCACCGGGCAATCCTCGGCGTGCGCACCGGGCAGGTAGCCCAGGCTCATCAGGAATTCGCCGGTGATCTCGCCGCCGGTGAAGCGGAACGTCTTCTTGAACAGCTTCACCCAGTCGGCCTTGCTGCGCGGGTGGTGCGCATCCAGCCACGCCGCGAAGCTGCCATGGCTGGCTCGCAACTGCTGGATCACCTGCGCGTTGTGGATCGCCGCCAGCACCTTCAGGCGGTTGCGGATGATGCCCGGGTCCGACAGCAGGCGCGCGATGTCCTGCTCGGCGTAGGCCGCCACGCGGTCCACATCGAAGCCGTCATAGGCTGCGCGGAAGCCCTCGCGCTTCTTCAGGATCGTTTCCCAGCTCAAACCGGCCTGGTTGATTTCCAGTACCAATCGCTCGAACAGTTCACGCTCGTCCCGCTGCGGGAAGCCGTACTCGTTGGCGTGGTAGTAGTCGTGCACCGGATGGCCGGGGGCAATCAGGCAGTAACCGCTCATGGGGAAGGCTCGTTGGATTCGGATTCGGATTCGGGTTCGGGATCGATGGCCACTGCAGGGTGCCCGTCGATGGACAGCATCGGCCAGCGCGGTGGCACGAGCGTGAGTTTGCCGTTACGCAGGGCCTGGTTGATCGCCTCGGCCGGCCCGCTCACGGTGCCGAACAGCGCACCGGCCCGGCGCCACTGGGAATCGCTGCCACGTGCGTACAGCACGCAGTCCGGTCCACGGTGGGTGTACAGCTCGCACAGCAGCACTTCGCCGGTACCATCACCGTCCAGGTCGCGATGCACGATCAGGCAGTCGCGCTCGCTCTGTGCGCAGGATTCGCCATTGATCGATCGGGTGGCCAGAGCTTTCCACCAGTCGTCCGGTGGCGAACTGGATCCGGCGGCCAGCTTCAGTGCGCGCCGCAGGGCGGCGACGTCCTGCGGCCCCTTGTCGAGGCGGTGGCCGTCGTCCCAGCGGGAGGTATGCGCCAGTGCTGCCGCGACCACCTGTGGCGCGTTGGCATCGGCGATGATGGCCGGATCACGCTGCAACTCGCGCAGCGCCTGCACGCCACGGCGGCCAAGATCGAAGCGCAGCACGTTGACGTCACTGCTGGTGATCGCCGGCGGGTCCGCGCGCAGGCGCTCCAGCTGGCTGGACAGGGTCAGCCGCACCGGGTCCAGCAGGGGCGAGTTGCCCAGCAGGGCCAGTGCGAGCACCACCCAGCACATCCAGCGGTTGACCGGTTCCAGCGCCTGCAGCCAGCGGCCCTGGCGACGCAGTACCGCCAGCGCATAGCCCAGGGCATAGCCGGCCACGGCCAGCGCGATCAGCAGTGCCCAGAACCGGTCCACTGTCCACCCGTACTGCACCACGCGCAGGCCCAGCGCATACAGCGCCAGCGCGGCGTAGACCGGCAGCGCCAGCAGGCTGGCCTCGACCAGACGGCGCAGCACGAGAGGGTACGGCGGGGAGTCTTCCCCCTGCTGGTAGACCGCATTGGTGAACGTCACCAGCAGCAGTGACACCACCACCAGCAGGCTGGCGGCCGAACGGGTCTCCCACAGTGGTTCCAGCCCGGCAAGCGGCAGGCTCAGCACGAACAACACGGCGATGAACGAGAGCAGTGGCAGCAGCCCGCGGCAGATCGCGAACAGCACCTGGCGGGTGATCTGGATCGCCCGATGCTGGGTGCGCCCGATCAGCACGCCAAACCCGGCCAGGCTGCCGGTGGCCAGTGCGATGAAAGCATCCTGGCGGAACAGATCGCGGAAGAAGGTGACCTCCAGCAGCTGGAACAGCGCCGCCCACAGCCACAGCAGCAGCCAGGTCAGCCCGGTGAACAGCGCCGCCAGGGCCAGGGTCAAGCCGTTCTGCCAGGCGCGCTCGAACAGCTCGGGGTAGCTGGCGCGCCACTGACCGTGCTGCAGCTGGAACTGCCACCAGGGCAGGGCCACGAACACCGCCACGCCCATGCCCAGGGTCAACGGAAACTGCAGCGCGCCCGATTCCAGTGCGGCCTCGCCATTGAGGTTCCAGCCGATCCAGGCGGCCAGTGCCAGCACCACCACCGAGCCGAGCGCCGCCTGCAGCCACAGGCGGCGTTGGCCCAGCTCGACCAGGCTCAGCGCCACCGCGCTGGGAATGGCCAGCACCCAGGCGTACCAGCAGTAGCGCCAGCCGATATCGCGGAACGGCCACGCATCGGACAATTCCTGCGCGGCATACAGCATCAGACCCTGCAGCAGGGCGATCAGGACGATGGCGCTGCGTGCCGGCAGGGTCAGGGGCGATGAAGACTGCATCGATGACCTTCCATGGCAAAGCACCATCCTAGCCCATCGCGGTTCGGCGCCATCGCGCGACCATCCCGCCCCCAGCAGGTAGAATGGATCCATGCCTGTAATGCCGACCTCCCTTGCCGATCACCTGCTCGTCGCGCTGCCGTCGCTGCTCGACGCGACCTTTGCCCGCAGCGTCGCGCTGATCTGCCAGCACGACGAGAACGGGGCGATGGGCGTACTGGTCAACCAGCCTTCCGAATACACGCTGGGTGAAGTGCTTGCGCAGATGGACATCACCACCGGTGATGGCGAGCTGCAGGCGCGCATGGTGCTCAATGGCGGTCCGGTGCATCCCGAACGCGGCTTCGTCATCCACGACGACGCGCGCGCGTGGGATTCCAGCCTGACCGTGGGCGACGGCCTGTACCTGACCACCTCGCGCGACATCCTCGAAGCGATGGCGCGTGGCGAAGGCCCGGCCAATGCGGTGGTCACCCTCGGCTGTGCCGGTTGGGGCGCAGGGCAGCTGGAAAGCGAGCTGTCCGAGAACAGCTGGCTGACAGTGCCGGCCGATGCCGAGCTGGTGTTCCAGCTGCCGCTGGAGCAGCGCTGGCAGGGGGCGGCTTCCCGCATCGGCGTGGACCTGTTCCGGCTGACCGACTACAGCGGCCATGTCTGAGCCGGCCGCGCCCGCACCGGTTCCTGCTGCCCCGGCGATCCGCCGTGACGGCACCGTTCTGGGTTTCGATGTTGGCTCGCGACGCATCGGCGTGGCCATCGGCAGTGCTTTCGCCGCCCATGCGCGCGCGGTGGCCGTGGTCGATGTGCACGGCAACGGCCCGGACTGGACCGCGATCGAGCGCCTGCTCAAGGAATGGAAGCCCGACGGCCTGGTGGTCGGCGATCCGCTTACGCTGGACGGCCAGGACCAGCCCAACCGCAAGCGCGCGCAGGGCTTCGCCCGCCAGCTGCGGGAACGTTTCAAGCTGCCCGTGGTGATGATCGACGAGCGTTCCAGCTCGGTCGAGGCCGCACGCCGCTTCGCCGTCGAGCGCGCCGAAGGACGCAAGCGCCGCCGCGATGCGGCCGCCCTCGATGCTGTGGCCGCGGCGGTGATCATCGACCGCTGGCTGTCGTCCCCCGACGACGCCACCCCCATTCCCTGACTGCACGACTCCCGCCATGACTGCCCAGCAAATCGATGCCTCCGGACGCCTGCGCCACCTGCTGACCCTAGAGGGCCTGCCGCGCGAAACACTGCTGCAGTTGCTGGACCGGGCAGGGCAGATCCGTGACGCCGCAGTCGGCCGTGTCGGCAACAAGCGCCACGTGCTGGCCGGTTCTGCGGTATGCACGCTGTTCTTCGAACCGTCCACGCGCACCCGCAGTTCGTTCCAGCTGGCCGCGCAGCGCCTGGGCGCCGATGTGCTGAACTTCGACGCGTCGACCTCGTCCACGCGCAAGGGCGAAACGGCCTGCGACACGTTGCGCAACCTGGAAGCAATGGGCGTGCGCGGCTTCGTGGTGCGTCACCCCGATGACGGCGCCGTGGCCGCGCTGGCCGAGGCGGCGGGCGAGGGCACCGCACTGATCAACGCCGGCGACGGCCGCAGCGCGCACCCGACCCAGGGCCTGCTGGACATGCTGACCCTGCGCCAGGCCAAGGGCCCGGATTTCTCGAAGCTGAAGGTGGTGATCGTCGGCGACGTGAAGCACTCGCGCGTGGCGCGCACCGACCTGCATGCGCTGCGCACGCTGGGGGTGGGCGAGATCCGCGTGTGCGGCCCGCAGTCACTGCTGCCGGACGACGAGACCCTGAAGGGCTGCGTGGTCGGCGATGATTTCGATGCGATGCTGGAAGGCGCCGACGCGCTGATGATGCTGCGCCTGCAGCGCGAGCGCATGGAAGAAGGCCTGGTGCCGTCGCTGGAGCAGTACCACGCCCAGTACGGCCTGACCAACGAACGCCTGGCCCGTGCCGGCAAGGACGCTGCGGTGCTGCATCCGGGCCCGATCAACCGTGGCGTGGAAGTCACCGATGACGTGGCCGACGGCCCGCAGTCGTGGGTGCTGCGCCAGGTCGCCAACGGCGTCGCCGTGCGCATGGCCGTGCTGGAAACCCTGCTGGGCTGACCACTTTGGTGGGTGCCGACCGTTGGTCGGCGCGGTTGATCTGTCCTCATCCGACCCGGTGGGTGCCGACCGTTGGTCGGCACCGAACCATCAGTGCGGTGAAGTGCGGGCCTGGCCATTGAATGGTTCCGGGCCTACCTGTACTGACGTGGTTGCCCGATAGAAGAGGGATACCGGCAGGCGCACGCTTGGGCCCATGAACCGCGCACGCCTACGCCTTGGCCGTCATTCCCGGATCGGGCAATCCTACATCCTGACCACCGTCACCCAGGAACGTCGACGCTACTTCGATGATGCCACTGCGGCACAGGAGGTGATGGATGTGTTCCGTCGCATTGATGATGATGGCCTGACGCACTCACTTGCTATGTGGTCATGCCGGACCACATCCATTGGCTTGTGGAGATCCGCGCGTTCTCGTTGGACTACATCATGCAACGCTTCAAATCGAGCAGTGCATTGCGGATCAACCGCATGCTGGGTAAGACAGGACCATTTTGGCAATCGAGCTATCACGATCACGCCATGCGTTCTGAAGAATCACTGTTTCGCCATGCGATGTACATCGTCGCCAACCCGGTCAGGGCGAACTTGGCGAGCTGCGTGGGAGAGTATCCGTATGCCTGGTGCCGATGGGAGATCGATGGGAGGTACCAAGCAATGGATTACCCCGAAGCGGAGAGATAGTGCCGACCAACGGTCGGCACCCACCAATACCCGAGCCGACCAACGGTCGGCACCCACCAATACCCAAGCCGACCAACGGTTGGCATCCACCCACAGATGTTTCCCAGCAGAAGCTATGGCTCAGCGCTTCTGCGCGAACATCCATTCCCACATCGCCGGGTCGGCGTAGGTGGCGTCCCAGGCATTGTGGTTGCCTTCCGGGTATTCGGTGTAGCGCACGTCACGCGCGTTGGCGTTCTGGAATGCGGCGTGCAGCCGGCGGTCGTCATTCGGCGGCACCACGTCATCCAGCGCGCCATGGAAGATCCAGATCGGCGTCTGCCGCAGGCGCTGGGCAATGGCCGCATACGGGTCGGTTTCACCGGCCACCTGTTCGACGAACAGGGTCGGACGTACCGCGCGCGGGGCCAGCACCGCGCCGCACACCGGCACGATCGCAGCAAATCGGTGCGGGTTGTCCAAGGCGATATTCCAGCTGCCGTAGCCACCCATCGACATGCCGGTCAGGTATTGCCGCGCCGGATCGGCACCGAACTCGGCGATCGCTGCATCCAGCGCGGCCAGGGCCACACGGTTGTTGCGCCCGCTCCATTCCCCGCGTCCCGGCGCCTGCGGAAATACGGCCAGCGCAGGGAAATCGGCGGCCTGCTCGCGCAGGTACGGTCCCAGCCCCGCGTGGGTCTGCTTCACGCCATCGGCGCCGCGCTCGCCCGAACCGTGCAGGAACAGCACGACCGGCAGTGAGCCCGGTGTACGCGCCGATGCGGCCGGAATGAATACCTGGTAGTAGGCCGTCTCGCCATCCACCTTCACGGCGCGGGCTTCGAAGCGACCCCGCGCGCCATCCGGCAGCGACGTGCAGGCGCTCATCAACAGAAGGGCCAGCAGTGGCAGCCAGCGCGACAGCAAACGGACCATGGGGTTTCCCGAAGTGGCGAGATCGCCTGCATCGTAGTCCGCTGTCGCCAGCGCGGCATCGTGCGCCGCGTCACTGCGGGCGCGGGAAGCTGGCAATGATGTCCAGTTGTTCCTGCGCTTCGGCATTGCCTGCCGCCGCCGCAGCCTGCACCTGCGCCATATCCGGGTGCAGGACCACCAGCAGCGGGTTCTCGCAGACCGGGCAGTCATACTCGGTGGCGTCCTCGTCCAGTTCCATCTCCATGGCGCGCGAGCTGCCCTTCCACTCGCAGGCCGGGCAGGTGTGCTGCTGGTCGCGCCAGCCGGGCTGGAAATAGTTTTCGATCGTTGTTGCCATGGGTGTTCCGGTTGGGTGGAGTCAACGACCCGCGTGGCGGGGGCCGATCCTCGATGCGGTCAGTGCAGCAGCACCAGCGTGGCCAGGCCGAGGAAAGTGAAGAAGCCCATCGAGTCGGTCACTGCGGTCAGGAAGATACCGCTGGCCAGCGCTGGATCGAAGCCGAAGCGTTTCAGTGTGAGCGGCACCAGCACGCCGGCCAGCGCTGCGAACAGCAGGTTGCAGGTCAGCGCGATGGCGATCACCGCAGACAGCCCGGGTGAATGGAACCAGGCCAATACGATCAGGCCCAGCACCGAGCCGAGCATCACGCCGTTCAGCAGCGCAACACGCACTTCCTTCCACAGCAGGGTGCGCGCGTTGGAGGCGCCCACCTGGCCCAGCGCCAGGCCGCGCACCATCAGCGCCAGCACCTGGGTGCCGGCGTTGCCACCGAGGCCGGCCACGATCGGCATCAGCACCGCCAGCGCCACCAGCTTGTCGATGGTGCCCTCGAAGTGACCGACCACGCTGGAGGCCAGGAAGGCCGTGCACAGGTTGATCGACAGCCACATCAGGCGGCGGCGCATGGCGCGCCAGACCGGGCTGAACAGATCCTCGTCCTCGTCCAGGCCGGCGGCGCCCAGCGCCTGGTGCTCGGCCTGGCCACGGATGATGTCGACCACGTCATCGATGGTGATGCGACCAACGAGGATGTTGTTCTCGTCCACCACCGGTGCGGAGATCCAGTCATGGTCGGAGAACTGCCGCGCGACTTCCTGGTCGCTCTCGCCGACGTCGATGGCCGGCTGCTCGTCGTCGATCAGGCGGTTGATCGGGGTGGTGTCCTCGTGGGTCACCAGTGCCGCCAGCGACACCCGGCCAAGGTACTGATGGCGCCGGCTGACCACGAAAAGGTGGTCGGTGTGGTCCGGCAGTTCGCCGCGCAGGCGCAGGTAGCGCAGCACCACGTCCACGTTGACGTCGGCGCGCACGGTCACCACGTCCGGGTTCATCAGGCGGCCGGCACTGTCCTCGGGATAGGACAGCACCTGTTCCAGGCGCTCGCGGTTCTCGCGGTCCATCGACTTGAGGACTTCGTCGATGACCGTATCGGGCAGGTCTTCGACCAGGTCGGCCAGGTCGTCGATGTCCAGGTCTTCGACCGCGGCGATGATTTCGTCCGGGTCCATGTCCGCGAGCAGGCTCTCGCGCACGTCGTCGCCGACGTGGACCAGCACCTCGCCGTCATCTTCCGGATCGACCAGGCCCCACACCACCTCACGCTTGCCCGGCGGCAGCGATTCAAGCAGGTTGCCGATCTCGGCCGGGGCCAGGGTGTTGACCAGGCGACGCACCGGGCCCAGCCGACCGCTGTCCAGTGCGTCGGACAGCATCCGCAGTTGGCGCGCAGTCTTGTCGTGGCGTACGGCTTCAGCCATCGCAGCTCCCGCGGGATAAGAAAAGCCGCGATCCCGGCAAGGATGCGGCAACAGGGGTGTTCAGCGCGTCATTATCGCAAGGGGATGTTTCAACGCATAGCCGAGGGGCGGTGGTTGCGCCGGCCGCTGGCCCGCAATCGTCCCCATCGAAGTCCACGAGATTGCCGGCCAGCGACCAGCACTACCCTCGGCAGTCAGGCCGTTTCGGCCACCAGCGCCAGCCAGCGCTCGATCGCGCGGCGGTCGCGTGCGGCCAGCAGCTTGGGCGCGCGCGCGCGCAATGCGGCCAGATCGGCATCGCGGATCGCACGGCGCACTTCCAGCAGCGTGCCGGGGTGCAGGCTGAACTCGGTCAGGCCCAGCGCCAGCAGCAGCGGGGTCATCCGTGCGTCGCCGGCCATCTCGCCGCAGACCGCCACCGGGATGCGGTGACGCGCGCCCGTCTCGATCACCATCTGCAGCAGTCGCAGCACGGCCGGATGCAGTGGCGAATACAGTTCGCCCAGTGCCTCGTTGTTGCGGTCGGCGGCCAGCAGGTACTGCACCAGGTCATTGGTGCCGATCGACAGGAAATCGACCAGGTCGATGAAGCTCTCCAGCGCCAGTGCTGCCGCAGGAACTTCGATCATCGCGCCCAGCGGCACGTGGTCGGACACCATGTGGCCCTCGCCGCGCAGCTGTTCGGTCAGCTTGAGCATGCGCCGGCGCACCGCCAGCAGCTCCTCGCGGGTGCTGACCATCGGCACCAGCACGCGCAGCTTGCCGTAGGCGGAGGCGCGCAGGATCGCGCGCAGCTGGGTATCGGCCACCTTCGGGCGTGCCAGCGACAGGCGTACGCCGCGCAGACCCAGGGCGGGGTTCTCTTCATTGCTGAGGGTCAGGCCGGTGCGGTCGGCCTTGTCCGCGCCCAGATCGAGCGTGCGGATGGTGACCGGTCGCCCGCTCATGCCCAACGCGGCATCCCGGTAGGTCTGGAACTGTTCTTCTTCATCCGGCAGCTCGTTGCGCTGCAGGAACAGGAACTCGGTGCGGTACAGGCCCAGTCCCTGCGCGCCCAGCGCGTGCGCCTGGGTGACGTCTTCCAGCGATTCGGCATTGGCCAGCAGGGCGATGTCGACCTGGTCGCGGGTGCGGCTGGGCTTGCTGCGCAGGCGGCCGAGCTCGCGCTGCTCGCGCGCATGCTCCTTCAGGCGCGCGCGATAGTCACGCAGGTTGTCGGCCTGCGGGTTGGCGGTGATGCTGCCGTCGGCGCCATCGATGATCAGCACGTCGCCATCGGCGATGCGGCTGAGCAGCTGCGGAACGTTCACGATCAACGGCAGATGCAGGCTGCGCGCCAGGATCGCACTGTGCGACAGCGCGCTGCCGGCGGCGGTGACGATGCCAACCACGCCCTGGGCCTGCAGCTGGGCCAGTTCGGACGGGGCGATGTTGTCGCAGACCAGGATCTCGCCGGCCAGGCCCTTCATCACCGGCGCGCGTTCAGGCTGCAGGAACGCGTGGATGCGGCCGATGACATGGTCCAGGTCGTCCATGCGGCTCTTCAGGTAGGCATCGTCCATGCCATCGAAGACCTTGGCCAGGCGGTCACGCTGCAGGCGCAATGCGTAGCCGGCACTGTAGGGACCGCTGCGGATCAGCTCGTCCAGCCCGAACAACAGCTCGGGATCGTCCAGCAGCAGCGCGTGCAGGTCCAGGAACTCGCCCACTTCCTGGTTCAATGCGCCATGCAGGCGCTGGCGCAGTTCGTGCATTTCCGTGCGCGCGGCATCCACCGCACGATGCAGGCGGGCCAGCTCGGCCTCGACCTGGTGGGCGCCGATGCGTTGCTCGGCCACCTCCAGCGCATGCGGCAGGCGTACCCGTGCGCGGCCCATCGCCGCGCCACGGGCAGCACCGTGCCCAGCCAGCAGCTGGACCGGCCGCTGGCCGGAAGGAGCCTGGCCGGCGCGCGCGCGCGGCACGCTCAGCTGTCCTCGTCGAAGCGGCGCTCGAACAGACCGACCACCGCTTCCATCGCGGCGGCTTCGTCCTCGCCGTTGATGCGCACCGTGACCGGAGTGCCCTGGCCGGCGGCCAGCAGCATCACGCCCATGATGCTCTTGGCGTTGATCTCACGGCCCTTGGCGGCCATGGTCACGTTGCAGCGGAACGGCGCCAGGGTCTGCACCAGCTTGGCGGTGGCCCGGGCGTGCAGGCCCAGGCGGTTGCTCACGGTGAGTTCTCGTTCAAGCATCGTCGACTATCGCTCCATTACGGGTGCCCGCCGCGGCTGTGGCGGGCAGTTGATCCAGTCCCTGTTCCGGATAATTCATCACCCGCAGCAACATCGGCAGGCTCAGCGCCGATACCCGGCGAACCGGGGTCCCCAACCGGGCCAGCTGCCCGGCTAGGTTGGCGGGGCTGGCGCCGTACAGGTCGGTCAGGATCAGCACGCCATCCCCTGCATCGACCCGCCGCAGGGCGGCCGAGGCGAGCGGGAGCAGGGCGTCCAGGTCTGCGTCGAACGGCACTTCGAAAGCTTCGGTTTTCAGCGGCAATTGCCGCAGGAGCCGGGTCGCCACCTCAAGCAGGGCGGGCCCGACCCCCGGATGTGTTACGAGGAGAATGCCACAGGTCATTACTGCACGTTAACAGGTCAAGGTGAATTGGCGATAGCAGCAGATGAGGGGCACTGTGTCCCGTATTCAGCGTTGCTCGCAAGGGGAGCCTTTCAGTTGAGAAAGAGATCCGACCCCATCCGTTTTTCGATGCCTGACAGCGATTCATCCACGCACGCGTGGATCCATCGTGTCGACCAGGGTCGACACCCACCAGCAGCAGAAATCTGTCAGAGGTGGGGCGGTGTGGGTCTGCAGGACCGTTGGCGCCATGGATGGCGCCATCGAGCCCCCAGGGGTGAGGGCGCTTTGCTTGCGAAGCACTGCTTCGCAAGCGCCCGAACGCCCAGCCGCCAGCGGCTGGGCCGGACCGCGGAGCGGGGTCTACGGCGTGTCCTGCAGATCCACACCGCCCCGCCATCCCACGGAATGCCGCTTCTGCTGTTGCTGTTGCTGTTGCCGGCCAGCGGCCGGCACTACCGGCGGGTGCTGGGCGCAGCCCGGCCGACCACCCTCAATCCTGTTCGCGGTGATACGTGGCCACATCTTCCCAGCCCATCTCGCGGGCATGCCGGGCCAGGCGCTCGGCCAGGAACACCGAGCGGTGCTTGCCGCCGGTGCAGCCGAACGCCACCGTCACGTAGCTGCGGGTGCCATCCCCCAGTTTCGGCAGCCACGTATCGAGGAAATCCATCAGCTGGGCCAGGTAACGCTGCACGTCCGGCTGTGCTTCCAGATAGTCGCGCACGCCCGGTTCGCGGCCGCTCAGCGCACGCAGATCGGGGTCCCAGTGTGGATTGGGCAGCACCCGCGCATCGAATACGAAGTCCGCCTCGGCCGGCACGCCGCGCTTGTACGCGAACGATTCGAACAGCAGGGACAGTCCGGTGGCATGGTCCAGCGTGAACTCGGTGATGATCCGCCGCCGCAGCTGATGCACGTTGAGGTTGCTGGTATCGATCACCGCATCGGCCTCGCGGCGCAGCGGTGCCGTCAATTCACGTTCGCGTGCGATCGCTTCGGGCAGCGACAGGCCCAGCTGGCTCAGCGGATGACGGCGCCGGGTGTCGGCGTAGCGCTTGAGCACAGCCTCATCGCTGGCCTCGAAGAACAGTACCTTCACTTCCACGCCGGCGTCAGTGGCCAGCTGCCGCCAGTTGCCCAGCTGGCTCAGATCGGCCTGTCCGCGAACGTCGATGCCCACGGCCAGGCGGCGCGGCGCGCTGCCGTCATGGTTGGCCAGCAGGCTGCGCACGAAGTCGGGCAGCAGATTGATCGGCAGGTTGTCCGAGCAGTAGTAGTCCTGGTCCTCGAAGGTCTTCAGGGCGACGGATTTACCCGAGCCGGACAGGCCGCTGACGATGATCAGGGTCGGGGCGGAGGGGGTGACGGTGCTCATGGACAGGCTCTTCGAGGGGCAGGGAAATCAGGGTGTTCGCCGTTCCAGCAGGTTGCTGTGGCGGGCGATGAACATAGCCGCCGGGTCGATGCCCTTGGTGCGCAGGATGTGCAGGCGGGTCGCGGCTTCGGTCAGTACGGCCAGGTTGCGGCCGGGCATCACCGGCAGGGTGATCAGCGGAACGTCCAGGTCCAGCACATGGCGGGTGCCCGAATCGCCGGTCAGGCGTTCGTAGCCATGTGGGGTGGGTTCGGTCATCGGCTTGGTCAGGTGGACGATCAGCCGAAGGTACTTGTTCTTCTTTACAGCCGTGTCGCCGAACATCTCGCGCACGTTGAGCACGCCCAGGCCGCGCACTTCCAGCAGGTCCTGCAGCAGTTCGGGGCAGGTGCCGTCGAGTACGTCCGGGGCGATCTGGGTGAACTCGGGGGCATCGTCGGCGACCAGGCGATGGCCGCGGGTGAGCAGCTCCAGCGCCAGCTCGCTCTTGCCCGATCCGGCCTCGCCGGTGATCAGCACGCCGATGGAATAGATCTCCATGAACACGCCGTGCAGGATCACCCGCGGCGCCAGCGTACGCGCCAGATGGTAGGACAGGTGGTTGAGCAGTTCGTGGCCGCGCTTGGGCGAGAGCCACAGCGGCGTGCCGGATTCGTCAGCAGCGGCGCGGAGGTCTTCCGGGCAGGGCTGGTTGCGGGTCAGCACCAGCGCCAGCGGGTGCGACTGCATGATCTTTTCGATGGTCTCCCAGCGCTGGCGTGGTTCCAGTGCATCCAGCCAGGACAGTTCCTCGGTGCCCAGGATCTGCACCTTGTTGGGATAGATCGCGTTGAGGTAGCCGGCCAGCGAGGGACGCCGCGAGACGGTATTGCCGGCCTCCAGCTCGCGCTTCTCACCGGACTTGCCGGCGGCCCAGCGCAACCCCAGCCGCTCGCGCTGCTGTTCGAACAGTTCACGGGCGGTAATGCTGGTATTCATGCGGCACTCGCAGGAGGGGTCATGTCCAGCGCCTCGCGCAGCGCCCGGGCATCGCCCGCTTCGCGCAGGGCCTGGCGGATGTCCGGCGCGGAAAACAGTTCGGCCAGCTCGGACAACAGCATCAGGTGCTGGTGGGTGTAGTGGGCGGGGACGGCCATGGCGAACACCAGGTCCACCGGTTCGTCGCCGCCGAAATCGACCGGGGCGGCCAATCGCAGCAGGGCGCCACGGGGGCGATCAAGGGTAGGCGCGCGGCCGTGGGGGATGGCGATGCCGTGGCCGATCGCGGTGCTGCCCAGGGCTTCGCGCTGGCACAGGTTCAGGTAGATCTGTTCGGCATTGGCCTGGCGGCAGGCCAGCAACCCGGCGGCGGCCTGCAGGACGCTGTCACGGTCGGTGGCCGTGCAGAGCTGGGTCTGCACGGCCGCCAGGAGGTCAGTCAGGGGCATGTCTGCGGGGAACGGTGGCGATCAGCCACCATTGTCGCCCACCGGCAGCGGCGCGTGCTGCTGTTTTTTCTCCTTGTGCTTGATCACCAGGCGGTCAAGCTTGTCCGCAAGCAGGTCGATCGCGGCATACATGGTCTGGGCATTGGCCTCCGCGTGCAGGGTCTGGCCCGGGATGTTGAGGCTGGCGTCGACATGGTGTTCGGTCTTCTGCAGCTTGAGGGTCACCCGCGCTTCGCAGTGCTGGTCGAAGTGCTTTCCGATCCGGGCCAGCTTTTCCTCCACATAGGACTGCAGGGCCGGGGTGACTTCGACATCTTTGCCAAACGTTTCGATGCGCATCGGGTTTCTCCTGTGTTCGGATGTGCCAATGAACCTCTCCGCCGGGCGCGGCGGCGCGTCAAGCGATTCTGACCCTTTCGTGCGAGGCGGAAATGTTCATGGCTTCACGATACTTCGCCACGGTGCGCCGCGCTACTGGGATTCCCGACGATTTGAGCAGGTCAGCCAGCTTGGCGTCAGAAAGCGGCTTGCGCGGATTCTCATCGTCGATCAGGCGCCGGATCATCGCCTGGATGGCGGTGCTGGACGCCTCGCCGCCGCCTTCGGTATCGATGCCGGAGGCGAAGAAGGCCCGCAGTGGCAGGGTGCCGCGCGGGGTGCGCACGTGCTTGCGGGCGATCGCACGCGACACCGTGGATTCGTGCAGGCCCAGTTCGGTGGCAATCTCGCGCAGGGTCAGTGGGCGCAGCGCCTGCTCGCCGAATTCAAGGAAGCCGGCCTGCTGCAGGATCAGGCTGCGCACGACGCGCAACAGGGTTTCGCCGCGCTGCTGCAGGCCTTTCAGCAGCCAGCGTGCTTCCTGCAGCTGGGCACGCAGGTAGCCGGCATCGGCATCGCCGCAACGCCGGATAAGCTGTTCGTAGCCGCGGTGGATCACCACCTTCGGCCCGGCATGGGCGGCCAGTGCAGCGCGCCACACGCCGTTCTGCCGCCATACCACCACGTCCGGCACCACGTAAGTGTCCTGCGACAGCGGTGCGATCTGCGTGCCCGGGCGCGGGTCCAGCGAGCGCAGCAGCGCGACGGCAGTCTCGACCTCGTCCATCGGCTGCTTCAACTCATGAGCAAGCCCGGCGACGCCACTGCGTGGCAGCCGTTCCAGCGGGCCTGCGGCAATCTGTCGCGCCAGCGCCAGCCCGGGCGTTTCGCCGGGCAGCACATCCAGCTGCAGCAGCAGGCATTCGCCCAGCGTGCGTGCAGCCACACCCACCGGATCGAAGCGCTGGATGCGATGCAGCACGGCGAGGATCTCGTCCTCGCCGGCGTGGATCGCCGGCAACAGGGTGTCGGCGATGGTGCCCAGCGGTTCGCGCAGATAACCGTCATCGTCCAGTGCATCGATGAGCGCGGCACCGATGCTGCGATCACGTGGGGACAGATGCGACAGATGCAGCTGCCACAGCAGATGGTCGGCCAGCGTTTCGGTTTCGGCTACGCGCTCGGCGGCGCTGCCATTGTCGTCGTCATCGTCGAAGCTGCCGCCGCTGCCGGACGCGTTCCAGTCCAGTTCCGCCGGCGCCCAGTCGTCGCCGGCATCGGTGCGTTCTGCGGGCGCATCGTTGCCGTTGTCGTCGCCTTCGCCGGCAGGACTGCTGCTGTCACTGCTGTCGGCCCAGTCCAGCAGCGGATTGCTTTCCACCGCCTGCGCGATTTCCAGCTCCAGCTCGGTAGTGGACATCTGCAGCAGCTTGATCGCCTGCTGCAACTGGGGCGTAAGCACCAGTTGCTGTCCCAACGATGTCTGCAGCCGAGTCTTCATGCCTGTGCCGAAAGGAAGGAAAGGGACCCGGCGACTGCTTCACAGCTTGAAGGAATCCCCGAGGTAGACGCGGCGTACATCGGCGTTGTCCAGGATCGCTTCCGGCGAACCCTGGGCCAGCACGCTGCCCTCGGCGAGGATATACGCGCGGTCGCAGATACCCAAGGTCTCGCGCACGTTGTGGTCGGTGATCAGCACGCCGATGCCACGCTGCTTGAGATGGGTGACGATGCGCTGGATCTCGCCGACCGAAATCGGATCGACACCGGCGAACGGCTCGTCAAGCAGGATCAGGCGCGGCTGCGCTGCCAGGGCGCGGGCGATCTCGCAGCGGCGGCGTTCGCCACCGGACAGGCTGGCGCCAAGCTGGTCGGCAACATGGCCCAGCTGCAGTTCGTCGAGCAGGCTGTTCAATTCGCGCTCGCGGCCGGCCGCATCCAGGTCTTCGCGCAGCTCCAGCACCAGGCGGATGTTGTCGGCCACGGTCAGCTTGCGGAATACCGACGGTTCCTGCGGCAGATAGCCCACGCCCTGCTTGGCGCGGGTATACATCGGGTCGCCGGTGATGTCCTTGCCGTCGAGCACGATGCTGCCAGCGTCAGCCGCAACCAGGCCGACGATCATGTAGAAGCAGGTGGTCTTGCCGGCACCGTTGGGGCCCAGCAGGCCGACCACTTCGCCGGCGTCGAGGGTCAGCCCGAAATCCTTGACGACTTCGCGCTGCTTGTACTTCTTGCGCAGGCCCTTGGCGACGAGCATTACTTCCTGCTCCCGGCCGGCTGCGCCGGCGTGGTGGCCTTGGGCTGTGCCGCAGGCGCGGCCGGGGTCTTGTTCTTCGGCGGGATGACGGTGCGCACACGGCTGCCGTCACCACCGGAGTTCATTTCGCCGGTGCGGGTGTTGTAGACCATGCGCTGGCCGGCATTGGTGCCGCGCGCGCTGGTGACCTTGTAGTTGCCGGTCAGGGTGATGATCTCGGTCTTGATGTCGTAGTCGATGCGGTCGGCAACGGCATCCATCCAGGTGCCGTCATCGAGCTGCTGCTTCATCTTGGCCTGCTTGCCAGTGAACACCGCGCGCACGGCTTCGCCATCCTTGAGGTAGATCTCGGCCTCGGACGAGCGCAGGTCCAGCGTGCCCTGGGTGATGATCACGCCCTGCGACAGCACGGTCTTGCCGTCGCCGGTGAGCGTGCCGGACTGGGCGCCGGAATCGATGTGCATGTCTTCGTTGCGGTCGGTGGACTTGGCGAAGGCGGCGCTGGGGACAAGAAGACCGAGCGCGAGTACGGCGGCAAAGGAAATCTTCATCGGGGTCCGTTCTACCGGTGGGGGCCTCCCGGGCGGGCCGGGGGCGGAGGGTGGGGCTGCCGGCCCTGCGCCTGTCCGGAGACGTCGCGGGCTGGCGGCGGAATCAGCGTTTGGGCGTGTAACGGCCCTTGGACTGGCTGAGGAAATGATACGTGTTGTTCTTCGAATCCACTTCGAAGCCGACGCCGGACTGTTCCATGCCCGGGCGGGTCATGGTCACCAGGGCGTCGGTGCGGGCGCGGTTCTCCTTCGGGAACACGTCCAGATGGTCGGTGCGGAAGGTGGTCGGCACCACGCCCGGATCGGCCGGGCTGTCGCCGGCCACATTGCCGCGCAGCTTCATCTGGTCGCCCTTGGCGCTGAGCCAGCCGGTCTCGGCACGCAGGGTCCAGTGCTTGCCATCCTTGTCCGGCATCTCGAACAGCGGCGTGGCGATGTTGATGGTCTGGTCGCCACGCTGGCGCTCCAGCCGCGGCGCACGCAGGGTGGTCGACTCCTTGCCGTGCTCATCCAGGGCCACGATCTGGAAGTCGTGCAGAACGTAGTCCACACCCGGCTCCTGGCTGTCGTTGGCCGGGCCCTTGTCGCGGTTGCGCAGGGCGGCCCAGCTGCTGAGCAGCGCCGCCAGCAGCAGGCCGACGCCCAGCAGGGTGCGCCAGTTCAGTGTCGGCAGGCTCATGCGCCGAACCTCGCCAGCACCGAATCCACGTGGCCCTGTGCGGCCAGCAGGATGTCGCACAGTTCGCGGGCGGCGCCACGTCCGCCGTCGGCGCGGGTCTGCCAGTGCACGCGCTCGGCGATCCACGGGTGGGCGTTGGCCGGGGCCACTGCCAGGCCGACCGCGCCCAGCGGCGCCAGGTCCGGCAGGTCGTCGCCCATGAAGGCCACCTGCTCCAGGCCGACGCCGTGCTGCGCGCACAGCGCCTGCACGCTGGCCAGCTTGTCGCCCACGGCGATCTGGGTGTCGATGCCGAGGTCGGCGCCGCGCTTGAGCGCGGACTGGCTGTTGCGCGCGGTGATCAGCACGGGATGGATGCCGTGCTGCTGCAGCAGTTTCAGGCCCAGACCGTCCTGCACGAAGTACGCCTTGCTCTCGTTGCCGTCCTTGTCGTAGTACAGCCGACCGTCGGTGAGGGTACCGTCCACGTCGAAGCAGGCCAGGCGGACGCGGACCGCAGCGGCATGCAGGTGGGCGGGGAACGCGGGCAGCGGGGACCAGGGCATCAGGCGATCAGGCTCGGTGGGGGCGGGTGGGGCATTACAGACTGAATGGGGTCTACGGACTGTCGGTTAAACCACCCGGGCCCGCAACAGGTCATGAATGTTCAGGGCGCCGACCGCACGGCCCTGGCCATCGACCACGATCAGGCCGTTGATTTTCTGGGTCTCCATCTGCCGCGCGGCCTCTACGGCCAGCTGGTCGGCACCGATGGTGCGCGGGTTGCGGGTCATCACATCGGCGATCTTCGCGGTGCGCACGTCCAGCGCGCTGTCCAGCGCCCGGCGCAGGTCGCCGTCGGTGAACAGGCCGATCAGCACGCCATCGGCGTCGACCACGGCGGTCATGCCGAGCCGCTTGCGGCTCATTTCCACCAGCGCCTCGCTGAGGCTGGCATCGGCGCCCACGCTGGGCAGGTCGTCGCCGGTGTGCATGACATCGGTGATGTGCAGCAGCAGGCGGCGGCCGAGGCTGCCGGCCGGGTGCGAGCGGGCGAAATCGTCGGCGGTGAAGCCGCGTGCGTCGAGCAGGGCCACGGCCAGCGCATCGCCCATCGCCAGCGAGGCGGTGGTGCTGGAGGTCGGCGCCAGCGCCAGCGGGCAGGCCTCGGCCGGCACGCTGACGTCCAGGTGGATATCGGCGGCGGTGGCCAGGCTGGACTGCGGGCGGCCGGTCATGGAGATCAGCAGGTTGCCCTGGCGCTTGAGCACCGGCAACAGCATGAGCAGCTCGTCCGACTCCCCCGAATAGGAAAGCGCCAGCACCACATCGTCCTCGGTGATCATGCCCAGGTCACCGTGTCCGGCCTCGCCAGGGTGCACGTAGAACGCCGGGGTGCCGGTGGAGGCCAGGGTGGCGGCGATCTTGCGGGCGATGTGCCCGGACTTGCCCATGCCGGTGGCGACCACACGCCCGCGGCTGGCCAGGATCGCCTGGCAGGCCTGCTGGAAGGCCTCGCCGAGGCGGTCAGCCACGGCCTCCAGCGCCTGCCGCTCGATCTCGAACACGCGGCGGCCACTGGCGATCAGGCCGGCAGGGTCGGCAGAACGGGGGGGCAACAGGGATTCGGCCATGCGGACGCCACGCAGCGGAAGTAGAATGGATGCACATTTTATTAGGAAAGCCCGTTGGACGCCGACACCATCCGCAATCTGATCGAAACCGGCCTGCCTGGCGCCCGCGCCGATGTGCGTGGCGACGATGGCGTGCATTTCGAAGCGACCGTGGTCTGCGAGGCCTTTGCCGGCAAGATGCCGCTGGCCCGCCACCGGATGGTCTATGCCACCCTCGGCGACCTGATGGGCGGCGCGATCCACGCGCTGGCGCTGAAAACCGTGACCCCGGCCGAAGCCGGCTGAACCGCAGAAGATTCCCAATACATGGCCAAGATCGTTGTGACCGGCGGCGCTGCGCTGCACGGTGAAGTGAGCATCTCCGGCGCCAAGAACGCCGTCCTTCCCATCCTCTGCGCGACCCTGCTGGCCGATGCGCCGGTGGAGATCACCAACGTGCCGCACCTGCACGACGTGGTCACCACGGTGAAGCTGCTGGGCGAACTGGGTGCCAAGGTCACCATCGACCAGGGCACGCTGTCGCGCGGCAGCGCGATCGTGGTCGACCCGCGTTCGGTCAACCAGCACGTGGCACCTTACGAGCTGGTCAAGACCATGCGCGCCTCGATCCTGGTGCTGGGCCCGCTGCTGGCCCGCTTCGGCGCGGCCGAAGTGTCGCTGCCGGGCGGCTGCGCGATCGGTTCGCGTCCGGTCGACCAGCACATCAAGGGCCTGCAGGCACTGGGTGCCGAGATCGTGGTCGAGAACGGCTTCATCAAGGCCAGCGCCAAGCGCCTGAAGGGCGGCCACTTCACCTTCGACATGGTCAGTGTCACCGGCACCGAGAACGTGCTGATGGGCGCGGTGCTGGCCGAAGGCACCACCATCCTCGACAACTGTGCGATGGAGCCGGAAGTGACCGATCTGGCGCATTGCCTGATCGCGCTGGGCGCGAAGATCGAAGGACTGGGCACCGCCCGCCTGGTGATCGAAGGCGTCGAGCGCCTGTCCGGTGGCCGCCACGAAGTGCTGCCCGACCGCATCGAGACCGGCACCTTCCTGGTGGCCGCAGCGATGACTGGCGGCAAGGTCACGGTCAACCGTGCGCGCCCGAACACCATGGACGCGGTGCTGTCCAAGCTGGTCGAGGCCGGTGCGAAGATCGAGACCACCGACGACACCATCACCCTGGACATGCAGGGCAAGCGGCCGAAGGCGGTCAACCTGACCACCGCGCCGTACCCGGCATTCCCGACCGACATGCAGGCCCAGTTCATGGCGCTCAACTGCGTGGCTGACGGCGTGGGCGTGATCAACGAAACGATCTTCGAGAACCGTTTCATGCACGTCAACGAACTGCTGCGCCTGGGCGCGGACATCCAGGTTGAAGGCCACACCGCCATCGTGCGTGGCAGCGAGCACCTGAGCGGTGCGCCGGTGATGGCCACCGACCTGCGTGCGTCGGCCTCGCTGATCCTGGCCGGCCTGATGGCCAGCGGCGAGACCACCATCGACCGCATCTACCACCTTGATCGTGGCTACGAGAACATCGAAGAGAAGCTGTCTTCGCTCGGCGCCACCATCCGGCGCGTGCCATGATCCTGCGTGGCAAGTTCAGCCCGCGTCGCAAGGCACTGCTGGCCCTGGTGCTGATCGTGCTGGCGTGGCTGGGCTATGCCTGGTACGCCAACATCGCCATTACCCAGGGCATCGAGCAGAGGGACATGGACTGGAACGGCGATGGCACGGTCTCGCGCGACGAGATCATCGAGTCGTTCTACGCGGTCGCGGTGAACGACAGCCAGGACGGCAACCGTCATTGCCGCACCTTCGTCTGGCGCAGCACCGGCGAGCAGATCCGCGTGGACTGCCGCACCGAGTTCAAGCCCGCTGCGGCCGAGGAAAAGAAGTAAGAAAAACGCCCGCGAAAGCGGGCGTTTTTCCCCGGGGCGTCCATCCACGCATGGCGTGGATCTACTCCAGGTTTCCAGTAGATCCACGCCATGCCTGGATGACGTGGATCTCCGGTCAGTTCAGCGCCTTGATGGTCAGGTCCAGCGCATCGCGTCCGCCCTCACGCTGCAGCATGCGCGCCGGCACCGGAAACTCCGGCACGATCCAGGCGATCAGCTCCTTGTTGCCGTCGGCGCGCGAGACCTTGGTGGCCTCGTAGCTCTTGCCGCCCACGTTGATCGATTCCTTGCCGACCACGCGGTAGGTCATGTTCTTGATGCGGCCTTCGTCGACCATGCGATAGGTCAGGGGCTTGCCGGCGGCCAGGTCACGGGTGATCGCCAGGTTGATCAGCAGCGCATCCATGTCACCGGCCTTCAGCGCGATGGGGCCGGCACGGTCCGGCTTGATGTCGCCGGTCCAGGTGGCCTGGTTGCTGGTCCAGTTGTAATTGGCCTGCACGTTGCGCTTCTTCACCAGCAGCGCCGAGCGGTCCTGACTGCTCAGCGGGCGCAGTTGCCCACGTACTTCCTCGAACACGGTGCTCTGGCTCAGGTCGGCCAGCTGGTTCTTCACCTGCAGGCTGTAGCGCCACTTGTTGCTGCCTTCGTTGGACAGGGTCATCGTGCCGTTGGCCTGCATGCCCATGTAGCTGGCCAGGTAATCCGCCTTGAAAGGTTGCAGGGCCATGGCCGGCAGGCTGGCCACGGACAGGGCAGCGGCCGCGATCCAGGCGAGGGGGCGGGTCGGGATGCTCATGCTCAGACTCCTTGGTATTCGATCAGGCGCAGATCGACGCGGTCTTCGCCGTCTTCGCGTTGCAGGATGCGCACCGGGGTGGGGACCCCGTTGGCGATCCAGAGGATGGTTTCATTTTTGCCGCCGTTGGTCCGGTAGACCCGCAGCGCGTTGTAGGACAGGTCGCCGACCTCGACGTTCTCGGTCTGCGGCGCGGCCTGGTAGTCATGCTGGCGGACCTTGCCCATGTCCACGTAGCGGTAGTGCATCGCGGCGCCTGGGCGGGCGTCGCGCATGATTGCCAGATTGATCAGCAGCGCACTCTGGTCGCCCGGCTGCAGCGGAATCGGCTGTGCGCGCTTCTTCTCGACATCGCCGCTCCACTGCGCGGTACCGGCCTGCCAGTTGTACGTGCCGACCGCCTTCTTGCCGAGAAACAGGCCCTTGCGCACCGTGCTCTGGCTCAGCGGTGCATAGGTGCCAGCGCGCTCCTCGAAGACCGTGCTCTGCTCGATGTTCAGTCCCAGCACGCTGGCGAACCCGCGGCGGCCGACCACCTGCATGTCCACCCGCCACTGGTTGCCGCCGGTGTGGGTGACCTGCATGCTGGCGTCGCCGGCCTCCTTGCCCTTGTAGAAGGCCTGGTAGGTGGCGCTGAACGGCTGCAGCGGCGGCGGTTCCCACGCCAATGCCGGCAGGGCCGGGGCCGTCGTTTCGGCCGGCGGTTGCACCGCTGGCGCCGGAACCGGCGAGGCAACCGCCTGTGCCTGGCCCCAACCCACGCCGGGAAGCACGACAAGCGACAGCAGCAATGAAGTGGACAGCAGGGTCGTGGTCTTCATGGAGGACAGGAGCTGCAGGAGGGGGGCAGGATGCCAGCCCCGCAGTCAGCGGGGCGTGTGCGTGGGCGTTACCGGTTCAGGTTCCCGGCGGAATCTAGGACCAGTGGGCTAAACAGGGGGTGACCATCCAGCAGTGGCTGGCCCTCCCGTTCAGCCAGGCGGCCGGCGCACAGCAGCTGCAGGGTGGCGATCAGCAGCGGATGCTCCACCGCCAGCACACGCGCCGCCAGGCTGTCGGCGTCATCGCCGGGCATCACCGGCACCCGCGCCTGGGCCAGCACGGCGCCGGCATCCAGCTCGGGCACCACCAGGTGCACGCTGGCCCCATGCTCCGCATCGCCGGCGTGCAGCGCCCGCGCATGCGTGTCCAGCCCCTTGTGCAGCGGTAGCAGGGAGGGGTGGATGTTGACCAGCCGGCCATTGAAGCGCTGCACGAAGTCGGCGCCGAGAATGCGCATGTAGCCGGCGCAGACGATCAGATCCGGCGCGACCGCGGCCAGTGCATCGCCCAAGGCCTGCTCGTAGGCGGCGCGGTCACCGAATTCTTTCGGTGCATGCGCCCAGCGCAGGCTGTCGCCGACCCGTTGCAGCGCGGCTGCGGCTGGGCGGTCGGAGAACACGCCGACAACCTCGGCGGGCAGGCGGCCGTCAGCAATTGCGTCAAGGATGGCCTGCAGGTTGCTGCCGCGGCCGGAGGCGAGCACGGCAATGCGGGTGGGCGTGCTCATTGCCGGGCACTCCGGCGGATCAACGGCCAGGTCAGCAGACTGCCCAGGGTCGCCAGCAGCATGTCGGCATGAGCGTCCCACATGTCGCCCTGCTGCCCGTTGTAGGCCTCGGCGGCGTCGGGCGACAGGGCCAGCGCGATGGCCCACTCGAACCACTCGTAGACCAGGCTGGCGCACATCACCGTCATCACCGCCAGGCTGAAGGCCTGGCCCAGGCGCAGCGCCGGCCAGGCATGCCGGGCCAGCTGCAGCAGCGCGGGGGTGAAGCAGACGCCGAACAACAAGTGGATGAGACGGTCGAAGTGGTTGCGCTGCCAGCCGAAGGCGGCATTCGGCGACCAGCCGGCCAGCGCCTGTGCCCAAGCGTCGTAGGGCACGTTGGAGTACAGCCAGCGCGCGCCCACGCAATGCAGTGCGATGAAGCCACAGATCGCGATGAAGGCGCCATTGCCCAGCCAGCCACGCCGGTCCACCCAGAGCAGGGCAGCCAGGCCGACGACGGTCAGCGAGCTGTGCAGGGCCTGTTCGACGGGCCACAGCGGATCGATCCAGCTGACCAGGAACACGGCCAGTACGGCGGCGAAGGCCAGCTTCTTGGGCAGTGAAACACGATAGCCGCGGGCAGTGGCGTTTGCGGCGGTGGCGGGCGCGGACATGTCGGATCGGTCAGGAGGGAGCGATGGGTTGCCTGCGGGCTCAGGCACTGAGGTGGTCGCCGCGGTCGAACAATGCGGCCATGTCAGGCTTGGACAGGAACACCCGGGCATAGGCCGTCAGCGCCATGCCCAACGGGCCGGCAAGCACTGCCAGCCATGCCGCGCGCTGGCACCAGGCCAGCCCGGTGCGGCGCGACAGCAGGCGCGCGGTGTGCAGCTGTACGAAGCCAAGCGCCGCCGCCAACAACGAAATGACCCCGTAGACCGTGCCCAGCGCCGCGCCTTCGTCCAACCCCCGGGAACTGGCGACCAGGCCGATGAAACCGAGGAAGGCCAACGCGGCCAGCCAGTGGAAACCTGCCAGCGCGTAGAACAGCACCTTCAGCGTCTGCAGGTGGCTGGCCAACTGCAGCTGCGCCAGGGTCTGCTGTGGCAATGGCGGAGGCGCGCCCGGCATCGTCATGCAGCCGTGCCAGCTGCATCGAAGGCGGCCTTCACCTGCGGGCGCAGCAGTGTGACCAGGGTGAAAACCCCTAGAACGGTGCCCAGCGGCGCGAACAGGCAGAGCAGGCCGGCCACGATCAGGCACAGCAGGTAACGACGCCGCCGGGCCACGCAGCGGCCGGCATGGATGACGAATGCGGCCATGCCCAGGCCGCCGGCGACGAACACGGTCCCCAGGACCGTGAACACCCAGCCGAACAGGCGCTGTTCGGCCGGCGACGAGGGCTGGCCCCCGGAGTTCATCGGCAGATGGCCGCTCAGCGCACTGATGCCGAGCACGATGTACAGAATGAAAAACAGCGAGAGCAGCGCAATCAGGCCACCGAACACATAGTGGGCGATGGACAGCGCGCGCAGGTGGTCAGCGTCCTGCCTGCTGAAGACCGGCACCGCCGCCAACGGCGGTGGTACCGGGGTGGGTGCCAGGGGGGGCGTTGCGTCCATGCGGGCTCCTGGTTGCCGGGCTCAGCCGATGTGGACGCGCTCGGCGCCTTCGGCGGTGACCACCTGGCCGATGGTCCAGTGCTCCAGGCCCTGCGCCCTGACCGCCTCGGACACGGCAGCCTCCTGGTCCGGCGCGACGATCAGCACGAAGCCGATGCCGCAGTTGAAGGTGCGCCACATCTCGCTGTCGGCCACGGCGCCTTCCTTCTGCAGCCACTGGAATACCGGCGGCAGGGTCCAGGACGAGGCCTGGATGTCCAGGCCGAGGCCGTCGGGCACCACGCGGATGATGTTCTCGGTCAGCCCGCCACCGGTGATGTGGGCCATGCCGTGAATGGCCTCGCCGTGTGACTTCAGCAGCGCCAGGATCGGCTTGACGTACAGGCGGGTCGGCGCCATCAGCGCATCGACCAGCTTCACGCCGCCTTCCAGCTCCAGCTCGGCCGGGCGGCCGGCACGGTCGTAGATGCGGCGCACCAGCGAGTAGCCGTTGGAGTGCGGGCCGGACGAGGCGATGCCGATCAGCACGTCGCCGGCAGCCACGCTGGCGCCGTCCTTCAGCTCGCTCTTCTCGACCGCGGCCACCGTGAAGCCGGCCAGGTCGTATTCGCCCGGGGCATACATGTCGGGCATTTCAGCGGTTTCACCACCGATCAGCGCGCAGCCGGCCTCGGTGCAGCCGTTGGCGATGCCGCCCACGACCGCCGCGGCGGTGTCGATGTCCAGCTTGCCGGTCGCGAAGTAGTCCAGGAAGAACAGCGGCTCGGCACCCTGTACCAGCACGTCGTTCACGCACATGGCGACCAGGTCGATGCCGATCGTATCGTGGCGGTTCAGCTGGTGCGCCAGCTTCAGCTTGGTGCCCACGCCGTCGGTACCCGACACCAGCACCGGCTCGCGGTACTTGTTGGACAGGTCGAACAGGGCGCCGAAGCCGCCCAGGCCGCCCATCACTTCCGGCCGGAAGCTGCGCTTGACCAGGGGCTTGATCCGCTCGACCAGCGCGTTGCCGGCGTCGATGTCGACACCCGCGTCACGATAGGTAAGGGGGGAGGGGGCGGAAGACGGGGTGTTGGTCACGGGCGTCGGCGCTGGCAGGGGTTGAACGGGCGATTTTAACAGGCCGCATTGGCGCAAAGGCCGTATTCGGGCAACAATTCCCCCGGATACGTCGAGCCAATGGATGTCCTGATGCGCCGCAGCCTGATTCTGACCCTGCTCCTTGCGCTGAGCCTGCCGGTGGCCACGATGGCCCAGAGCGGCCTTCGCACCGAGGGTGATGTCGCCACCGCCAGTGGCGCGTACGAGGCCGAAGTGCCCGTCAACAGCCAAGCCGAAGCCGATCGCAACGGCGCCCTGGCCCGCGCCCTGAGCGTGGTACTGGGCAAGCTGTCCGGTGATCGCAACGTGATGTCGCGCCCCGGTGTGGTGCAGGCACTGCGCAATGCCAAGGACTACGTGGCCAGCTACGACTACAAGCAGGACCAGAGCGTAGGCGCCAGCGGCGCGCCGAGCTTCCGGACCCTGCTGGTGGCCCGTTTCCGCGAGGACGACGTCGATTCGCTGGTCTCGGCGCTGGGCCTGCCGCTGTGGCCGCAGCCGCGACCAAAGCCGGTGGTGTGGCTGGCCGTGGATGACGGCAGCGGACCGCGCTTGGTCAGCGTGCAGCAAGCCAATGCCGCCCGCCCACTGCTGAACCGCGCCATCGAGCGCGGCTACAAGCTCGGCCTGCCCAGCGGCGGTGCCGCCGAGCAGGCGCTGGCCGGTGCCATCTGGCGCCAGGACAGTGCCGCCGTGGCCCGCGCCTCCTCGCGCTACTCACCGCCGATGCAGCTGATCGGCAAGCTCTACCGCGCCAACGGCGGCTGGCAGGCGGACTGGGTGTTCGTCGACAACGGCCGTGAGCTGAACAAGTGGACCAGCAAGGACGCCAACGCCATGCGGGCGATGGCGGCCGGCGCCGATGGCGCCGCCGATGCGCTGGTCAGGCGCTATGCGAAGGCCGGCGCCGCCGTCGGCCAGGCCGGAACCTACCGCGTGGTGGTCACCGGCATCAACAGTGCCGACGACTACCTGCGCCTTGCCGCCGGCCTGCGCGAGGTGCCGGTGGTGCGCAACGTCACCCCGCTGCATGCTTCGGCCGGCCAGCTGGAGCTGAGCCTGGAGATGACCACCGGCCTGGCCGGCTTCAACCGCATGCTGGGCGACAACGGTGTACTGGTGCCGAGCGCGCCGCTGCCGGCCCTGCCGACGCCGATCGACGACACCACCGGTGCCCCGGTCGCAGCACCGGTCAGCAATGAGTACCGCCTGCGATGACCCTGACCCCGGAAGCGGAAATCGCGCAGTTCCTGCGCCGGCTGAAGTACATCCTGTTCGCCGGCCTGGTCGGCTGGGTGGTGTGGCTGCTGGCCCCGATCCTGACCCCGTTCGTGCTGGCGCTGGCACTGGCCTGGCTGGGCGACCCGCTGGTGGACCGCATCGAGGCCACCGGCCGCTCGCGCATGACCGGCGTGGTGCTGGTGTTCGCGGCGATGGTGCTGGTGATCGTGGCGCTGCTGCTGGTGCTGGTGCCGATGATCGAGCGCCAGATCAGCACCCTGATCGCGGTCGCGCCGCAGGCGCAGGCGTGGCTGATGGAAAAGGGGATTCCCTGGTTCGAGCAGAAGACCGGCCTGGAAGTGATGCAGTGGCTGGATCCGGACCGCCTGATCGAGTGGGTGCGCAGCCACTGGCAGCAGGCCGGCGGCGTCGCCACCACGTTCATGGGCTACGTCTCGCGTTCGGGTTTTGCGATGGTGACCTGGGTGGTCAACATCCTGCTGCTGCCGATCCTGGCGTTCTACTTCCTGCGCGACTGGGACAAGCTGGTCGAGCGGGTGGCCTCGGTGATTCCGCGCAACCACATCGGCACCATCACTGCGCTGGCGCGTGAGTCCAACGAGGTGTTGGGGGCGTTCATCCGCGGCCAGTTCCTGGTGATGCTGGCATTGGGCGTGATCTACGCCGGCGGCCTGTCGCTGGTAGGCCTCAAGCTGGGCCTGCTGATTGGCCTGATTGCCGGCCTGATCAGCTTCATCCCCTACCTGGGCGCGACCACCGGCGTGCTGATGGCGGTGATTGCCGCGCTGGTGCAGGCACAGGGCTTCGACCTGAAGCTGCTGATCCTGGTCGGCGTGGTGTTCACCGTGGGCCAGCTGCTGGAGAGCTACGTACTGACCCCGCGCATTGTCGGCGACAAGATCGGCCTGCATCCGGTGGCGGTGATCTTCGCGGTGATGGCCGGCGGCCAGCTGTTCGGCTTCCTCGGCATGCTGCTGGCGCTGCCGGTGGCGGCGGTGACCAACGTGCTGCTGCGCTATGCCCACCAGCGTTACCGCCAGAGCGAGCTGTACGTGGGCGAGAAGCCGGCGATCGTGCTTGATGGCGTGGTCGACGCCCCCCATATCATCGTTCCGACCGACAAGGGCCCCGACCTGAAGTGATGGGCGTGCCGCAACTGCCGCTGGCCCTGCATTACCCGCGGGACCAGCGCCTGGAGACCTTCATCGGTGCGCCGGATGGCGCGCTGGCGCAGCTGCGTGCGATCGCGGTCGGCGCCAGCCACGATTGGGTCTACCTGGAAGGCGCGGCGGGCACCGGCAAGACCCACCAGGCGCTGGCGACGTGCTCCAGCGCCGAGCAGGCCGGGCGCCTGCCGACGTACGTGCCACTGGCCAGCGCCGCCGGCCGCGTTCGTGCAGCGCTCGACGGGCTGGACGCACGCGAACTGGTGGCGCTGGACGGGCTGGACGAAGTTGCCGGCAACCGCGAGGACGAGATCGCGCTGTTTGATTTCCACAACCGCGCGCGTGCAGCAGGCGTGACCGTGCTGTACACGGCGCAGAAGGCGCCGGAAGAACTGGGCCTGGTACTGCCGGACCTGCGTTCGCGGCTGGGCCAGTGCGTGCGCGTGCTGCTGCAGCCGCTGGATGAGGAAGGTCGTGCTGCGGTGCTGCGCGAGCGCGCGCTGCGACGCGGCCTGGCCATCGACGAAGCGGCCATCGAGTGGCTGCTGTCGCACACCGGGCGCGAGCTGGGTGGGTTGATCACGCTGCTGGACTGGCTGGACCGCGAATCGCTGGCGGCGAAGCGGCGGATCACCGTGCCGTTCCTGCGCCAGGTGCTGGAAGAAGGCCGGCCCCGTTACTGAGGGTGGGGTTTGTTTGCAGGGCTGCGCCCTGCACCCGCGGTAGTGCCGGCCGCTGGCCGGCAGCTTCAACAGCAACGTCAAAAGCGGGCTTCCTGAGGGGAGGCGGGGTGGCTCAGGTTGCGGGGGACGGCGCAAGTACGTCCATGTAGCCTCGATCGCGCCATCCATGGCGCTCACGCCCCCGCAACCTGAGCCACCCCGCCTTCGACAGGTTCCCGCGATCTGCCGGAACTGCGTACTGCACTGCTGTTGGTGGGTGTCGACCTTGGTCGACACGTGTCTTGCTTGTGGTGGGTGACGACCGTTGGTCGTCACCAGAGCAAGCGCAGCGAAGCGACCCGCTCTTGCTTTTCTTTCTTTCTTCCGTGGCTGGACGCCCACGGAAACTGTCAGAGGCCGGTCGGCGTGGGTTCGCGGGGGTGTCCGCGGCATGGATGCCGCGGCCAAGCCCCCAGGGACGGGTTCACGGCGTCACCCGCGAATCCACACCGCCCGGCTAGCTCACAATGACAGTCGACTAACAGTCGACTCTACGCGTCCAGCCACGAGGGGCTCAGCCGTTCACCGCCAATTCAGCATCCAGCGCGCGCAGGCGATCCACGGTGCCGACGTCGGTCCAGCGCCCGCGATGGTGCTGCCCGGTCATCAACCCCTGCGCCATGAAATGCTTCTGCAGCGGCACCACCGAGAACTTCGGCGGCAGCCGCTCGCTGCCCGGCGCATCGCCGATCACCGCGCGCCAGTCGGCCACGATTGAAGGACGGTACACGCCGATGCCGGCATAGGTCAGGCAGGGACCTTCGCGGTCATGGTGCAGCACCCCCTGCGTATCGAGGCGGTAGTCACCGTCGGGGTGTTGCGCCGGATTGTCGACCAGCACCAGGTGTGCCTGGCCCTGCGGCTCGCGCGGCAGCGTGGCGAAATCGAAATCGGTCCAGATATCGCCGTTCACCACCAGGAACGGGGCATCGCCCAGCACCGGCAATGCGTTGAGGATGCCGCCGCCGGTTTCCAGCGGGGTCGGCCCTTCGTGCAGGAAATGCAGGCGCACGCCCCATTGGCTGCCATCGCCCAGCGTTGCAGGGAACTGCTCGGCCAGCCACGCGGTGTTGACCACCACCTCGCGCACGCCGAGTGCGGCCAGGCGTTCCAGGTGCCAGACGATCAGCGGCTTGCCAGCCACTTCCAGCAGCGGCTTGGGCGTGTGCAGGGTCAGCGGGCGCATGCGCTCGCCGAGGCCGGCGGCAAAGACCAGCGCCTTCATCGGGCCACGCGCATCGGTGCACCCAGCTCGGCCAGCGCCGGCTTGATGCGCTCGTCCAGCAGCTGCTGCAGCGGTGCCAGCTCGCGGTAGCGCGGCAGTACTTCATCCAGGTAGCCGATGAAGCGCGGCGCGTCGTCCAGGTAATGGCCCTTGTTGTCGCGGTAGCGCAGGCGGCAGAACAGGCCAAGGATCTTCACGTGGCGCTGGATACCCATCCAGTCGGCATCGCGCAGGAAGGTGGCGCGGTCGGGTACCGGCAGGCCGGCGTCGCGTGCGCGCTCGTGGTACTGCGCCAGCCACTCGTCCACGCGCTGCAGCGGCCAGCTCAGGAAGGCGTCCTTGAACAGGCTCACCGCATCGTAGGCGATCGGGCCACGCACCAGGTCCTGGAAATCCAGCACCGCGGGGCCGTCGTCGACCGGCATCAGGTTGCGCGGCATGTAGTCGCGGTGGGTCATCAGCTGGGCCTGGCCCAATGCGTTGTCCATCAACCGGCGGTGTACCAGCTGCAGCCCTTCGATCTCGCCGCAGTCCAGTTCCAGCTGCAGGTGGCGTTGCAGGAACCATTCGTCGAACAGGCCGGCATCGCGCTGCAGCAGCGCTTCGCCGAACTGGCCGAAGTCGGCCGGTACCGGGATCGCCTGCAGGCGCAGCAGCTGTTCGATCGAACGGCCGAACCATTCATCGGCGTTGCGCTCGTCGAGGATCCTGGCCAGGGTCGGGCCGCCGAGATCTTCCAGCAGCAGGAAGCCGGCTTCCAGGTCCTGCGCCAGCAATGCAGGTACGCGCAGGCCGTTGTCGTGCAGCAGGCCGCGCATGCGCAGCCACGGCCGCGGATCTTCCAGCCCCGGCGGGGCGTCCATCACGATGTGGCTGCCGCGCGTGCTGGTGGTACGCCAGTAGCTGCGCATGCCGGCATCCACCGAAGCGCGTTCGACTACCGCGTTGGCGTCATCGAGCTGGGTACGGGCCCACTGCAGGCGCTGCGCGCTGCGCTGGGGATCGGAGGCGGGTTCGGTCATGCGGGCATATCCGGGCGCGCCGGGCGCGCCAACGTCGGGAGCAGGGGGGAAGGAGGGACGGGGTCAGCGGCGGCCGCTGAACAGGCGCAGGACGGCCAGCACGGCCACCGCGCCCACTACCGCACCGAGGAAACCGGCCGGTTCGCCGGGAGCGTACCAGCCCATGTACTGGCCGAACCAACCGGCCACCAGCGCGCCAATGATGCCCAGCACGATGGTCAGCAGGCAGCCCATGCGGTTGTTGCCGGGCATGAAGAAGCGCCCGAGCAGGCCGACGACGAAGCCGACCAGCAGGATGTACAGCCAGCTGCTGCTGCCGAACAGACCATTCATGTGCATGTGTTCCGCTTTGGGTGGACGCAGCCTAGCAAGGCCAGGCTGCGTCCGTCACGGTGTGCCGTAATCAGCAGCAGCCGTGGTCGCCGTGGCGGGTGCCGCTGTCGGCAGCCACCGGCGAACCGCTGGTCTCGCCGCGCAGGCTGGCGGCATAGTGCTCGCTGATCACCTTGGACACGCAGGCGGTGACCTTCTTGCCCATCGGGATGTGCAGGAACTCGTTGGGGCCATGTGCATTGGAATGCGGGCCGAGCACGCCGGTGATCATGAACTGCGCGCCCGGGAACTTCTCGCCCAGCATGCCCATGAACGGGATCGAGCCGCCTTCGCCCATGTACATCGCCGGCTTGCCGAAGAAAGCCTGGCTGGCGTCGTCAATGGCCTGGGTCAGCCACGGCGCCATGGCCGGTGCGTTCCAGCCGGTGGAGGCCTTTTCCAGGTCCAGGGTGACCTGCGCGCCGTTCGGCGGGTCGCGCAGCAGCGCTTCCTTCAGCAGTTCCCCGCAGGTCTTGCCATCGGCAGTCGGCGGCAGGCGCAGCGAGAGCTTCACCGAGGTCTGTGGACGCAGCACGTTGCCGGCCGATTCCAGCGGCGGCATGCCACCGACGCCGGTGACCGACAGCGCCGGGCGCCAGGTGCGGTTGAGCACCAGCTCGGTCAGGTCCTCGTTCATGGGGCGCAGGCCGTCGACCATCGGGAACTTCTCGAAGATCTCGGTATCCACCACTTCGGCCGCGCGCTTGGCCTGTTCCAGGCGTTCGGCCGGGATTTCCACGTTCATGCCGTCGATCAGGATGCGGCCGGTGTCCTGGTCCTCGATGCGCGACAGCAGCTGGCGCAGCAGGCGGAAGCTGGACGGCACCACGCCGGAGGCATCGCCGGAATGCACGCCTTCGTTGAGCACCTTCACGGTGAAGTTGCCGCCGGTCAGGCCGCGCAGCGAGGTGGTGCACCACAGCTGGTCGTAGTTGGCGCAGCCCGAATCCAGGCAGACCACCAGCGACGGCTTGCCGATGCGGTCGGCCAGGTGGTCGACGTAGGCCGGCAGGTCGTAGCTGCCCGATTCTTCACAGGCTTCGATCAGCACCACGCAGCGGGCGTGCGGCAGGCCCTGGGCCTGCAGCGCCAGCACCGCGGCCAGCGAGCCGAAGATGGCGTAGCCGTCATCCGCACCGCCGCGGCCATACAGTTTGTCGCCGCGCAGGACCGGGGTCCACGGGCCGAGATCGTCGTCCCAGCCGGTCATTTCCGGCTGCTTGTCCAGATGGCCGTAGAGCAGGATGGTGTCGTCGCCGGTTTCCGGGCCGGAGGCCGGAATTTCCAGGAAGATCAGCGGGGTGCGGCCTTCCAGGCGCACCACTTCAACCTTCAGGCCGGGCAGCTGCTGGGCCCTGGCCCAGTTCTCCATCAGCGTGACCGCCTGTTCCATGTAGCCGTTCTGCACCCAATTGGCGTCGAACATCGGCGACTTGTTGGGAATGCGGATGTAGTCGACCAACTGCGGGACGATTTCACTGTCCCACTTGTCATTGACGAATTGGCCGAGCTTGGCGCTGTCCATCTGAAACTCCGGTTGCATGGGCTGATCCCGCCATTCTACGCCTGTGCCACGGGTAGGGTTTTTCCTACATCACGTCGGGTATTTGGCTGGCTTTTAGAAATCCAGGAAACCGATAGGCTGTGTGCATGTGGTGACGGACACTGTTCCTACCGACGGGATTGCCGGTCGGGACGTCCAGAATCACAAGGAGATACACGTCGTGCCTTGGAGTGTCGTGTTGAGGGCACTGGTGCTGGTCGTGTGGATCGCTGGGGCGCATGCCGCCGAACCGATCGACATCAACCGCGCCGATGCCCAGGCGCTGCAGCAGGGATTGACGATGGTCGGAGCCGCCAAGGCCGAGGCGATCGTCGAGCACCGGCGCAGACACGGCCCGTTTCATCGCGTCGAGGACTTGGCGCAGGTGAAGGGGATAGGGAAAGCCATCGTCGAACGGAATCGACAGCGGATCACCCTAGGCAACAGGTTGTTGCCGGCGGATCCGGTACCCGGATCGGTACCGGTGCGAACCGTACCGAGGCGCTGACAGCAGGAATCGTCGGAACCGGCAGGACGCTGGTTCACCGGTCACGGACAGGACGCCCGTGACCACCGACCGCCGCAGGACGCGGCACCACTCACCAGGATGGTGGCATCACAGACCTGTGGAAGGGGCTGAGATACAAACAGGACAGACGCGGCCGCGTGCAGGATGCAACGCTACCCCCACAGCGCAGGATGCGAGGGGGCGGCAGCAGGCCGACAAGGACGTAACGATTGCCCGGTACGACACATGGCTGTGTCGCCGGGCAATTTCATTTCCGGCGCCTGGTTTTGCCGCGGCCACCACGGGCCGATGGTGTACGGTGGCCGCTCCGCATGGAAAGGACCCCGCTGGATGCTTGTGCACCGCCCCACCACCCTGATGCTCGCCTTGGCACTGACCCTGCCACTGCAGGCCCACGCCGCTGCGCCTACGCCGGCCGCCAAGCCTGCAGCTGCCGCTGCGGCCACCGCCGAGGTACGCGGACCGACCGACCTCAAGCCGGGCGAATACCTGTGGCATCCGGAAATCTCGCCGACCGGCCCGATCGTGCTGGTGGTCAGCCTCGATGAGCAGCGCGCCTATGTCTACCGCAACGGTATCGCCATCGGCCTGACCACGATCAGCTCGGGCAAGGCCGGGCACGAGACGCCAACCGGCGTGTTCACCATCCTGCAGAAGGACAAGGACCACAGGTCCAACCTCTACAACAGCGCGCCGATGCCGTACATGCAGCGGCTGACCTGGGACGGTATCGCTCTGCATGGCGGCAGCCTGCCCGGGCATCCCGCCTCGCACGGCTGCGTGCGCCTGCCGCAGGCCTTCGCGCAGAAGCTGTTCAGCGAAACCCAGCGTGGCGATACCGTGGTCGTGGCCGACGCCAAGAGCTCGCCGATGACCCTGGCCTATCCGTCGGTACTGGCACCCGTGAATGCGCGTGGGCAGGCCCTGCCGGAGGCAGAGGGCGGAGCGCCGGCGCAGGCGTGGTGGAACGACAGCGCAGCCCCGGCCGGGCAGGTCGGCATCCTGGTCAGCCTGCACGACCAGCGCCTGTACGTGCTGCGCGATGGCGTGATGATCGGCGAGTCGCCGTTGAAGGCGGACGCGCTGCCGGCCTTCCAGGGGACCACGCTGTTCGTGATGGGGCAGGGTTACAGCGACACCCCCAGCCCGCTGGACGTGAACCAGCGCCTGCACCAGTGGACGGCCTACCCGTTGCTGGGCCAGGATCGCGCCCAGGCCACGCCGGACCTGCTGGCCACGCCCTCGCTGCCGATGGCGCTGCCGGCCGATTTCGCCCGCCAGCTGTACCAGGTGCTGGTGCCGGGCACGACCCTGCTGGTGACCTCGCTGCCGGCGGTCCGCCCAAGCCCGGCTGAATCTGGAATGCAGCCGGTCTTGGAATCCGAGCCGCCAGGGTCCACCCTCAAGGGCAACTGAGTCCCCTCGTTGTGCCCATGACTGCATCCCGCCTGTGCCGGCTGGCCGCGTTCGGCCTGCTGGCGACCTCGGCCAGCGCCCCGGCGCTGGCACAGACGCCCGCCCTCGCCACCTCTGCCGATGATCTGGCTGCCCTGCTGTCGCGCAGTGCGCCCAAGGCCGACCGCCACGTGTTGCAGCTGGCGGCGCGCGCCATGCGCTGCGCGCTGCAGCGGCCGGAGCTGGGCATCAACGGTGATCGGCTCAGCGTGATCGATTACTCGCGCCCGTCCACCGAGCCGCGCCTGTGGGTGTTCGACCTGGCCCACCAGCGCCTGCTGTTCGAGGAATGGGTGGCGCATGGCCGCAACAGCGGCGAGAACCGCACCGAGCACTTCTCCAACCGCGACGGCAGTTTCATGTCCAGCCTCGGCGCGTTCACCGCGCAGGAGACCTACATGGGCGGCAACGGCTATTCGCTGCGCCTGGCCGGCCTGGAACCGGGCTTCAATGACCGTGCGCGCGATCGCGCGATCGTCATCCATGGTGCGCCGTATGTGAACCCGGCCACCGCGCAGCTGCAGGGGCGGCTGGGACGCAGCCTGGGTTGCCCGGCGGTGCGGCTGTCGGTGGCCAAGCCGCTGATCGATGCGTTGCGTGGTGGCACGATGGTGTTTGCTTACTACCCCGACCAGGACTGGTTGAAGCACTCGCAGCTGCTGGCCGGCGGGTGCGGTGGCCAGGGCACGCTCGCCACGCGGTGATGCACGACGGCGCGCGGCATGATGCAATGCGCCGATGAACATCGACTCCCTGCTGCACACTCCGAGCCAGTTGATCTCCCGCCTGGACTACCGCCGCGAACGTTGGCGCAACGGCCTGGGCTGGACCCGCGAGATCCTGCGCCTGCCCGCGCAGGGGGATGACTGGGCGCTGCGCCTGTCGGTGGCCGAAATCGAACAGGACGCCGCGTTCTCCGCCTTCCCCGGCGTGGAGCGAGAACTGGTGCTGCTGCAGGGCAATGGCGTGCGCCTGCATTTCGAGGATGGCCGCGTGGCCCAGGTGCTGCCGCCGCACGGGCGCGTGCGCTTTGCGGGAGAGGAAAGGCTGCACGGCGAACTGGTGGATGGCACCACCCACGATTTCAACCTGATGTGGAAACGCGATCTGCTGCAGGCCGAACTGCTGCATCGGCCGCTGGTGGGCGCGATGTTCTTCTTCTGCGAACCGGGCGTGGCCTGGGCGTTGCATCTGCTGTCCGGTCAGGCGGAGTTCGGTGCCGACAGCGGCCTGCCCGCGCTACGGGCCGGCGATACCGCGTGGTTGGCGGCCGGCGAACGTCAGCGGCACGCGTTGCAGGGCGGTGGCGAGTTGTTGGCGATACGGGTCAGTGCGGCGGCGGGATGATGCCTGGGCGCCGGTGGCTCAATCCACGCATGGCGTGGATCTACTGGGGTGTAGTTGCCATGCCTGGACACGCCGCGCAGTAGATCCACGCCATGCGTGGATACGGCCGCCAATGCTGCGTCATGGTGCGAACCAAGGTTCGCACCCACCAGAAGGCGGTTCGCAGGCGTCGGTGCGTTCAGTAGATCCACGCCATGCGTGGATGCGGCAACCTCAATACACATCGCGCCGGTAACGACCGGCCAGCAACAGCGCTTCCTTGCCCGCAACACCCAGCACCTGTTCGATCACCGCATCCACCGCCGGGGCCATGCCCTGCAGGCTGCCGCAGACCAGGATCGTGGCGCCCTCATCCACCCACCGCCGCAGTGTTGCCGCTTCGGCCAGCAACCGGTCCTGCACGTAGCGATGCGCACCGCCATCGCGGCTGAACACTGCATCCAGCCGCGCCAGCGTGCCGTCGGCCAGCATCGCCTGCAGTTCTTCACCGAAGTGGAAGTCGTGCGTGGCGGTGCGCTCACCGAACAGCAGCCAGGTGCGGCGGGCGCCACTGCGCACGCGTTCGTGCAGGTGTGCGCGCAGGCCGGCGATGCCAGTGCCGTTGCCGATCAGCAGCAGCGGTACCTCGGCGGGCACGCCGTGGAAATTGTCGTTGCGGCGCAGGCGCAGCTGCACCGGCTCGCCAATGGCCGCGTGGTCGCACAGCCAGCCACTGCCGATGCCGGGTGTTCCGTCGGCGCGCAGCTGGCGGCGCAGCAGCAGCTCGACCGCACCGTCGGCCATCACCGAGGCGATCGAGTACTCGCGATGGGGCAGCGGTTGCAGGGTCGCCAGCAATGCGGGCAGATCACCCGGGGGAACCAATGAGGGCAGGTGCGAGCGCGCGACGCGTGCCAGCAACGTCTGCCCGTCATCCAGCACGGTATCCGCATCGAAGCGTTGTGCGTCCAGCCAGGCACGCACGGTGTGCGGTGCGTGCTGCGGGCCGATCTCGGCGATGTCACCGGCCTGCCACTGCGCATCTGCATCGGCCGGGGGCTGCAGGCGCAGCCAATACACCGCGCCGCCGGGGCTGCCCGGGTTCAGATGCTCACGTTGCAGCAGCGTCCACGGCTGGTATTCGGCCGGGCTCCAGTCGGGCAGTTCGCTGGCGCCGCCGCCGAGCTGGCCCAGCAATTGCTGCCAATGGCGCAGCGCGGCCGGATCGGCGTTGTCGACCTCGATCGCATCGAACAGCGGATGCGCACCGTGCTGGCGCAGCCATTGGTCGAGCTGGTGGCCGAATCCGCAGAAGTGGCCGTAACTGCGGTCGCCCAGTGCGAGCACGCCGTACTGCAGGTGCTGCAGCGCAGGCGGTGAGGTCATCACGCCGCGCAGGAACGGCAGCGCATGATCGGGTGGGTCGCCTTCGCCAGTGGTGCTGGCGATGAACAATGCACGCTGGCTGTCGACCAGCAGCGTGGCGTCGACCTCATGCAGGCCGCGCACACGCACCGGCACGCCGGCACCGCGCAATGCCTCGGCACTGCGTTCGGCCAGTTCGCGGGCAAAACCGGTCTGGCTGGACCAGACCATCAGGATCGGTGCGACGTCGCCAGAGGCAGCATCGTCGCGCGGTCGCCCACGCCACCGCAGTGCGGCGCAGGCCAGCGCATACAGTGCGGTGGCGATGATCGCGATCTGCGTTTGCCGTGCCGGCGGCGCGCCCTGCCACCAGGCTTCGCCGAGATGCAGTCGCAGCAGCGCCCAGGCGATCAGCGCCAGCAGGAGCAGGACCAGTGCGTTGCCAAGCCACGCGCGCGATGGACGTGCGCTCATGCGTCCTGCTCGTCGAGCAGGCGCTGGAAGGCGCTGCTGAGAAATTCCCGCGGGCCGTCTGCTGCACGCTGCAGGTAGCGTGCAGCCAAGCCTTCGCGTTCGGCCAGCGCCATGCCCTGTTCGTGGCCGAGCACGGTCAGTGCGGTAGCCCAGGCATCGGCGTGCATGGCGTCGTCGGCCACCACGGTGACCGCTGCGGCGACCTGGCGCACCGGCCTGCCGGTACGCGGATCGAGGCTGTGGCTGTAGGCCTGGCCATCGGCCTGGTACTGGTGCCAGCGATCACCGGAGGTGGCCACCGCCTTGTCCTCCAGCGCCAGCACCCGCGGTGGTGTTTCGGTGTGCGCGTCTTCTTCCGGTGCGGATTCCACCAGTACGCGCCAGGGGTGGCCGTCCGGTTTTCGGCCGTAGCCGGCCAGTTCGCCACCGACCTCGATCAGTGCAGCAGCGATGCCCTGATCGCGCAGCCAGGCGGCCACGTGATCGACGCCGAACCCCTTGGCGATCGCCGACAGATCCAGTTCCAGTCCGCCCGGTTGCAGCAGCGCATCGCCGCGCCATTGCAGGCGCTGCCAACCGCAGCGCTCGCGCGTGGCCTGCACGGTGGCAGCGTCGGGTTGGCGGCGTTCGCCGGCATGTGCACCGAAACCCCACAGTGCCACCAACGGGCCGACGGTGGGATCAAAGGCGCCGCTACTGGCGGCAGCGATGGCCTGTGCGCAGGCCACAACGTAGCGGGTCTCGGCCGGCAGCACGCACCATTGGCCCGCGTCGGCGCGGTTGTAGCGACTCAGGTCCGAGCCAGGCTCCCAGGTGCTCATCTGCGCCACCACCGCATCCAGCCGCGCCTGGATGCCGGCATGCAGCGGGTGCAGGTCGCGCTGGCGCGGCGCGACCAGCGACACGCTCCACGTGGTGCCCATGGTGGTGCCGCCGAGGCGGGCGATGTCGAGCTGGGAATCGGTCATGGTGATGCGTTGCGGCGGCGATGCCGGGGAATGCCCGGCATCGCGGTCCACATTACTGCGGCAGCACTTCCAGCGTGGCCACGTAGCTGAGGCGGCGCTTGGCGGCCTGCTTCACCGAGGTCTTGTTGTCCTCGGTGCCGGTCTCCAGCCAGTACATGCCGGCTTCCGGCCAGGTCACCTTGATCTCGCCCTTGGCATCGCTGGTGACCTTCAGTTCGTCCTGTGCGTTGCGGTAGCGGGTGGCACCACGCACGATCTCGAATTCCAGGCCGGCGGCCGGCTTGCCATCGACCAGCACGCGGAAGGTGGCTTCCTCGCCGGCGAACAGGTCATTCGGGTGGCCGACGGCGACCAGCTCGATGCCGCGGTTGGTCGGCTTCAGCGCGGTGTCGTTCGGCGCGCCGTTGGTGACGAAGGTCTCCACGCGGCCGACCGACTGGCTCACTTCCAGCTTCTTCGCATCCTTCGGCAGTTCACCGAAAGTGGCAACGCTGCCACGCCAGCGCTTGCGCTCGCCGTTCTGCTCGTAGGTGGCGAACAGGCCGTCATTGACCGACGCGATGCGGTAGGTGCCCGGCTGCTTCAGTTCGATGTCGAACACGCTGCGGTACTTGCCGGTCGCTGCGTTCTGCGGCTGCACGGTGCTGCCGTCCGGCGCGGTGATCACCACCGATTCCAGGCGCAGCGGCACGTGGTTGAAGTAGAACAGGTCGTTGGAGACCGCACCGTCGACGGTGATCCACGGTGCGTTGCCGGCGATCACGGTCTGCGAGGGCAGCAGCCAGGCCTTGTGGGCCAGGGCGGAGAAGGGAAGGGCAGCGGCCAGGGCGGCGGCGAGGACGAGCGTGCGCTTCATGCGGAGGACTCCAGTGGATGCGGGGTGATGCGGCAAGGAGAAGGGGATTACGACTTGATCCCCTCCGTCCCCTCTCAGGGTTTGACGGACAGGGTGACCTGGCCCAGTTCGGTGGCGCCCTGCGCCTTGCCGTTCTGCGCGGCGGTGGCCGGCCAGGTAAAGGGGATCTTCAGCAGTTCACGGCCGCCGACTTCGCGCACCGCCTCGACCACCAGGGTGTAGTTGCCGGGGGCCAGCTGCTTCAGTGCCGGCTGCTTGTCGTTGAACGACAGCGCGTGCTTGCCGGCCGGGCGGGTCGGGCCGGTCACGCCGTCCACCGGCACCTGCAGGGTGCGGCCGCTCTTGCGCCACCACTGGCGCAGGTCGGGCAGCCACTTGGTGCCGTGGCCTTCGCTGTTGCTGGTCTGCTGGTACCAGACCGACAGATTGGCCGCGACCTTCTGGTCGGCGCCTTCCAGCCACACTGCCACGTACGGGCGGTGGTACTCGGCCACGTTGAGCTTGGGCACTTCGACGTTGATGTCGAGGGTGGTGGCATAGGCCGGCGAGGTGGCCAGCAGGCCGCTGAGGGCGATGGTCAGGGTGACGCGCATGGGGCGGCTCCGGAAACGAAGGAAAGTCAGTGGATCAGCAGCAGGGCGATCAGCAGCGGGATCATCAGGCCGAGGCCGACCAGCGGCCAGGTCATGCGCCGCTGCCGCGCATGCAGGTGCAGCAGGAACAGGCCGGTGATGCAGAACACCAGGCAGGCCACGGCGAACAGGTCCAGGAACCAGCCCCACGCCGGGCCCGCGTTACGGCCCTTGTGCAGGTCGTTGAGGTAGGACACCGCGCCGCGCGAGGTCGATTCGTATTCCACCGCGCCGGTCTCGCGGTCGATGCTCAGCCAGGCGTCGCCACCGGGGCGCGGCAGCGACAGGTAGATCTCCTCGGTCGACCACTCGGCCGGGCGGCCGCCAATGGCGATGCCCAGCTGCGTGTCCAGCCATTGCCGGGCCGGGCGCGGAATCGGTGCGTTGCCGTCCTCGCGCGTGCCCAGTTGGCCCAGCAGTTCGGCCGGCAGCTTCAGATGCTGGTTCTGCACCTCGGGCTTGGCCTCGATCTTCGCTGCATGGTTGAGGGTCAGGCCAGTCACCGCGAACAGCAGCATGCCGATCAGGCACACCGCCGAGCTGATCCAGTGCCACTGGTGCAGCGTCCGCAGCCAGAAGCCACGGTTCTGTTGCTGCTGCACGGTGGAAGAGGCAGGACGGCTCACGGCACGGTTCGAGGCGGACGGGGACTGCCCATTACATCATTGATGAGAATGGCTCGCAATTGCGTGTCGTTCTGTATCCCTGGAGGGCGATTGCCGGCCAGCGGCCGGCACTACCAGGGTTCCGGGAAACAACGTCGGATTGCCGGCCAGCGGCCGGCACTACCGGTGCGTGGCGGTCAGAACTTCGCGTTCAGCGAAATCCAGTAGCTGCGGCGCTGGTCCTTGGTCGCGTAGTCGTCCACGCAGTTGAACTCGCTCTGGCTGATCAACAGGCACGACTGCGAGACGAAATCCTTGTCGAGCAGGTTGTTGACCCGTGCGTTCACCGTCAGCCAGGGCGTGGCCTTCCAGCTGCCACCGAGATGGAAGATGGTGTAGTCCTCGTAGTAGCGGGTGTGGCTGGCGCCGTTGGCGTCCAGCAGCGTGTCGCGGTAGCGGTCGTAGCGGCCCTCGCCGATCAGCGACAGGCTGACTGCTTCGTTGACCTGCCAGTTGAGGCTGGCGTTGGCCATGTGTTTTGCCGGCATGGTGCCTGAGATCGGGCGCCCCTTGTCGGGGCCGCTGGTCTGCTCGCTCCTGGTCCAGGTGTAGTTGCCGCGCAGCTGCAGAGTGTCGAGCAGGTCGACGTGGGCGGCCAGTTCGGCACCCCGCGTTTCAGCCTTGTCGATGTTCACGCTCTGGGTGAAGGTGCTGTAGCCCAGCGCGGCCCAACCCGGACCGATGTCCACGCAGTAACCGCTGCCGGCCGGCGCCACTTCGCAGTTGGGGAAGGTGCCGCCGCTGGCGATCTTGTCCTCGAATTTGTTGAAGAAGCCGGTCACGTTGAAGCCCCAGCGCTGGCCCTCGTAGTAGGCGGCCACCTCGTAGTTGGTGCTGGTTTCAGGCTTCAGGTTCGGCGAACCCACCAGCGGCAGCACGCCCTGGCCACCGAAGCCGGTGATGCCCGGGAACAGCTGGTCCGGACGCGGGGTCTTGTAGCCGGTGCTGACGCCGCCCTTGAAGGTCCACGCGTCGCTGGCGTTCCACACAAGGTAGCCGCGCGGGCTGACATGGCTGCCGAACACGTTGTGGTCGTCGTAGCGCAGGCCGAAGGTAGCGGTGAGGGTATCGGTCAGCGCCCAGTTGTCCTCGGCGAACAGCGCCCACATGCGGTGCTTCTGCTTGGTGTTGCTGCGGTAGCCGGCGCCATCCATGCCGAACACGCCATCGATCATGTCGGTGTCGTTGTACTGGCCGCCGACGGTCAGCTTGTGCGCGCCGAAGTCGAGGTCAAGCATCGTGTCGAGCACGTAGCCTTCCAGTTCCATGGTGCGCAGCGGGCGCGGCAGGAACGCCTGCAGGCGCGCCATCTCGCTGGGATTGAGTGCGGTCAGCGCATTGCCGCGGCCGGCCGCACAGTTGCTGGCGGCACCGGTGCGGCGGCAGACGTCATTCCACAGCGTCTGCAGGTTGGCGCGCTCGTCCAAGGTCAGCGGCAGCGAACGGCCGAGGTTGCTGCTCTTGCTGTGGGTCAGCGAGGTCTGCCAGGTGCCGAAGCTGTAACGGCCCTGGTGGGTCAACGACAACTGATCGCGCTCGTAGCGCTGGTAGGCGGTGTAGCCCACGCGCGGCTGCACCACGCGGCGGGTGACGGTGCCGCTGCCGTTCGGGTTGGGGATGACCGCGTTGCCGACGCGCCAGAGGCTGGCCAGGCTGTCCAGCGTGCCGGTCTGTCCTTCGCTGTTGTCGTACTTCTGCCGCGACACGTCGTAGTCCAGCCACAGTTCGTGATCGTCGTTGACGCGGAAATCCAGGCGTACGCCAGTGTTCCAGTTGGTGTTGGCCACCGACTTGCCACCGCCGCCGAAGCCGATGCTGCGCTCCCACAGGCTGCCGTCGGGCAGGGGCAGTGCATCCCACTCCGGATTGGAGGCCTTGGCGTCGTAGTAGCTGCCGCGCACCGCCAGGCTGAGGCGGTCCTTCAGCAGCGGGCCGCTGAGGTACAGGTCGGTGGTGCGTGCATCACCGAACTGGTCATCCTGCTGCACGGTGAAGCCCTGGGTCACGGCGCCGTGCCAGCTGTCCTGGTTGCGTCGGGTGATGATGTTGATGACGCCGCCCATCGCGTCCGAGCCATACAGCGTGGACATCGGGCCGCGCACCACTTCGATGCGTTCGATCGCGTCCAGCGGCGGCAGGTAGGCGAACTGGCCGCCACCGAAGTTGTTCGGGTACAGCTGGCCGACATTGCTCTGGCGGCGGCCGTCGATCAGCACCAGGGTGTACTCGGACGGCAGGCCGCGCATGGAGATGGTGGCGCGGCCGTTCTTGTCGCTGGCCTCCAGGCCGACATCGATGCCTTCGACGTCGCGCAGCGCGTCGACCAGGTTGGTGTAGGGGCGCTTGCTGAGTTCTTCGCGACTGACCACGCTGATGCTGGCCGGTGCATCGACCACCTTCTGCTCGAAGCCGGAGGCGGTGACCACCACCTTGTCCAGCGTCTGTGGCGTGCCGGAAGCGTCACCGTGGGCGAAGGCAGGGGCGGTCATGGCCACCAGCACGGCGCTGGTCAGCAGGGTACGGGACAGGGACGAACGGACACGATGGCGCTGGGCCATGGCAGTAACCTCGAAGGATGCAGGGTGGTGCGATGCCAGGCGCGAACGGTCGGCATGCACGGGGAGGCCCGGTCAGGGGCGGCAGGGATGAAGCAGGCAGCGGCGCGCTGACGCGACCGTGCAGGTGGTCACGCGGGGCCGTGAATCAGGCGAGCGGCGGCGCCTGGCCGCGTTGCTGGCGGCGTCCGGGCGCGTCGGCCCAGGGCGTGTCCGGAGCGGCCAGCGGCCAGTCCGGGCGCACGCCGGGCATGGCCGGCGTAGCGGGTACGAGTTCAAGCTCGGTGCGCAGCCATTGGCTGGCCAGCAGCAACGGCGGGCGTGCCTTCTCGGCTGATTTCACCGGGGCGGCAGCACAGCGGCGCAGCTTGGCCGGTGCCTCTTCCAGCAGGGGGGCTTCGCCACCGCGCTCTTCCAGCGGCATCTGCACGGCCATTCCGGCTTGCCCGTGTGGCAGCAGGGGCAGGGTGCCCAGCAGCAAGGCCAGCATCGCCACCCACGCCAGCAGGCTGGCCAGCGCAGGACGCTGGCCGCGCATGGCGGTGCCCATCTTGCGATGGATGAGTGGGCGAGGGCGAAGCGGGCGCAGCAAGCAGGGGTCCCCAAGGGTCTGCCGGCAGCGGCCGGCATCAACGGGGCGTGATTGTAATGAGAGCTGTTATCTGTTGCAAATGAGAATGATTGCCAAAATGTCACGGACTGGCCGGATGGGGCTCAGACTTCGCTCCATCGCCGCAGCAGGTTGTGGTACACGCCGGTCAGCTGCAGCACCGCCTCGGCGTCGCCGCCGGTCTGCCGCAGGCGCTCGATCGCGCCATCCATTTCCCACAGCAGGCGGCGCTGCACATCGTCGCGGACCATGCTTTGTACCCAGAAGAACGAGGCCACGCGCGCACCTCGGGTGACCGGCCGCACCTGGTGCAGGCTGCTGGACGGGTACACGATCAGGTCGCCAGCGGGCAGCTTCACTTCATGCTCGCCGTAGGTATCGCTGATGATCAGTTCGCCGCCCTCGTACTCGTCCGGCGCGGACAGGAACAGGGTGCAGGAGATGTCCGAACGCAGCTGTTCGCCGTTGGCCAGGTTCATCACCGCGCCGTCGACGTGGAAACCATAGGTGCCGCCGCCGCTGTAGCGGTTGAAGCGCGGTGGCAGGTACTTCAGTGGCAGCGCGGCGCTGAAGAACAGCGGATGCCGGGCCAGCGCGACGAGGATGATCTCGCCCAGTTCGCGGCGCAGCGGCGAGGCCTCGGGCAGCTGCTGGTTGTGCTTGGCCTGCGCGCCCAGATGGCCGACGGTCTCGCGGCCATCGGTCCAGTCGGCGGCATCCAGCCGGCGGCGGAAGTCGGCCACCTGGTCGGCGCTGAGAACGTCGGGGATGTGCAGCAGCATGCGGGACTCCTCAGAGGGACGGCGGTGCGACCAGGGCGCGCACCTGTGGATGCGGCGATGCGGCCAGTTCCGGCACGAGATGCGCCATGAACGCCGGGCTGCCGTGGGCCAGTGCCAGCTGCAGCCAGTGCACGGCCTGCTCGACCTGGCCGGCCTGCAGCAGGATCGAGGCGTAGTTGGCCTGGCCGCGGAAATCACCGGCCTCGGCCGCGCGCTGGTACCAGTCCAGCGCCGCCTGCGGATCGCGCTCGATCTCCAGTCCGTCTTCGAGGTGGCGGGCCAGCAGGTTCATCGATTTGGCGTGGCCCAGGTGCGCGGCACGCGTGTACAGCGCCAGCGCCTGCGCGCGGTCCAGCGGCACGCCGCGGCCGGTGGCCAGCAGGTTGGCCAGGTTGTACAGGCCCCAGTCCAGCCCGGTGTCGGCCGCGCGCCGGTACCACACTGCGGCCAGTGCCGGATTGGCCGTGGTGCCCTGGCCCAGTTCGTGGCAGCGGCCAAGCATGTTCATCGCCATCGGCGCGCCGTTGTTGGCGGCGGTTTCGTACCAGAGCAGTGCCGCCGAGGCGTCCTGCGCGGTGCCTTTGCCTTCCATGTGCATCTGCGCGAGCAGCAGCTGTGCCTCGACCTGTCCGGCCCGCGCGGCGTCGCGCACATGCGCGAAGGCCGCCTGCGGATCGTGCTGCAGCAGCTCGGCCAGAGCTTCGCTGTCGATGGGGGTACGGGGTGCCATGAGGTGAGTATCGCCGGAAACAAAAACGGCGGCAGGAGCGCCTGCCGCCGTGGTGGAGCGAAGCTACATCAGAACTTCACGTTCAGTGCCAGGGTGGCCGAGCGACCCGGGGCGATGCTCGCGTAGTGCGAGGCATAGGCCTTGGTGAAGTAGGTCTTGTCGGTCAGGTTCTGCACGTTGAGCTGCAGGCTGATGTTGCCCTGGATCGCGTAGCTGGCCATCGCGTCGAAGCGGGTGTAGCTGGCAATCCACTTGGCGTTGGCCACATCACCGTACTGCTTGTCCGAGTAGAACGCACCGGCGCCGACGGTCAGGCCGATCGGGAAGCGGTACGTGGTCCACAGGTTGGCGCTGTGCTTGGCGGTGTTCGGGAATTCGTTGCCGTTGTTCGGCGATGGCACGTAGACGTTGGACGGGCAGGTGCGGCCCACCGGTGCGCCACAGACAAAGCCATTGTCCTTCAGCTCGGAATCGAGGTAGGTGTAGCCGCCGTACAGGCTCCAGGCCTCGGTCAACTGGCCGTTGAAGCCCAGCTCGAAACCGTTGATCTCTTTCTTGCCGGCGTTCTGGCTGGTGCCGTTGTCGACGGTCACGCGCGCGTTGTTCATCACGGTGTGGAAGATCGCAGCAGTCAGGTTCAGGCGGTTGTCCAGCAGGTCCCACTTGGTGCCCAGTTCGAGGTTCTTCGTGTCCTGCGGCTTGAGGTCGGCAACGGCCGCGCTCAGGCCGTCCGAACCGTCACCACCGTCCATGCCCGGCGGGGTCGAGGAGGTGCCCCAGGACAGGTAGATGCTGCCGTTGGCGGCCGGCTTGAACACCACGCCGGCCTGGTAGTTCAGGAAGTCGTTGCTGTTGCGCACGCGGGTCGGTGCCTTGCCGGCCACCGGCGTGGTCAGGGTGGTACGGAAGTCGTCGTAGCGCAGGCCGAGGTTGATCATCCACTGCTCATTGAGCTCGATGGTGTCGAACACGTAGGCCGAGGTGGTCCTGGTGCGCTGCTCGACGTCCAGCGCCTTGTCGCTGCGATAGACGATCTGACCGGCCGCCCACGGATCGTTCGGGTTCGGCTTGTTGAAGTCGGTGCAGTTGTAGCCGGTGGCCGCGCCGGACACCTGGCAGCGAGTGCTGTTGGCGCTGTTTTCAAGGGGATTGGCGGTGCCCGGCGACATCAGGTAGCTGCCACGGGTCATCTTCTCGTCGCTGTACTCCAGGCCCGCGCTGTAGCTGTGCTTGAGCGCGCCGGTCTGGAACGCACCGGTCAGGCCCAGCTGGTCGGCGAAGCTCTTGACGTCGACCGCACGGGTGTTGGTGCGACGCCACAAGGTGCCGTACAGGTTGGGGTTGCCCTTGCTGTCGTCCGGCTGGGTCCACAGGTAGTCGTTGCTGGTGTTGCCCAGGCGCGCGATGTTGCGAAGCTTGTGGCCACCGAAGTCGTAGCTGGCGTCCAGAGTGCTGATGTCGGCGCGGGTGCGCTGGAAGTCACGGTCGACCAGGCCGTAGTAGTTGTTGCGGTCCGGCACCACTGGGCGGCCATCACCGTTCCTGGCCACGTTCGGGCCGCTGGAGAACGGATTGTTGTAGGGGAAGCCACCCGCATCGGGCAGGTCATCGCTCTGCATGTGGTAGTGGCTGGCGATCAGCTGCGCCGGGCCGTTCAGGCCGAACGCGATCGACGGCGCGATGCCCCAGCGGCTGACGTTGGCGGCGTCGCGGCCGGCGATGTCCGACGCGTGCTTCATCAGGTTCAGGCGGGCGGCGATGCCATCGCCCAGCACGTAGTTGGCGTCCACGGTGCCGCGTGCGTAGCTGTCGGTGCCGATGCCCATGCTGGCGCTGGTCTCGTTCTTCAGCTTCGGCGTCTTGCTCACCAGGTTCAGGCTGCCACCGCCGGAATCACGGCCGCCGTAGGCCGAGCTCGGGCCCTTGACCACTTCCACCTGCTCCAGGTCGAAGATCTCGCGGGTCTGCGAGCCGACGTCGCGCAGGCCGTCGACGAACACGTTGCTCTGCGAATCGAAGCCACGGATGAACGGGCGGTCACCGGTCGGATTGCCGCCTTCGCCGGCACCGAAGGTGATGCCCGGCACCATGCGCAGCGCATCCTGCAGGTTGGTCGCACCGGTTTCGGCGATCAGCTTCTCCGACACGATCGACACTGACTTCGGGGTGTCCAGCAGCTCGGCGGTGAACTTCGGCGAGGACGGGTTGAACCAGCTGCCGCGCACCTGCACCTTGTCCAGCTCAGTGGCGTTGCGGGAGCCGGCGTCGGCGCTGTCGGCGGCCTGCGCAGCCAGCGGCGCGAAGCCCGCGGCCAGGGTGGCGGTGGCGAGCAGGGAAACGCGCGGGGCGTGCTTGCGGGACGTGATGTAGGTCATGGCGATGGGTCGTGGCGTGGATCGGGAAAGGGGGAGAGCCGTAGCGCAGGCAGCGCGTGGGCACGTGGAGGGCTTCGTCTGTAGAGCCGAGCCGATGCTCGGCTATGGGCGAATGACGTCAGACGCACGGCAACAGCCGCAGGGCGTCTCAGCTGGCGTGCGGTGCGGGCGGTGCGTGGCCGGGGTTCAACCGCAGTGCGGGATCGTGCAGCTGCCAGCGCAGGGCGTTGGAGCGCCACAGCGGAACATGTACGACCAGGGCGGCGCGCGGGGGAGCCAGTCCGGTACAGGGCATGGTGCCCTCGCCATCCAGCGGCGGCTCCGGTGCTGGCGCGGCAGGGTGCGGGCACTCGTCCGCCGGCGGGGCCGGCATCGGCATGACCTGCTGCAGATCTTCAGCCTGTGCCTGCCAGCCGTTGGCAGCAGGGCCGTTGTCGCGTCCTTCGTGCAGTGCCGACCAGCCCAGCAGCAGCGTCAGCAGCACGGCCACAAGCAGCGGCCACCCTTGACGGGCAAGCTGGCACAGCGTGGCGGTGGGCGCGGGCGAAGCCATGGCGCGAGGGGCGGAGTCGTTACGAAGATGTTACGTAGAATAACATCAACGATAATGATTCGCATGTACGGGGCGTGGCGGCCCCCCGAGGCGGCCACGGGGCGCCCTGGAAGGGTCCTCATGGCCTGCCGGTAGATCCACCCCATGGGTTGATGCTCTCTGGCGGGGCGCCCCGTGAATGGTCTCTCCGGGCGGAGCGCCGCCTCAATCCCGGTCGTCGCGGGTCCAGATGGCGTCGTGCTCGCGCTTCACCGGAAACTTGGGCACAGGGCTGTAGGCCGGCGCGCACAAAGCGCGCCCGTCACGCACGTCGAAGCGCGCCCCGTGCAGCACGCACTCCACACTGCCTTCGGTGGTGTTGAACTCGCCCGAGGACAGCTCGAACTCTTCATGCGTGCACTGGTCTTCCAGGGCGTACAGCTCGCCGTCGAGGTTGAATACCACGATCGGCGTGCCGGTCACCTCGTCGAACACACTCTTCATTTCGCCCGGCAACAGCTCGGCGCCGGCACAGACAAAGGTCCAGGCCTCGCTCACGCGACGGCTCCGGTCAACGGCTTTTCAAGGATCTCGAAGCGCAGGTCGTCGCGCTTGGGGATGCCGAAACGCTCGTCGCCATACGGGAACGGCTTCTTGATGCCGGTGCGGCTGTAGCCGCGACGCTCGTAGAAGGCGATCAGTTCGTCGCGCACGTCGATCACCGTCATCTGCATCACCGGCACGTTCCATTCGCGTGCGGCGTGCGCTTCGGCGGCGTCCATCAGCTGCTTGCCAACGCCGCCACCCTGCTGGGCCGGGTCGACCGAGAACATGCCGAAATAGCCCTTGCCGTCGACATCGGCGACATGGGCGCAGGCCACCAGCTGGTCCCCGCGCTCGGCCAGCAGGATGGTGGAGCGCGGGCGGTCCAGGTCGGCCTGGATGCCTTCGGCGTCGATGCGGGCGCCGTCCAGCAGGTCGGCTTCGGTGGTCCAGCCGACGCGGCTGGCATCGCCGCGGTAGGCCGAGGTGACGAGGGCAATGAGGGCGGGGATGTCGGCCGGCGTGGCGGCGCGGAAGGTCAGGGTGCTCATGGGGACATTCTAGGTCGAGCGGGGAAGGGCACGGGAGGCCGCTGGCTGACGTGACTTTGCCGAGTGTGGCCAATACGTGGACTTGACGCCATCTTCATTATTCGTTCATATCTGTGACCAGCACCCACCCACCGTGAAGCAACGCGTGGCTGTCTGCCGGCGTGGGTGCTGCCTGGTCGAAGGTCAACTGCCGTTCGGCGCGGGTGGGGCACACAGGGACGTCGATCCAGGGAGGATCTGCATGCAGTCTGGCCTCATTTCATATCCGCGCGCCGCAATGGCTGCCAAGGGTCTTCTTCTCGGTGTCGTTGCCCTGTGCGTGCTGGCACCGGTCGGCGTTTCCGCCCAGATCGTTCCCACCTGGCGGCAGGAGTACGACAAGCGACTGAAGTATGGGGACCTCGTCGAGCCGCTGAAGGGCGAGATCTTCGGCGAGCAGGTCAATCTCTACGACGGCTCGATCAGTTTCAAAGCCACGGATATTTCGATTCCGGGCAACAGTGGGCTCGCGGTATCGCTCAGCCGCAGTTACGGGGATGTCAGCGGCAGTGCAAATGACAAGGAATATGGAAACTGGGATCTCGACATCCCATCGCTTTCAGGCATCTACGGAGACCAGCCCGAAACCGCGATCGGCGGGCATTGGACGCCAAGCGCCCGTTGCTCGACAGTCTCCGCACCCCCGTCGCTGGATGTCTGGAATTACAAGCAAACCCAGACCATCAGTTTTGCTCCGTACACCTATTGGGAGGGGGTGAGGCTTTCATTGCCGGGCGGAGGCGGTGAAACCGTCCTGGCGGGCAGCGGGGACGCGCGCCAGCCAACTCCGCAGGTTGGCACGCCAACGCCCTGGAACACAAAAGGGGGATGGTTCTTCTCCTGCCTCAGTGCGCTCAAGAGCGGCCAGCCGGGCGAAGGCTTTCTGGGCCACGCGCCGGATGGAACCAAGTACTACTTCGACTGGATGGTGGCGCGCGAGAACGAGTCTGCCGTTCTCCAGCCCTACGACACCATCACCCATGCCACGCTGAAACGGAAAAAGGTCTTCCTTTATCCATCACAGGTTGTCGATCGTTTCGGCAATTGGGTCCGCTACGAATGGAGTGGCGGGCGGCTGGATCGAATCATTGCCAACGATGGGCGCAGCATCAGCCTTGCCTATGACTCCCTGGGCCGTATCGCAACGGCGACGGCAGCGGGTCGAACCTGGACCTATGGCTACACCCCGGCCGGTGTGTTGCAGTCGGTGACGCTGCCGGACGGGACGGCGTGGAGCTACAACCTGCCGCCTGTCAATGTGACGAAGAAGTATCAGGAGTACACCGGGCAGGACGTTTGGGCCTATATGGAGGTCCCGGCTCTTTGCGCGAAGACGAACAAGATTGTGCAGACCGAGGTTGCAGCCTCCATCACGCACCCATCAGGCGCGGTGGGAACCTTCGTGTTCCGACCCTTCCGGCATGGCCGCAAGAATGTTCCGTTCAACTGCCAGACTTCCGGCGACGACCAGTTGCTGGCCGACGGATGGAATCTCACGCCTATCTATCGGGACGCGATGTCGCTGGTGGCAAAGCGGATAAGTGGCCCGGGGATGCCCACGGCGGAGTGGAGCTATCAGTACACCAATCTGGGGTGGGAGTACGACAGGAGAGTCGACCAGGCTGGGTGGCCGGCGATCCCGGTGGGGCAGGCAGAGCCCAAGATAACGATTGAAACCCTGCCGGATGGCACGATCCGGACATACGAATTCGGAAAGGAAGTTGGCTATAACGACGGTCTGCTGCTGTCGACGACAACCAGCTCTGGTGGCGCGGTGGTTCGAACCGAGCGCAGTAACTACTACCCGGACGCGCAGCTTGCCAGCGCACCGTTCCCGCGCGAGGCGGGTCGGAATCTCAAGTACGGGGCCACGGAGCTGGGAGAGCATCTGAACCGCCCAGTGCAGAGCACGATCATCAATCAGGACGGCGTGCAGTTCACCCGTACGGTGCAGGCCTTTGATGCCTTCGTCCGCGAAGTTTCCGTTGTCGAAGCGAATTCCGCCGGCCAGAGTCGCACCAGCAGCACCAGCTACTACGACAATCCCGCGCTATGGGTGAACGGCCAGGTGGCGCGCAGTGTGCTCAATGGCATCGAGCAGTCGCGAACCGAATTCGATACGGCCAAAGCACTGCCGTTACGCGCCTATGCATTCGGCCGCCTGGCGCAGCAGGTGACCTACGCAGCCGACGGCACGGTTGCCTCGGTGGCCGATGGCCGCGGCAATACCAGCCATCTGTCGGGATGGAAGCGTGGCGTTCCGCAGCAGCTGCGCATGCCGGCCACGCCCGAAGCGCCCAATGGCGCGGTGCGCACGGTTGCCGTCGACGACAACGGTTGGATCACCTCGCTGACCGACGAAACCGGCGCAACCACCAGCTTCAGCTACGACAGCATGGGCAGGCTGCGCAGCCAGCAGTTCCCTGGCGGCGACAGCGTGAACTGGAATGGCGTAACCATGGACCTGCAGCGGCTGGGTGGCGCGCAGCTGGGGGTGCCCGCCGGTGCGTGGAAGCACTCCCGCACGCAGGGCGGGCGGCGCACGGATACCTACCTGGATGCGATGTTCCGCCCGGTGCTGGTGACCGAAAACGCCAACAACGTGCTGGACAGCGCCGTGGTGACCCGCTACGACACCAGCGGCAAGACCGTGTTTGCCTCGTATCCCACGCGGCAGTTCTCCGATATCAATGCCACCCTGGCCGGCACCACGACGCAGTACGACGCGTTGGGCCGCCCCACCGTGGTCAGTCAATCGTCCGAGCTGGGGGCACTGGTTACCCGCACCGAGTACGTGGGCAATCTGTCGGTGAAGGTGACCAATCCACGCGGCCAGGCCACGACGACCCGTCATCTTGCCTACGACCAGCCCAGCTATGAGATGCCGCTGACGCTGCAGCATCCGGAAGGCGTGGTGACCGAGATCCAGCGAGACACGTTGGGCAAGCCGCTGGCGATCACCCGCCGCAGTGCAGACGGCAGCCAGTCGCTGACCCGCCGCTACGTCTATGACGGCTACCAGCAGCTGTGCAAGACCATCGAACCGGAAACCGGCGCGACCGTGCAGGACTACGACGCGGCAGGCAACGTGCTGTGGTCGGCGGCCGGCACGGGTTTGACCAGCACCACCGACTGCAACCGCAGTGAAGCGCTGGCCAGTGGACGTGCGGTGAAGCGCAGTTACGATGCTGCCAACCGCTTGTCGACCCTGATCTTCCCGGATGGGCGCGGAAATCAGAACTGGTCCTACGCGCCTGATGGTCTGCCTGCCGAGATCAATACGCAGAACGACCCGGCCCGGCCGATGGTCGTCAACCGCTACCAGTACAACCGCCGCCGCCTGCTCAGTGGCGAAACCCTGCAGCATCCGGATCTGGGAAGCCTGAGCCTGGCCTATGGCTACGATGCCAACGGCACACTGGCCAGCAATATCTACCCGGGGGGGCGCGTCGTCAGCTATACGCCGGATGCACTGGGTCGGGCGACGACGGTCGGTGGCTATGCGAAAGAGGCCAGTTACTTCGCCAACGGCGCATTGGCCCGCTTCGTCTATGGCAACGGGATCGTGCACACGTTGACCCAGAATGCCCGCGGGCTGCCCGACCGCAGCCGCGATGCCACCGCAGCGGCCGCAGTGCTGGATGACAGCTACGACTACGATGCCGGCGGCAATGTGATGGCCATTTCCGATGGCCTGCCCGGGGCGCCCGGTAACCGGGACATGACCTATGACGGCCTGGACCGGTTGCGGACGGTCACTGCACCGGGCTTCGGCAACGCACTGTATGAGTATGATGCGCTGGACAACCTGCGCCGTGCCAAGGTCGGCAGCCGCGATCGTACGCACTATTTCGATCCGACCAATCGGCTGGTCAACGTGATCGAAACCGGAACCGGGGCAACCGTCACCGGTCTTGGCTATGACGTGCAGGGCAATCTATCGGTGCGCAATGGTCAAGCTTTCGCGTTTGATTACGGCAACCGACTGCGTGCGGCGGGTACAGCAGAGAGTTACGAGTACGACGCCCACGGGCGCCGGGTGAAGGCCAGCGCCAGTGGCAAGGGGGCGATCTATTCGTTCTACGACAACGGCGGTGTGCTGCGATTCCAGCGCAACGAACGTACCGGCAAACAGACCGACTATCTCTACCTGTCAGGCAGCCTTGTGTCCCAGGTGCATGGCGAAGCCGCACCCAGCGTTCCCGCGCTGAGTGCGCCGGGCTACATCACCCAGGGCAGCGTTAACCTGACCTGGAGCCCGGCCGGTGGTGCCAACCGCTATGAGCTGCAGCGTGCGCTTGCGGGCACCTGGAGCACGGTCTTCGATGGCGCGGCGCAATCGTTCACCAGCACCGGCCTGGTCACGGGAACCTATCAGTTCCGGGTGCGCGGCTGCCGGGCGGTGTGCGGCGGATGGAGCAATGTCGCATCAGTGGCCGTGGCACTGGCGCCATCGACCGTGCCGACCTTGAACGTGCCTGCCACAGCCTTCAATGGCAGTTTCAGCGTGGCATGGTCTGCGGCCTCCGGTGCCGAGCGCTATGAGCTGGAGGAAAGCGCCAATGGTGGCGCCTGGGCCCAGGTGCATAACGCCATCGGTCAGTCCAAGGCCTTCAGTGGCAAGGCAGCGGGAAGCTACAACTACCGGGTTCGCGCATGCAATCCGGTGGGATGCACGGGATACAGCGCCACGGCTGCGGTGACGGTGGTGTATCCGCCCGCCACTGCGCCAGGTCTCTCTGCGCCGGCACGCGCTGCGCCGGGCAGTATCGGCATTGGCTGGAACGGGGTGGCTGGTGCCACGCGTTACACCTTGCAGGAAAGCAGCAATGGTGGCGGATGGGTCACGCTGTTCGACGGCAACGCGGGTTCCTATGCCACCGCTGCGCGCGGGGTCGGCAGCTATGGCTATCGGGTTGCCGCCTGCAATGGCGCAGGCTGCGGACCGTGGTCGGCCACGGCGACGGTAGCGGTGATCGGGCCGCCGACGATCGAGCCGGTGATCAACGCGCCGGGCCTGGTGAACGTGCCGCAGTACAGCCTGAGCTGGTCGGTGCCAGCCAACAGCGAGAGTTTCGTGCTGGAGGAGAGTGCCAACGGTGGTGGCTGGACAGTGGTGCATAACGGCGGCGGAAACAGCTTTGGCGCCAGCCGTGGAAAAGGCAGCTACGCCTATCGCGTGAGGGCGTGCAATTTCGCGGGGTGCAGTCCGTACTCGGGCATTGCGACGGTTGTGGTCGCACTTCCGCCTGGCACGCCCAGCTTCTACCTTGCCGAATGGTTGACCACCCGCAAGGCGCCGTATCAGGTGCAGTGCTCGGTGGGCTGGAGCCAAGTGGCCGATGCGACCGAGTACCAGCTTGAGAGTGGTGGCGGTGGAAAGCGCCTGTATACCGGGCCGAACGCTTATGTGAGTGCAGGCGGCAATGCCTACTGTGCTGGTGACTATCGCGTGCGTGCCTGCAATGCAGGTGGTTGCTCACCGTGGTCGGCCGACCATCCCGTCACCCGAGGCGTACTGAGCTGGGACTAAGCCATGAATGGACTCTCTTTGCTGTTGATTCGGGCGGTACTCGCGGTGGTGGTGCTGGCGGCCTGTATGGCTCCGGCAGTCGCACAGGAAGTGGTCGAGTACATCCACACTGATGCACTGGGTTCACCGGTGGCGATCACCGATGCCAGCGGAAACGTCATCGAGCGTACGGTGTATGAGCCGTATGGGGCGGTGGTGAATCGGCCGTTGAAGGATGGGCCGGGATATACGGGGCATGTGACGGACTCGGAGACCGGGCTGAGTTATATGCAGCAACGGTACTATGATCCTGCGTTGGCAGGCTTTCTGTCTGTCGATCCGGTCGCTGCATATCAGAGCCCGATTGGACAGTTCAGTCGCTACAGGTACGGAGATGGCAATCCCTACCGCTTTACTGACCCAGATGGGCGTCAAGTGTCGGATCCACGTTCTTGCCACGACACTTCCAGCTGCCTGACCCTTGATCAGGCACAACAGCAAGTCGGGCGAGATGGCCGTCTGATGCTGAGAATTGTTGGAGGATCGGCGGTCGCGGGCGCAACCGGTGGCGCAGCGATAGAGGGTGGAGGATTCGTTTCAGCGTTGGCTGCGGCAATGCGTGGCGCCATAATGGCCGGGAAGGATTTTTCCCAAGCACGGAAGTACATTGACTCGGTTGCAGATCAGTTGGGTCCCACCGGGGGACGTGCTGGCAGAAGAACCAACCAGTACGAGGGGCATGGTGGCGCCGCTGGCGCAAAAAAAATGTTCAATATATTGACTCGCGGCCAGTCTGAGGCGCGGGATGGGGGGCAGTTAGGGAAACTGGGCGACGGCTCAGTGGTTCAGATGAGTGCAAGAATTACAAGGGATGGTTCGGGCGAGACTTCAGTTCGGCTCAGCGCTGAACGAACCGGAACCAAGATTAAAGAGGTTATTAAAGTTAGATTTAAAGAGGAGTAGGTGGCATGTTTGGTGATGATTCCACGCTATTCATGAGGTATGTAAAGGGGCGGTGTAATTCTGTATACCCGTGGTCGTTGTCAATTGTAGATTGCTATTTTATGTGGCTCGCATTTTCCAAGGTCTCTGGGAGTGATCGGCCGCTGCTGTCGAGGATATCTGATAATGGCAGGCAGATTGAGGATGTTCTCATTGCTGATGCCTACGATATCTATGAGATTGATAGTCGTGCCGCGGGTTTTGAAGTTGTGCTGCGCCATGATTCGTCGGGCTCATTGTGTTATTGGGATGTTCATGAGCGCTTTGTTATAGCTGTTGGTGGTCGTGACTTCCTTGGGGTGGCCAGCCCATATCCCGGGGACATAGAAAAGCATCGTTATATTGAGGAGATGATGCATAGAGAGGCGTTCGGATTTGATGGGCCGCCTGAGGCGATTTATGCGGCCATCTCCAATCCGTTCTCTTGAAGGGGTGACTAACGTCGTTGTTCAGGGATGCTCTGAAGAACTCCCGGGCAGTGCGGGCCGCTGGCCGGCAACCTGAGAGGCAATGACAGCTCATGTTGAGGAGACTGTACTGCTTGCTCACCATAGACACCCCTCTCGTTACCATTGATTATGGCTCTGAGTTGCCTGCGAAATCCTGGTCGGTCCAATATGAAGATCAAATTGATCTTGAAGGGCGTCGCCGTGTATTACGCGAAAACTGCTGTTTTCACGATCGTAAGCTATGGATTGTTGCGTCTCGTGTACGGGCATACATGGATTTCATTCATTGAATGGGCGCTCATACTTCTGGCGGCGTTCACGGTGGGCTACATACCTCTTTTCGTTGGCTTGCTACGTGGGAAGAGTTCGTAGCAGCCTTGTGCAGACGCGATATGTCCGCCGAATGGGGCCTCTTCTTAAGCGTAGCTATCTTGCAGGCTGCTGAAGCGCCAGTCGCAACGGGAGATTGCGTCATCGGCATTTTTTCGCGGCAAGACCTACGTGCAGTCGAGTGGCGGGACCTATTGCGCGCATGAGTATCGCGCGCGTGCCTGCAATGCAGAAGATTGCTTGCCGTGGTGGAGCAACCATCCTGTCACCCAGAGTGTACCGAGCTGGGACTAAGCCATGAATGGACTCTCTTTGTTGTTGATTCGAGTGGTGCTTGCGATAGTGGTGCTGGTGGCCTGTATGGCGCCAGCGACCGCCCAGGAAGTGGTCGAGTACATCCACACTGATGCATTGGGTTCACCGGTGGCGATCACCGATGCCAGCGGAAACGTCATCGAGCGTATGGTTTATGAGCCGTATGGGGCGGTGGTGAATCGGCCGTTGAAGGATGGGCCGGGATATACGGGGCATGTGACGAAATTGGGGGCCGGGCTGAGTTACATGCAGCAGCGATATTATGACTTCCAAACTGTCGCATTTCTGGGGGCTGATCCAGTTGCAGCTAGTTCGGAAGGGGCTTCATTCAATCGCTATGCTTCTGCCAATCTGTATAAGTTCAAGGATCCGGACGGCAGGGCAGACATGAACGTGCTCGGTGAAGCTGATCCGAACGGGCTGAGAGCAGGAGGAGATCCGCTCAACATTCCGGACAAGTTCACGGTCGCAGGGCACGCCAATAACATGGTCATTCAGGACCAGCGAGGGGGCGCATGGAAAACTACTCCACAGTCAGCTCCTGGGATATGGCTCGGACCCAGTTTGGGCTAAAACACGGCCAGGAAATATTCATGGCAGGTTGCCACTTGGGGGCGGAAATCGGTCAGGCAAAGGCTTTTGCTCAGGGATGGGCGAGCCTGAATAAGTCGTCCGTCTATGCTCCCAACGGATTCGTTCGCTATCCAAAAAACTACAAGCCTGGAGATGATATGACGCTCCGTGTCAGTATGGGTGAGAACGGAACCGGAGGTGCAGGTGTATGACAGAGGTTCTCGCCTGGAGGGACGGGGCCGGCGGGTCCCGCCATTCGTTCGATTACGATCAAAGCTGATGGTTCAATATCCTATCAGTTTGCTGAGCCTGAATTGGGGTCCAGAATTCGTAGAGTAGAAACGGTGAAGGTGAAGCAATGAAAATTCTTTCGAATTCTGTTGCTTTGTCTTTGCTGCTTGTTGGCTGCGGTAACGGGGAGCCCCAGGAAGAGCGGCTTTCCCGAAATGAGAAATATGATGAGGCGCCAAGTCTGGCCCTTTCCGAGGAGGAGTTGGAACGTCAGATTTCGATGGCTGAAAACGGGAATGCAGGGGCCCGTCTAAAGCTTGAATGGCACTACTCGACGCGTGGCGACATGGAGCGGTATCGCTACTGGCTTGAGGAGGGGGTCGCACGAATGGACGTTAGTTCAATGCAGCGATTGGCACTGTTTCTCTCCCTTGAGCAAGGCGGGGGAGACTGTAAGCGCGCGATGCAAATCCTCGAGGAAGGTTTGCGTCTTGATCCGCCGGAGACTACGCGCGAACTGATGGAGATGGATCTTCAGAGATTGCGGCATGAACGGGTCGGGGTTCCACCTTGCGGGGTGGGGCTCTTCAATTAGAGGCAGCAGTTGCGCGAATGCCGATAATAATTCGTTCGGATTCGATGATAGGAACGGGTGGTGCGGAGCGCATTCTGGTTTGAACTCGAGGTTATTGGTTGGGCAGGTCTCGATGAAGATCATAATTTCTCTATCTGCTGCCTTACCGATGCTGCTTCTTGCCTCCTGTGTGCAGGACCGCGGTTGTCTTCTTCGGGTGGCCAACCAGGACCACGACAGCTCCTCATCTCAGAAGATCCATGCTGATATGGATGAGCTCATGCATTCGCGTCCTGTGGATGGGGCGCGGAAAGTGAATGCAGAGTTGGTGGTATCGCAGCTCGAACTCTCTCGGGAGGGTCGGAGAAATAGAAGGATTTTCTATGTACTGACTGATGGCGGCGGGAAATTCTTGACTGCGGGGACTTGTGGTATTGACGAAGGCCAGTGTGCCTCGGTCATCGTGAAGCGAATGATCGGGGCCTGTGAAAGGATGTAGATTGCGCGTGCGCTAAGTTTTGGGAGGGGATTCAGTGAAAAATTCCCAAGTGCTTGATCGCTTTGGGCGGCTGGTCGATATTATTGTAGCGGCGCTTTGCTTGTTAGGGCTTGCAGCCTGTGGCGGGAGAGATGGAGGTTTGGGTGTGGTCATAAATCATGAGCCAAGAAACACAGCGGCTAATCACTACGCACAGGCGCTCGAGTCAGTTTTCAGTTCCGAAAGTGTACCAGAAGCGCAAATATGCAGGGTGCATTTAATTGATGTCAGGAAATCATTTGATCAGGCTGGAAGCGAAAGATTGAGGGTATATTTCGTCTTGGCCGATCATCAAGGTGTCGTCAGGTCGGCGGACACCTGTGGGCTTCCTGTGAATGAGTGCGTGACGATTGTTGCCGAGAGGTCGAGGGCGGGCTGTCGGCTGGAAAAAGGGCTGGCTCTCCACTGATTCGGGCGGTACTCGCGGTGCTGGTGCGCGTGGCCTGAATATAGTGCTGGCCGCTGCCCAGGAAGTGGTCGAGTACAGTTACACCGATGCGTTGGTTTCAACGGTGGCGATCACCGCTGTCAATGGAAATGTCATCGAGCGTACGGTGTATGAGCCGTATGGGGCGGTGGTCAACCGGCCGTTGAAGGATGGGCCGGGATATACGGGGCATGTGACGGACTCCGGGACCGGGCTGAGTTACATGCAGCAGCGGTATTATGATCCGGCTATTGGATCTTTCATAAGTGCGGATCCGGTTGAGGCCAATGGGCATACGTCATCCAACTTCAATCGCTATAAATATGCCCTTGGAAATCCCTACGGTCATGTAGACCCTGACGGCCGTTGTGAGAGCGTATCCACATGCCAGATGATGAGAGATGATCTGGCTGTCATAAACGGCGAGATGGGGTTGGATGAGCGCCGGTCTCGCCAGGAGGCAAGAGCGGCCGGAGCCGTTGCGGGTGTTTCAGTTCTAGCTGCCAGTCGTATTCCGGCAGCGACTGCAGCTGTCATCGGTGGTGCGAAGAATGCATTTATCAATATTGCCAGTCGCGTTGCGTCGCTCACTCGATCTCAGCAGCAGGCAATTAAGAAAATAAATAACATTGTTGACAATAATGCAAAGCCTCACAACTTTGACGGAGTTACTAAAGAGCTTCGCGGAATTGAGACCGGCTTTGATCATGTGACAGAGATGCAAAATTCACTGAAGGGGCTGAGCTCTGCCGCAAAAAGTTTGAGGGGGAGCTTGAATAATCCGAGTCTTTCTAGAGGGCAGCGTGTTAGGATCCAGCGAACGCTTGACAAGGCGGATGAAAACATAGCGAAGATGAAGGAGACGCTTGGTGGTGGAAGATAGCTTGCTGCTTGATAGGCTTTACAAGATCTCGGGTATTCTCACAGATGACCCCGATTCCTCAAGCTACATGTTGGTGTCGAGGTCGTTGTTTCATCGTGATCCGGAGATCCGAGAGAGGGCTATTTTCATCGGCGGGTTGCGTTGGGCAGATCCGTTGATTCTTGGTTGTTTTATTGGAATTGTTACGGTGGGGCAGGAACCTGTTGATGATAATCGTAGGCTTATGATTGAATCGCTTGTTTCTGCAGTGCTTCGGGGGAAGCTTGAAGCAGCTTCAATCGAGGAGTGGCTCAGGGCGGTGCTCCTTTCTAATGATTATGAGTCACTCCTGGCTAAGTCAGCCTACATTGGCTTGCTGCGCATTCAAGGGAAGATGTCGGTTTCTGATTTTGCATCTCTCGATTACGATGATGTATCTGTTGATTCATCATTCGTTTCTTGACGCCCGCATGTCGTTTTTCGCATTGAGAAGGCAGTGTCTCATGATGGTGGTTGAGGCTCGTTCGTCGATCAACTGTTAGGGACGGTTATGGCACTCCCTTCCTACTGGAGAACGGTGCCGATGGCGGGGGGGGCATTCCGGTTCAGGCCTATCTCGGCTCCAGCTGCGATGTCTGCCGCGCTGGTGATTTTGCAGGCCTTCAATCGTAGCGTGCTGAGCTGGAACCTTTCCTGCTGATTCGAGCGAGGAGAGTGCCAACGGTGGTGCCTGGACGGTGCTGCATAACGGCGGCGGGAGCAGCTTTGGTGCCAGCCGTGATAAGGGTAGCTATGTGTATCGGGTAAGGGCGTGCAATTTCGCGGGGGCGAGTCCGTACTCGGGAGTCGTGTTCAAAGATCCGGCCGGGCGCTGCCCCCGGTGCTTGTGGGGTGCGCCAATAGGCGTAGTTGTGAAAATCGGTGTTCAGATGGCTATGGCTGAAGGGTCGATGGGCGAAAGATTCTCCCAAGTAAAATGGGGGCAAGTTGCTGCCGCAACAGCGGCTGGCGCGCTAAGTGGTGGAGTAAGTGCCGTTGCAAGCACAGCTGCCACTACCTGTGGAACCATTGCTGCAAACGTGGTTGGAAATGCAGCCGTCGGTGCATTTTCAGTCCAAGCAAATGCACAACTTGAAGGTAAGGCCGCTTCTATATCCGAGGTTGCGAAGGGCGCAGCCTTGAGCGGAGTAACGGCTGGCTTAGGGGCAGCTGTTTCTACTGCGCCTAGTGTTGCGGCTAGAAGTGCGAGTGCTGATCTGACACAGGCTGAGCGAGCTGCGGCAGGAAATATGATGCAGGGTATAAAGGAAGCCGCTCCTGGGTTTAAATACTCCAATCCCACCCAAGCAGCGGCCAATGCCGCCGGTGCGGCGGTCAGTTCATCAGGCGATCTCGAACCACTTGTGAACGATACGTCGAAGTAGGATATGAAGATCAAATTGATCCTGAAGGGCGTCGCCGTGTATTACGCGAAAGCTGCTGTTTTCACGATCGCCAGCTATGGATTGTTGCGTCTCGTGTACGGGCATACAGGGATTTCATTCATTGAATGGGCGCTCATACTTCTGGCGGCGTTCACGATGGGTTACATGCCTCTTTACGTTCGCTTGCTACGCGGGAAGAGTTCGTAGCAGCCTTGTGCGGACGCGATACGTCCGCCGAATGGGGCCTCTTCTTTAGCGTAGCTATCTGGCAGGCTGCTGAAGCGCCAGTTGCAACGGGAGACCGCGTGATCGGCATTTTTTCGCCACAAGGCCTACGTGCAGTCGAGTGGCGGGACCTATCGCGCGCGTGAGTATCGCGCGCGTGCCTGCAATGCAGGAGATTGCTTGCCGTGGTCGAGCAACCATCCTGTCGCCCAGAGTGTGCCGAACTGGGACTAAGCCATGAATGGACTCTCTTTGTTGTTGATTCGAGTGGTGCTTGCGATAGTGGTGCTGGTGGCCTGTATGGCGCCTGGACTGCGGCATGAACGGGTCGGGATTGCGCCTTGCGGGGTGGGGTTGCCCAATTAGGGGGGGGGGGCAGTTGCACGTATGCCCGTAATGATCCGAACCTACGGTACTGAGCGTGTTCTTGCTTGAGCGCGAGGTCATTGGATGGGCTGGTTTCGATGAAGATCAGAGTTTTTCTATCTGCTGCCTTATCGATGCCGCTTCTTGCCTCCTGTATGCAGGACCGCGGTTGTCTTCTTCGGGTCGCTAACCAGGACCACGACAGCTCCTCATCTCAGAAGATCCATGCTGATATGGATGAACTCATACATTCGCGCCCTGTGGATGGGGCGCGGGAAGTGAATGCAGAGTTGGTGGTATCACAGCTCGAACTCTCTCGGGAGGGGCGGAGAAATAGAAGGATTTTCTATGTATTGACTGATGGCGGCGGGGAATTCTTGACTGCGGGGACTTGTGGTATTGACGAAGACCAGTGTGCCTCGGTCATTGTGAAGCGAATGATCGGGTTCTGTGAAAGGATGTAGATTGCGGGAACGCTAAGTGTTGGGAGGGATTTTTGGTGAAAAATTCCCAAGTGTTTGATCGCTTTGGGCGGCTGGCCGATATTATTGTAGCGGCGCTTTGCTTGTTGGGGCTTGCAGCCTGTGGCGGAAGAGATGAAGGTTTGGGTGTGGTCATAAATCATGAGCCGGGAAACGCAGCGGCTAATCACTGCGCACTGGCGCTCGAGTCAGTTTTCAGTTCTTCCGAGAGTGTGCCAGAAGCACAAATATGCAGGGTGCATTTGATTGATGTCAGGAAATCATTTGATCAGGCTGGAAGCGAAAGGGTAAGGGTATATTTCGTCTTGGCCGATCATCAAGGTGTCGTCAGGTCGGCGGACACCTGTGGGCTTCCTATGAATGAGTGCGTGACGATTGTTGCCGAGAGGTCGAGGGCGGGCTGTCGGCTGGAAAAAGGGCTGGCTCTCCACTGATTCGGGCGGTACTCGCGGTGTTGGTGCGTGTGGCCTGAATATAGTGCTGGCCGCTGCCCAGGAAGTGGTCGAGTACAGTTACACCGATGCGTTGGTTTCAACGGTGGCGATCACCGCTGTCAATGGAAATGTCATCGAGCGTACGGTGTATGAGCCTTCTGGTGAGCTGGTTCAGATGGCCATGGCTGAAGGGGCGAGGGGCGAAAGGCTATCCCAAGTAGAATGGGAGCACGTTGTCGTCAAACAGTCGCTGACGCGCTATTGATAGAATCATTACTGCAAACGCGGGGGGGGGGGGGGCAGGCGGCCCACGGTGTTCCTTCCTGGGTTTCTCGACAAGTGGCGGGAGTGCTGTGAAATCCACAAGTTCATCTCGATGCCGACGACGAGCGATGGTTCTTCAAGGGCTTGCGCTAACTTCAGCGCTATGTCTCGTATCTGTCGCTGGTTGTTCGCTACATGAAATAGGAAGCGGTCGACTGGATGACGACTGTCTTTTGGTGGTGGCTGACTATGTAAAGTCGTCGCGGGGGTGGGGTGGGGATATCTACAACATTGCTCCTGAGGGGACGGTGGCAGGGTTGCGCGGATATGCAGTAATGCATCGCTCGGACGACGGGAAACTACCGTCCGAGGAGTTGAAATCATTTCATGTCGATTTGGATTCCAAGTGCAAGGCTGTTGTTGATGAACTTGGCTATCAATGATTCTGCGAATTTTTCGGCTGGTAGAGGAGGGGCGGTTTGCGGGAGTGCAGCGAAAGTGAGCGGTATCCCATGGCGCTGGATGGCGACGCGGGGGTGTGGGCGTGAATGTTGATTTCCGGTTTTTCGTGGTTATTGTTTTTATTTTTTATGGGGCTGGTTGCAGGTATCAAGAAGGTGTGGGCGTACCGTTTGGAACGACCTGTGGCGTCGAGGGCAGCTCCGCCTGCCGGGTCAGCTTCCGGGAACTGGCTGCTACGCCCCGGCTATTCGATGGAAAGTTGGTGCGGATGGAGGGCTATCTCGGGGTGAGCCGGGAGCTCTTTGTACTGAATTCAAGCAAAGAGTTGTTTGAGGCCGGAGTGACTGAGGAGACCCAAGTTCGAATTAGAGGGCCAATAGATCTGCAGCAAAGCGTATTTGATGAATACGCGTATTCATGGGTCTCGATAATCGGGGTGTTCAGGACAAGAGAGAGTGACAATTCGACAGGTGATCTGCTGCTTGGCGAAATTCACGCCCCCCTTGAAGTTCGCTCCCTACGAATCCCTGGTCCCGTTCCACGTGCGGAATTTGGAGATGTGCTCGTCAATCTTGAAGATCTGAAGTGAGTGATAGGGTGTGGAAATGGCGTTATGTGCTTTCATTTCTGCCTTCTGTGGCAGGAAAGCGGGATGATCCACAGGCGCGCCTAACATGTGATCGCATGGTCTCCATGTTAGGATTGACACTTGCCAGACAGAGACTTCGGAACATTCTCGATGGCTGGCAGAGTCACAGATATCACAGTACGCCATTTCACTCCTGGGCTGTTCAATTCTACACGTTGCGCGATTGCGTCTATGTCATTGCGAGCTGATCGATCACGTCGATAGGCTTTGGGGCAATTTCCGCTTGGTTGAAGAATACGAGGTTTCGCATTGAGCGCTATCGATGTAAAGAATCTCGTTCTAGCCTGTCTGCGGAGGCTTTTGGAATCCGAGCCTGCTTCCGTGGAGCAGGTGTCTAGCTGGTGCCAGAGGGCGGAATTTATCAAGAACGTGCTTCGGTCAAGTTCGTATGAAATCGGGGTTCCTCACGTGATATGGCACTATCTTGATGATGCTGATATCCGTATTCGCGATCCCCGCTATGCCGAAGCACAAGTGTTGGCCGTTAGGCGGAGTATTGATGAGTGGGCTTGAGTACATTCAGAGAAGCTATGAAAGATACATGCTGCTGGCCAGATTTCATTGCGGCATCTCTCTCAAACTCTAACCCTCCGGATCTCCCTCTCCTCCGGGAAGACTGGGCCGGGATGGCGTTTGATCGCAACCTGTATGAGGATTTTGCTCCGAATGATGTTTGGGTGGCGTGGCTGAGCGCACTTTCGGAGCACTTTGCAGATATCGCGATGTGCGCGGTTCGATGTTCAGAGAGCTCCGGCGGCGGAAACCCCGTGGAAATTGAGCGAGGTCTGGATGGCCTGCGCTCCTACTGGTTGGAAGATGGGAACTTCATGCGTGATCATTTCTTGTTTTCGCGTGATGGTCGCTGGGTCGTAAAGCTGGATCAGGACGTGACGTTGTTTGCGGGAGATGTCACTTTCCTTGCGGATGTTGTCGCGCGACTTGGTGGTGTAGAGCATGTCGAGAAGATGATGCGACGGACCTGATTGGTACAGCTGAGGACGCAGTTGGCCTCGGTGGGTACGTCAAGGGGCTTCTTGCGCCATTGAACGCATCGACTCCATAGCAGATTGCTGCGTAGATGATTGGGTGTGCAGGTGCTATGTGATGGAGTAGCTTCAAAAGGAGGAGCTGAGTGCCAGGGTTTGTTGAGAGCTTCCCCATTTGGGCTTCCATCATTCTAGGTGCCATGTGGATAAACGCATTTGCGGCTCACAGGATGTTGCTTAAAATCGAGCGTGAACGGCCGGAAGTACTCGCTGCAGTCGGAATCATCAAGGTTGATTGGTGGCTTAGGTGCTTGCGCGGTATTGCGGTGCTTGCCCTTACTTCCAAAGGGCGGACGCTCCATCAGGGGGAACGGTGGGTGTTGAGGGGCGTCGTGATGATGTACGTTTTCTTGATTGCCTCCGGGGTATCCATGCTTGTTGGCATGTAGAAGACGGTGTCTCAAGGCCGTTGATGATGGATGGATCGGCATTAGGGTGAGATTGCCCGTTCCTGGCATCACTCAGCATTTCCCCGTTACGCCTCTGCTTGCTTGCGTCCAGCGCGCGATAAAAAACGCCGCAGTTCCCTGCGGCGTTCTCGTAGTTCCCTGATTCTGGCGAATCCTCAGCCCAGCAGCTTCCGCACCTTGGTTAGTGCGGTCATGAAGCGCTCGATCTCGGCATGCGTGTTGTAGAACGCCAGCGAGGCACGGCAGGTAGCCGCGACGCCGAAGTACTGCAGCAGCGGATGCGCGCAGTGCTGCCCCGAGCGCACGGCCACGCCTTCCAGATCCAGAAGGGTGGCCAGGTCGTGCGCATGCGCGCCATCGATCAGGAACGAGACAACGGCGGCCTTCTCCGGCGCTTCGCCGATGATGCGCAGGCCGTCGACGCGGCGCAGCTCTTCGGTGAAGTGCGCCAGCAGTTCGGCTTCGCGTGCTTCCACGTTCTCCTGCCCAAGCTGCTGCAGGTAGTCGGCAGCCACGCCCAGGCCGATGAAACCGGCGATGTTCGGGGTGCCGGCTTCGAACTTGTGCGGGGCATCGTTGAACACGGTGCCGTCGAAGCTGACTTCCTTGATCATCTCGCCGCCACCGAGGAACGGCGGCATCGCATCAAGATGCTCGCGGCGCGCCCACAAGGCGCCGGTGCCGGTCGGGCCGCACATCTTGTGGCCGGTGATGGCGTAGAAGTCGCAGCCGATCGCGGCGACATCGACCTTGCGGTGCGGCACGGCCTGCGAGCCATCGACCACGGTGATGATGCCGCGCTTGCGCGCTTCACGGCAGATTTCGCGCACCGGGTTGACCGTGCCTAGCACGTTGGAGACATGGGTGACGGCCAGCAGCTTGACCTCCGGGGTCATCGCTGCGCGCAGCGCATCCAGGTCGAGCGCGCCGTCAGGCGTGATCTCGGCCACGCGGATGGTGGCGCCGGTACGCTGCGCGACCAGCTGCCACGGCACGATGTTGGCGTGGTGCTCCATGCGCGTGATCAGGATCACGTCACCGGCCTTCAGTCGAGGCAGTGCCCACGAGTAGGCCACCAGGTTGATGGCGAAGGTGGTACCACTGCACAGCACCAGGTCGCTGGGCCGCACGTTGAGGAAGCGCGCCAGCGTGTTGCGCGCACCCTCGTAGGCGTCGGTGGCTTCGCTGCCCAGTGCATGCACCGCGCGGCTGACGTTGGCGTTGTAGCGGCGGTAGAACTCGTCCACCGCGCCGATCACCTGCACCGGCTTCTGGCCGGTGTTGGCATTGTCGAAATAGACCAGCGGCTTGCCGTGCACTTCACGCATCAGCAGCGGGAAGTCGAGGCGGACGCGGTCCCAGTCGGGGGCGCCGGTGCGTTCTTCGATCGGGCGCGGCGTGGACAGGTTCATGCCACACCCGCCTCGGCCAGTGCCTTGTCCAGGCGACGTGCCAGCTGCGCACGCAGCGCGTCCGGCAGGATCTTCAACGGCTCGTGGCAGAACGCGGCGCTCAGCAGTGCCTGCGCCTGTGCCTGCGGCAGGCCGCGCGAGCGCAGGTAGAACAGCGCATTGGCGTCGAGCTGGCCGACGGTCGCGCCATGCGCGGCCTTCACTTCATCGGCGTCGATCACCAGCGTCGGCTGGGTGTCGATCTCGGCATCGGCCGACAGCAGCAGGTTCTTGTTGGACAGGTTCGCGTCGGTGCCATCGGCGCCTTCGCGGATCTGGATGCCACCATGGAACACCACGCGGCTGCGGTTGGCGGCGACGCCGCGCCACAGCAGTTCGCAGGCGGTATCGCGTGCGATGTGGTCGATACCCAGGCGGGTTTCGACGTGGCGGCGGCCATTGCCAAGCAGCACGCCGTTGGCGGTCAGCTGGGCATTGTCGCCTTCCAGGCGCACGTTCAGTTCATGGCGGCTGAGCGCGGCGCCCAGTTCCAGGTCCACGCGGTGGTACTGCGCGTCGCGGGCCAGCACCGCGTCGGTGCGCAGGAAGCTGGTCTGGCGCGCGCTGCCGGCCTGCACGCGGGCGTGCTTGAGCACGGCATCGCGGGCGACATGGGCATGCAGCACGGTATTGTCCAGGTGGGCGGAGTCGCCCACGCTGAAGCGATGCTCGACCACGCCCAAGCTGGCGCCGGCACGCAGTTCGATCAGGTGGCGGTGATGCCAGGCCAGGTCGGTGTCACCGGCGACGCTGGCGAACACCAGCTGCAGCGGCACGTCGACCTGCACGCCTTCATCCACGCGCAGCACCACGCCTTCATCGGCCAGCGCAGCATTCAGGCGGGCGAAGATCTCCTCGCTGCGCTCGTAGCGGCGGCCAAGGAAACGCACGGCGTCTTCGCCAGCGGCCAGTGCGGCCGACAGCGGCTGCAGCTGCACGCCGGCCGGCAGGGCCTGCACGTCGCTCAGTGCGGCATCCAACCGGCCGTTGACGAACACCAGGCGCGGTGCCGGGATGTCCTCCAGCAGGGCGGCGTCCAGCGCCGGGCCCTGCAGCGGTGCCGCAGCGAACGCACGGCGTTCCAGCTGCCGCAGCGAGGTGTACTTCCAAGCCTCGTTGCGGGCGGCCGGCAGGCCGTCACGCAGGGCCGCATCCAGCACTTCGCGGCGCGCATCGCTGCCGCAGAAGGCCTGGGCCATCGAATCAAGCAAGGCGCTCATCAGACCGCCGCCTCGGGCACGACCCGGTCCTTCAGGAAATCATAGCCGTGCGCTTCCAGTTCCAGGGCCAGTTCCGGGCCACCGGTCTTGACGATGCGGCCATCGGCCAGCACGTGCACCACGTCCGGCTTGATGTAGTCCAGCAGGCGCTGGTAGTGGGTGATGACCAGGAACGAGCGATCAGCAGCGCGCAGTGCGTTGACACCATCGGCCACGCTCTTCAGTGCATCGATGTCCAGGCCCGAGTCGGTTTCGTCCAGGATCGCCAGCTTCGGTTCCAGCACGGCCAGCTGGAAGATCTCGTTGCGCTTCTTCTCGCCACCGGAGAAGCCTTCGTTGACGCCACGGTGCAGCAGTTCGTCCTTCAGGTGCAGCACGGCCAGCTTCTGGCGCACCAGCTTGAGGAACTGCATGGAATCGAGTTCTTCCTCGCCGCGTGCCTTGCGCTGGGCGTTCAGTGCCGCGCGCAGGAAGTAGGTGTTGTTCACGCCCGGGATCTCCACCGGGTACTGGAACGCCAGGAACAGGCCGGCAGCGGCGCGCGCTTCCGGGTCCTGCTCCAGCAGGTCGACGCCGTCGAACTGCACGCTGCCTTCGGTCACTTCGTAGCCGTCGCGGCCGGCCAGGACATTGCCCAGGGTGGACTTGCCGGCGCCGTTCGGGCCCATGATGGCGTGCACCTGGCCCGGCTGGACGTCCAGCGACAGGCCCTTGAGGATTTCCTTGTCGCCGATGCGGGCGTGGAGGTTTTCGATCTTCAGCATGGTGGGGATTTCCGTGGGGCGGGCCGCGGCCCGCCGGTAAAGAGAATGCGTTTGCGAGGGGCAGGGGCGGGCGGTCAGCCCACCGAACCTTCCAGCGAGACTTCCAGCAGCTTCTTGGCTTCCACCGCGAACTCCATCGGCAGTTCGCGGAACACCTGTTTGCAGAAGCCGTCGACGATCATCGACACCGCGTCTTCCTGGCTGATGCCACGGGCGCGGCAGTAGAACAGCTGGTCGTCGGAGATCTTGGAGGTGGTGGCCTCATGCTCGACGGTGGCGCCCGGGTTCTTCACCTCGATGTAGGGGAAGGTGTGCGCGCCGCACTGCTTGCCGATCAGCAGCGAATCGCACTGGGTGTAGTTGCGCGCGCCATCGGCATTGCGGTCCACACGCACCAGGCCGCGGTAGGTGTTCTGGCCGCGGCCGGCGCTGATGCCCTTGCTGACGATCTTGCTCTTGGTGCGCTTGCCGACGTGGATCATCTTGGTGCCGGTGTCGGCCTGCTGGCGGTGATGGGTCAGCGCCACGGAGTGGAACTCACCCACCGAGTCGTCGCCCAGCAGCACGCAGGACGGGTACTTCCAGGTGATCGCCGAGCCGGTCTCGACCTGGGTCCAGGTGACCTTGCTGCGCGCGCCACGGCATTCGGCACGCTTGGTGACGAAGTTGTAGATGCCGCCGACGCCGTTCTCGTCGCCCGGGTACCAGTTCTGCACGGTGGAGTACTTGATCTCCGCGTCTTCCAGCGCGACCAGCTCGACCACGGCGGCGTGCAGCTGGTTCTCGTCGCGCATCGGCGCGGTGCAGCCTTCCAGGTAGGACACGTAGGCCTTGTCCTCGCACACGATCAGGGTGCGCTCGAACTGGCCGGTGTGGCCGGCGTTGATGCGGAAGTAGGTGCTCAGTTCCATCGGGCAGCGCACGCCCTTGGGGATGAACACGAAGCTGCCATCGGAGAACACCGCCGAGTTGAGCGCGGCGAAGTAGTTGTCGCCGACCGGCACCACGGTGCCCAGGTACTGGCGGACCAGCTCCGGGTGTTCCTTGATGGCCTCGGACATCGAGCAGAAGATGATGCCCTTCTCGGCCAGTTCCTTGCGGAAGGTGGTACCGACGGACACCGAGTCGAACACCGCGTCCACCGCCACGCCTGCCAGCTTGGCACGCTCGTGCAGCGGCACGCCCAGCTTGTCGTAGGTGTCGAGCAGTTCCTTCGGCACGTCGTCCAGCGAGGCGTACTTCGGGCCCTTGGGCGCGGAGTAGTAGCTGAGCGCCTGCAAGTCGATCGGGGCGATCTCCAGCTTGGCCCAGTCCGGCATCGGCAGGGTCAGGAAGTGGCGGTAGGCGTCCAGGCGCCACTGCGTCATCCACTCCGGCTCGTCCTTCTTGGCCGACAGGGCACGGATGGTGTCCTCGTCCAGGCCCGGCGGCAGGGAGTCCGACTCGATCTCGGTGATGAAGCCGGCCGAATACTTGCGGCCGAGCTGCTCGTGGATCTCGCGGTTGGGGGTGTCGTCGTGGGCGACGTTTTCGATGGTTTCGGTGGCCATGGGGGGGCTGCCTGTGGATCAGGAGACGACGTCGACAGCGATGGTGCGGCGCTGTTCGTCATCGGCAAGGGGAAGAGGGGGCAGGATCTGGGCGAGGGTGACATCGCGCAGGGCCTCGGAGACCACGTCGTTGATCAGCCGCCAGCTGCTGCGCGCGCCGCACTTGGGCGCCATGCCGCACTGGTGGTGGTCGTGGCTGCATTCGGTCAGGGCCAGCGGCCCTTCCATCGCTTCGACCACTTCGAACAGCGAGATCTCGATGGCCGGGCGGGTCAGGCGGTAGCCGCCACGGACACCGCGCAGGCCTTCGACCAGGCCGGCCTGGGCCAGTGGCTTGAGCACCTTGCTGACGGTGGGCGGCTCCAGGCCGGTGAATTCGGCCAGCTCGGTGGCACTGAGCACCTCGCCCGGACGGGCGGCAAGCACGGTCAGTACCACGGTGGCGTAATCGGTGAGCTTGGTGACACGCAACATGGGGATGCGAGTGGTTCTTAAAGCGGACTGAAATTGTACGCTTTTATTCGCCGCCATCCAACCCGGGCATTCAGCCGGCGCTGGGCCGGGCGGGAGGACGCGCCGGGCCGTTGCCGGGGCGCCATGCTGCGCTACCGGGGTGATTTTCGCAATCACCCGGAATGGGCGAGAATCCAGGTTCCATCCGCTGCAAACAGCCCGTGCCGATGCCGAAGAAGATCCAAGCCCGCAAGTCCGCCATCCATGGCAACGGCGTGTTCGCCGTGGCCCCGATCAAGCAGGGCGAGCGCGTGATCCAGTACAAGGGCCTGCTGCGCAGCCACGGCGATGTTGATGCCGATGACAGCGGCGACGTCGAAAGCGGCCACACCTTCCTGTTCACCCTCAACGACGACTGGGTGATCGATGCCAACTACAAAGGCAATGACGCGCGCTGGATCAACCACAGCTGCGAGCCGAACTGCGAGGCCGTGATCGAGGAAGACGAGGACGGCGACAGCCGCGGTGACAAGGTGTTCATCGAGGCGCTGCGTGACATCACGCCCGGCGAGGAACTGACCTACAACTACGGCATCACTCTGGCCGAGCGTCACACTGCCAAGCTGAAGAAGATCTGGGAGTGCCGCTGCGGCTCGCCCAAGTGCACCGGCACCATGCTGCAGCCCAAGCGCTGACCGGTACCGGGTAGGGCCGGCCGCTGGCCGGCATGGCGCGATGCAGGTGCCGGCCAGCGGCCGGCACCACCTGGAGCTCTCCACCTGCCGTGCACGGCAGGGTCACTGCCCTGCAAGGGCCGTTCTTCCATTCTGTCGGCTCCCCAAACCGGAGTGCACCCATGGCAGAACGATTGAAGGGCAAGCAGATTGCCATCCTGGCCACCCACGGCTTTGAACAGTCCGAATTGACCGAACCCAAGCGGCTGCTGGAAGCCGAAGGCGCACGGGTCAGCGTCGTGTCGCCTGCAAAGGAGGCGACGATCAAGGGCTGGAAAGAGAAGAACTGGGGCGACGCCGTTGCAGTGGATATTCCGCTGGATGAGGCCGATCCGGCCAGCTTCGATGCCCTGGTGCTGCCGGGAGGGGTCATCAATCCGGACACGCTGCGTACCGACGAGGCTGTACTCGGCTTTGTCCGCGCAGTAGACGAAGCAGGCAAGCCTGTGGCGGCGATCTGCCATGGCCCGTGGCTGCTGATCAACAGTGGCCTCGCCGATGGCCGCGCGCTGACGTCCTGGCCGTCCCTGCAGCAGGATCTGACCAATGCGGGGGCGAACTGGCGCGATGCCGAGGTGGTGGTCGACGGTAACGTGATCACCAGCCGCAAGCCGGATGACATTCCGGCCTTCAGCGAGGCGGTGGTAAAAGCACTTGCCGCGTGATGCCTTGCCGGTAGTGCCGGCCCCTGGCCGGCACGCAAGTGAGACGCGTGCCGGCCAGCGGCCGGCACGACCTTATTTGCCCAGCAGGCCCGCTGGCACCAGGTTGCCCAGGTTCTGGTTGAAGGTGACCACCAGCTTGCCGTTCTTCACCTGTGCCGACTGCACCTGCAGGGCGCCGAGCATGCCGGCCACGGCCGGGTCCAGCTTGTAGATCGGCTCCCGCTGGGCGTAGTCGCTCAGCCAGGCGTTGAGCAGGCCGCGGGTACGGGAGTCGAGACGACCGCCCTGGTTGGCCGGGGTGAAGTCATCCACGCTCGGCTGCTGCAGGTGGAACCCCTGGGTCTGCGCGTCGTAGCGCAGGCCGCTGCTCAGCTTCACCGTACCCAGTTTGGCCGGGCTACCACCGGCGGTGGCCAGCGCCACATCCATGCCCAGGTTCAAGCGCTCGCCGGCCGGAAGGCTCAGCTGCGGGTGGCTCATCGTCAGGGCGATCAGGCCGCCGAGCGCGTCCTGCGTGCGCGGGAAGCTGCCATCAAGGTACTGCTGTACGTCGCTGGCACCGACCGACAGTTCCCGGCCGGAAATGGAAGGCGCAGCCTGGGCGCCGATTGCAGCGGCGATCAGCACGGTGGAGGCCGCGAGGCGGGTCATCAGGGAACGCAGGCGCATGGCAGAGACCGATGGATGCGGAATGGATGGTTCAAAGAGTAGCCTTGCCGGCTGAATCGCGCGTGCATGCCGCCGCAACGGTTCAGTCCAGCGATGGCCGCAGTTGTGCCGACTGGATCTGCCAGGCGCTGCCGTCGGCGCTGGGTTGCACCCGGTACCAGCCGCCGAAGCGGAAGGTGCCCTCAGGAGTCACCGCGCGGATCCGCACCGGAACCTCCAGCAGCTGCGGCGGCTGGTGCCCGTCGCGCGCGATCGGCAGCTCGCTGGTCAGGCGCAGGCTGCGTACGTCCGTCAGCTGGCGCAATGCGGCATCGTCAGCGCGCCGGGCATCGCTGGGCGGGAAAGTCCACGCGGCGTCGGCGGCCTTGCGATCGCGATTGAGCAGGGCCATGACATACGCGTTGAGCATGGCCGCGGGCAGCTCGGCGTCGGCCGCGACGGCGGCAAACAGGGGATCGACATCGATGGCCCGCGCAGCCGCTGCATCGCCTGCTGCGGCGGTCTGTGGCTTCGTGCTGGCAGTCGTCCTGGCCGCTACCGGCGGCGCGGCATCCGCTGCGTCGGATTGCGATGGCGGCCTGGAGCAGGCCAGCAGCACCAGTGGTGCGATCAGTATGAGGAACCTGCGCATGCCAGCCTCCTCCCCGAGGCGAACGGAAGGAGGCAGTGTATCGGTTGTGCGGCGATCAGCGGGAGGAGGGCAGCTGTTCCAGTGCATCCAGCGCCGGCAGCACCTGCGCGGCGATGGCGGCCAGGGCATGGCCTTCTGTTTCGGCGTGGCGCTGCACGATGTCGCGCAGCAGCTGGGTGGCGATCACCAGGGTCGCGCGCTCGTCGCCGCTGACGCCAGCGGTGCGCGGCGCCGCTTCCAGCAGGCGCATGAGGTCTCGGCCGGCGCGATGTTCCAGTTCGATGGTGCAGCGCCCGGTGCACTGCAACCCGTCCTTTTCGATGGGGGTCACCGAGATCCGGTAGCGGGTGGAGGGGCTGGCCATGGGGGGACGCTCGCCGTAGCTGTGGAGGATGTGCCCACCTTAGGCAAGGCCGTGCCCGGCGGCGATGGCCGGGGCTGCACGCAGTGTTCCACCCGGTACGTTCCGGGGCCGCAACGCACCACGCCCAGCCAATGGCGACGGGCTTGAACGGGGATCGCCCAGCGTGCGGCAACGCTGTGTTGCGGATTGCTCCGGGGCGACGTCCCGCGCATGGCGCGGATCCCCGCAGGGCGCGCGCAAAAAAAACGGGACGGCCAGAGCCGTCCCGTTGCAATCCGCGTTGGGGCGCGCGCTTACAGCGCGGCGTCCTTCAGCTTCTTCAGCGGACGCACCTTCAGCTTGGTGGTGGCCGGCTTGGCAGCGAACCACTGCTCTTCCTTGGTGAACGGGTTGATGCCCTTGCGCTTCGGCTTGGCCGGCACATTGACGGTGGTGATCTTCAGCAGGCCCGGCAGGGTGAACGAGCCAGCGCCCTTCTTGTGCACCGAGGAGGCGACGGCGCTTTCCAGCGAGGCCAGCACAGCGCGGACGTCCTTGGCGACGACGCCGGAGGCTTCAGCGATGTGTGCAACCAGGCCGGACTTGGTCAGCACTTCCTTGATCGGCTTCGGAGCGGCCGGCTTGGCGGCTGCCTTCGTCGCGACTTTCTTCACTGCCTTCTTCGGGGCAGCCTTCTTAGCGGTCTTTGCCATGGTTTCCTGTTCCGTGAACGGTTGGTTGTTTGGTCGGCGCCGAACCCCGTCGGCAAGCGCAATGTAGGGCAACTCTTGGGCGCCGCCAATAGCCCGAAGCGCGGAAAGTGCATGTTTTTTCATATCCAGGCCGATCCAGTACATGGCCGGCGGTGGGGGCTGGGGGCGTGTAAGCGTGCTCGAAGCCCGCCGCCTGCCCATTGGTGCACTGCGCGAAACCACTGAAAACAAGAGGAAAATGCGTTGCGCGCTGGCGAGGAAGTGTCCATCTTCCGGGGGCGGGGGCGACGTGGGGCGTGCGGCGGAGCGACGCAGGGCTAACGCGTGGCATGCGAGGGTGGCCGTTCATCACCGCCACGCAGGAGCAGCACAATGGGAATCTCGCGACACGCCACCGCGCACTGGGAAGGCGATCTGAAGTCGGGCAAGGGGCAGCTGAGCACGCCGCAGAGTGGACTGCTGGACAAGACCCGCTACGGCTTCAACAGCCGCTTCGGCGACGAAAAGGGCACCAATCCGGAAGAGCTGATTGCCGCCGCACATGCCGGCTGTTTCACCATGGCGCTGTCGGCCAAGCTCGGCGAGGCTGGCTTTACCCCGACCTCGCTGGACACCGAAGCCAAGGTCGACCTGTCGATGGAAGGCGGCCCGCAGCTGTCGCAGATCCGGCTGAAGGTAAAGGCGGTGGTGCCTGGCATCGACGCGACGCAGTTCCGCGCCATTGCCGATGACGCCAAGCAGAACTGCCCGGTGTCCAAGGCGCTCAGTGCGGTGCCGATCAGCCTGGAAGCCGAACTGGGCTGAGCCGACGCATCTGTAGAGCCGAGCCCATGCTCGGCTTCTGCAGCTCCCGTGATCTGGCCGGAGAGCAGCCGAGCGCGGGCTCGGCTCTACAGTGTCCCTTTACCAATCGATGGTGCCGGTGATGACGGTCTGCACCTGGCCGCCTGACCATACCTCGCCATCCTCATCGACCAGCAGGGTCAGGCGCGCGTCATGGCCGACTTCGCGGCCTTGGCTGACTTCGAACGGCGTCCGCCCACGCGGCAGCGCGTCGCGCAGGTCCAGCCATGCGGCAAGCACCGCATTGGCCGCACCCGAGGCGGCGTCCTCGAAGCGGCGACCGTTGCCGACGAAGGCACGCACGGCCAGATCGAATCCCTCACCGCCATCGCTGAAGGCATAGGCGAACACGCCCATGCTGTCGGTGGACTCGGCCAGTGCGGCCACCGCATCCCAGTCGGGCTGCAGGGCGCGCAACGCGGCTTCATCGGCCACCTGCACCACCCACCAGCTACGCCCGCCCTGCATGCGCGCCGGCGGCAACGAACCCAGCGGCCAGCCCCTCAGTGCAGCCTGCAGGCGTGGATCGCAGGCCTCGGCAGTTTCGGCCAGCTGCGCGCGCGGGGTGCGGATGGCGATGCGCTGTTGCGTACCCTCACCGCTGACGCGCAGCGGCAGCGCGCCGGCAATGCCGTCCTGCACCAGCACACCGTCAACCGCTCCGGCCAGGCCCACCTGCAGCACCGCATGCGCGGTGCCGACGCTGGGGTGGCCGGCGAACGGCACTTCCTTCTGCGGGCTGAACATGCGCAGCCGGTAGCTGGCACCGGCTGCCTGGGGCGGGAACACGAAGGTGGTCTCGGGCAGACGCGTCCAGCGCGCGATCGCCTGCATGCTGGCGTCGTCCAGGCCCTCGGCATCGAGCACCACGGCCAGCGGGTTGCCAGCGCCGGCGCGCGGGGAGAACACATCCAGCTGCAGGAAACGGCGGGTGGTCATCGGGGCGAAACTCCAGGATCGGTTGGCGCGCAGCTTAACGCGCGGTTGTAGAGCCGAGCCCATGCTCGGCTGTGTCGGGGTGTGAGAAGAAGCAGCCGAGCGTGGGCTCGGCTCTACAGCCAACGGATCTGGCCGTCGATGACCGGCTGCACCTGGCCGCCGATCCACACCGTGCCCTGCGCGTCGACCTGCACCTGCACGCGGCCATCGCGGCCCACTTCGCGGCCCTGGCTGGCCACGTAGCGGCCCTCGCGGCCGGGCAGAGCATTCCGCTGCCGCAGCCAGGCGCCTATCAGCGCATTGGCACTGCCGGTCACTGGATCCTCGGGCACGGCGGGCGCATCAGCGGGGCAGAAGGCACGCACCACGCGGGTGTGGTCGGAGCTGGCCTCGTCGGCGAAGACGGCCAAGCCTGTAGCGTCGGTGGCGAGACTCCAGGCGGCCAGCGCGGCCATGTCCGGTGCCAGCCCGCGTACGGCGGCGGCGTCGCGTAGCGGCAACAGCCACCAGCGCGCGCCGTTGTCCCAGAGTTCGGGCACGTGCCCGTTGGCGGCGAGGGCCAGCAGTGTTTCGGGTGCTCCGTCCGCGGCCGTGTCCAGTTGCCGTGCCGGCGGGCTGGCCAGCTGGATCTCCAGTGCCTCGGCCGGGCCGCTCACCCGTACTGGCAGCAACCCTGCCACGCATTGCTGCAGCAGGGCGCCGTCGCGAGGCTGGGCCAAGCCGCAGCTCACCGCCGCCCAGGCCGCGCCGACGCTGGGGTGGCCGGCAAACGCCAGCTCGCGGGTCGGGGTGAAGATGCGGATGTGGTAATCGGCGCCGGGCGCGGTGGGGCGCAGGAAGAACACCGTCTCGGAGAGGTTCAGCCAGGTAGCCAGGGCCTGCATCTGGCGGCTGGAGAGCCCGTCGGCGTCCAGGATGGCGCCCAGCGGGTTGCCGGTGCCGGGGCGGGCGGCGAAGACATCGAGCTGCAGGTAACGGAGGACGGCCATCTACGGGGATATTGCGCTTAGAATCAAAGGTTCCGCCCCCGAGGGCGGCTTCCCCACATTCTACATAGCCAATCCATGTCAGCTTCCCCCCTTGTCGATCGTTGGATCGTACTGAAGTTCGGCGGCACTTCGGTGTCGCGTCGTCACCGCTGGGACACGATCGGGAAGCTGGCGAAAAAACGCGCGGAAGAGACCGGCTCGCGCGTGCTGGTGGTGGTATCGGCGCTGTCCGGGGTCACCAACGAACTGACCGCGATTGCCGACGGCGCGCCCGATAGCCGGGACCGCGTGGCAGCGCTGGTCGAACGCCATGAAGGCTTCCTGGCCGAACTCGGCCTGGGTCGCGAGGTGCTGGCCGAACGGCTGGCCGCGCTGCAGGGCCTGCTCGACGATGCGCGTGCAGCCACCCGTCCGCTCGACTGGCAGGCCGAAGTGCTGGGCCAGGGCGAGCTGCTGTCCTCCACCCTGGGCGCGGCCTACCTGCGCGCCTCGGGCCTGGACATGGGCTGGATGGATGCCCGCCAGTGGCTGGACGCGATGCCGCCGCAGCCGAACCAGAGCGACTGGTCGCAGCGCCTGTCGGTGAACTGCCAGTGGCGCGCCGACGCGGAATGGGTGCAGCGCTTCCGCGCGCAGCCGACCCGCCTGCTGATCACCCAGGGCTTCATTTCGCGGCACGCCGATGGCGGTACCGCCATCCTCGGCCGCGGTGGCTCGGATACCTCGGCGGCGTACTTCGGTGCGCTGCTCGGTGCCAGCCGCGTGGAGATCTGGACCGATGTGCCGGGCATGTTCAGTGCCAACCCGAAGGATGTGCCGGACGCGCGCCTGCTGACCCGCCTGGACTATTACGAGGCGCAGGAAATCGCCACCACCGGCGCCAAGGTGCTTCACCCGCGCTCGATCAAGCCGTGCCGCGATGCCGGCGTGCCGATGGCCATCCTCGATACCGAGCGCCCGGAACTGCCGGGCACCAGCATCGATGGCAGCGCCGCACCGGTGCCGGGGGTGAAGGCGATCAGCCGCCGCAACGGCATCGTGCTGGTGTCGATGGAAGGCATCGGCATGTGGCAGCAGGTCGGCTTCCTGGCCGATGTGTTCAACCTGTTCAAGAAGCACGGCCTGTCGGTGGACCTGATCGGTTCGGCCGAGACCAACGTCACCGTGTCGCTGGACCCGTCCGAGAACCTGGTCAACACCGATGTGCTGGCCGCGCTGTCGGCCGACCTGTCGCAGATCTGCAAGGTGAAGGTGATCGTGCCGTGCGCGGCGATCACCCTGGTGGGCCGCGGCATGCGCTCGCTGCTGCACAAGCTGTCGGACGTGTGGGCCACCTTCGGCCGCGAGCGCGTGCACATGATCTCGCAGTCGTCCAACGACCTGAACCTGACCTTCGTCATCGACGAGGCCGATGCCGATGGCCTGCTGCCGATCCTGCACGCCGAGCTGATCGACAGCGGCGCGATGCCGGTGGAGGAGACCGAAGTGTTCGGCCCGCGCTGGCGCGAGATTGCCGGCACCGTGCGCCCGCGCGGCACGCCGTGGTGGCGCGGCCAGCGTGCGCACCTGCTGCAGCTGGCCGATGCCGGTACGCCGCGCTACGTCTATCACCTGCCGACGGTGCGCGCCCGCGCCCGTGCACTGGCCGCAATCAAGCCGATCGACCAGCGCTACTACGCGATCAAGGCCAACAGCCACCCGGCCATCCTGCAGCTGCTGGAAGCCGAAGGCTTCGGCCTGGAGTGCGTGTCGCACGGCGAGCTGAAGCATGTGTTCCAGCACCTGCCGGAACTGTCGCCCAGGCGCGTGCTGTTCACCCCCAGCTTCTGCCCGCGCAGCGAGTACGAGGCGGCGTTCGCGCTGGGCGTGACCGTGACCGTCGACAACGTGGAAGCGCTGCAGCGCTGGCCGGACCTGTTCCGCAACCGCGAGCTGTGGCTGCGCGTCGATCTGGGCCGGGGCGAGGGCCACCACGCCAAGGTCCGTACCGGTGGCAAGGAGTCCAAGTTCGGCCTGCCGATCGCCCGCGTCGACGAGTTCGTGCGCGCGGCCACCGAACTGGGCAGCCGCGTGGTGGGCCTGCATGCGCACCTGGGCAGCGGCGTGGAAACCGCGCAGCACTGGCGCCTGATGTGCGATGAGCTGGCCGGTTTCGCCCGCCGCATCGGCAGCGTGCAGACCATCGATATCGGTGGCGGCCTGCCAATTCCGTACAGCGACGAAGACGAACCCTTCGACCTGGACGCCTGGGCCGAGGGCCTGGCCGAGGTCAAGGCGCTGCACCCGGCATTCCGCCTGGCGATCGAGCCGGGCCGCTACCTGGTGGCCGAATCGGGCGTGCTGCTGACCCATGCCACCCAGGTGGTGGAAAAGGACGGCGTGCGCCGTGTCGGCCTGGACGCCGGCATGAACGCACTGATGCGCCCGGCGCTGTACGACGCCTGGCATGACATCGAGAACCTCAGCCGCCAGGGCGGTTATGCCGAAGCGGCGTTCGATGTGGTCGGCCCGATCTGCGAATCCAGCGATGTGTTCGGCAAGCGCCGCAAGCTGCCGGTGTCCACCGCGCCGGACGACGTGATGCTGATCGCAGATGCCGGTGCCTACGGCTATGTGATGGCCAACACCTACAACCAGCGGATGTTGCCGCGCGAAGACGTGATCGAATGATCACCATGCGCGCCCTGCACCCGCCCACCGACACGCCCCGCGCCCTCGCGCGGGCCCGTGCCTGACCGGATACACCATGACTGCTTTCGACAAACACCAGGTTTCCCGCTTCCGCTTCGTCCGCTGCGACTTCGCAGCGGATACGGGCGTGGCCCGGCTGGTCTACGCCTTCGACGACGGCCCGGAGATGGTGGAAACCATCACCGTGCCCGGTGCCCCGTTCGCGCTGGACGAGGCGCGCGCCGCCGCCGTGCAGCGTGCGCTGCAGCTGCTGCACCTGATTGCCGGCGTCAGCTACTACAAGGCCGGCGTACCGGATACGGTCAGCATCGACAGTTACAGCATCGATGCCGATACCGCCGCACTGGTGGAGACCATTTACCTCAATGGCCTGGGCGAATTCGCCTACCGCAACGGCCTGAACCTGCGCGGCCGCTTCCGGTTGCCGGTGCAGGGCGAGGCCGTGCAGGCGCCGGCGCTGGGTCTGCGGTCGCACGCGCTGGTGGCCATCGGCGGCGGCAAGGATTCGCTGGTGAGCATCGAAGCGCTGCGCCGTGCCGGCGTGGACGAGACCGTGACCTGGATCGGTGGCTCGCAGCTGATCCGTGCGTGCGCCGAGCGCACCGGCCTGCCGACATTGAACCTGGGCCGCACGCTGGCGCCGGAACTGTTCGAGTTGAACCGCCAGGGCGCTTGGAACGGCCATATCCCGGTGACGGTGGTGAACTCGGCAATCATGGTGCTGGCCGCGTTGCTGCACGGCGTGGACCAGGTCGTGTTCTCCAACGAGCGTTCGGCCAGCTATGGCAGCCAGATTCCGGGCACCGGCGAAGTGAATCACCAGTGGTCCAAGGGCTGGGCCTGCGAGCAGGCGTTCGGCAGCCATGTGCGCAAGTACGTGGCGGCGGACCTGCAGTACTACTCGCTGCTGCGCCCGATGTCCGAGCTGGCGGTGGCCCGCCAGTTCGCCAAGACCGATTTCTACGACGCGCACTTCTCCAGCTGCAACCGCAATTTCCACATCCTCGGCGAGCGCCCGGTGAACCGCTGGTGCGGCGTCTGCCCGAAGTGCCATTTCGTCTTCCTGGCGCTGGCCCCGTTCATGCCCAAGACGCGCCTGGTGCGCATCTTTGGCCGCAACCTCCTGGACGATGCCGAACAGGCCGGTGGCTTCGACGCGCTGCTGGAATTCCAGGACCACAAGCCGTTCGAGTGCGTGGGCGAAGGCCGCGAATCGCGTGCGGCGATGGCGACCTTGGCGCAGCGCCCGGAATGGAAGGAAGACCTGTTGGTGAAGCGCTTCTGCAACGAGATCCAGCCGCAGCTGGATGCCGCCGAACTGGAACTGGTACCTCTGCTGCAGTTGCAGGGCGAGCACCGCGTTCCGGCTGCGCTGTGGGAACGGGTGCGTGAAGATTTCGAAGCTTGAAGGAAAGCGCGTCGCGCTGTGGGGCTGGGGCCGTGAGGGCCGCGCCGCGTTTGCGGTGCTGCGTGAGCGCCTGCCAACGCTTGGCCTGAGCCTGTTCTGCCCGGCCGCTGAAGCCGAAGCCGCGCGTGCGGAAACGCAGGGCGCGCTGCAGGTACTTGGCGAACCCTCGGCCGAAGCGCTGGCCGCGTTCGATGTGGTGATCAAGTCGCCCGGCATCAGCCCTTACCAGCCGATCGCGCTGGCGGCGGCAGAGCAGGGCACCACCTTCATCGGCGGCACCGCGCTGTGGTTCGCCGAACACGCGGCCGACGATGGCATCGTGCACGACACCGTGTGCGTGACCGGCACCAAGGGCAAGAGCACCACCACCGCGCTGGTCGCGCACCTGTTGCGCGCGGTCGGGCATCGCACCGGACTGGTCGGCAACATCGGCCTGCCGCTGCTGGAAGTGCTGGATCCGCAGCCCGCGCCCGAGTACTGGGCCGTCGAGCTGTCCAGCTACCAGACCGGTGAAGTGGCGCGCAGTGGCGCTCATCCGCAGGTGGCGGTGGTACTGAACCTGTTCCCGGAACACCTGGACTGGCACGGCAGCGAACAGCGTTACATCGAGGACAAGCTGCGGCTGGTGACTGAAGCTGCGCCGCGCATCTCCGTGCTCAATGCCGCAGATCCGCACCTGGCGGCACTGTCGCTGCCCGAGAGTGAGGTGGTCTGGTTCAACCAGCCGCAGGGCTGGCACATGCGGGGCGACATCGTGCATCGCGGTGAGCAGGCCGTGTTCGATACCCGCAACACGCCGCTGCCGGGCCGTCACAACCGCGGCAACCTGTGCGCGGTGCTGGCCGCGCTGGAAGCGCTGGGCCTGGATGCGGTGGCGCTGGCACCGGCGGTGCAGGATTTCCGCCCGCTGCCGAACCGCCTGCAGCGCATCGGCGTGGCCGATGGCCTGACCTACGTCAACGATTCGATCAGCACCACGCCGCACGCCAGCCTGGCCGCGCTGGAGTGCTTCGCCGGGCAGCGCATCGCGCTGCTGGTGGGCGGGCACGACCGTGGCCTGGACTGGACCGATTTCATGCAGCACATGGCCCACGACGTGCCACCGGTGGAGATCGTGACCATGGGCAGCAACGGCCCGCGCATCCATGCCATGCTGCAGCCGCTGGCCGATGCCGGCCGCTTCGGTCTGCACGCGGCGTCGGATCTGCCCGAGGCGATGGCCTTGGCGCGCGCCGCGCTGGGGGCGCAGGGCGGTGTGGTTCTGCTGTCGCCGGGCGCGCCAAGCTTTGGTGCCTACCGCGATTACGTGGCGCGTGGCCGCCATTTCGCCGAACTGGCCGGGTTTGACCCGGACAGCATCAGCGCGATTCCGGGGTTGGGCATCGCCTGATCCACCGGCCCGGGGTCGGATCCCTTTCCGCAGGAAAGGGCTCTGACCCCAGCGAGTTACCATCGGCGCATCCCCGGACGGACCCGGATACCCGCATGTGCACCTTCGTCACCCTGTTCCTGCCCACCTCGTGTGCGAACGTGAAAGCCGCCACGATCATGGAGCGGAGCGGCCGGCGCCTGTTCGTACAGGATTCGCCCAGCCTGCAGGCCGCGGTCGGGCCCGGCTGGCAGCCGTGGCTGAGCGCCGCGCACTGCGATTGCGGTACTGCGCTGGCCTCGTCGCGGGCCGAGCGGGAGTGGAAGGGCGATGCCGAGCGCTGGCGGAAGAAGGGCTGGAGCGAAGCCAAGATCGCCCGCGCGCTGGCCGAGCAGCGAGCGCGCCATGAACAGGATCAGCAGGTACGTCGCGATGAAGCTCTGGGGGATGCCGGCCAGTGGTTGCAGCGCATCGATGCCCTGCTGGCCGCAGGCGCGGCACGCGTCGGACTGCTGGTACGCGACTACGACGGTTCGGTCGGTGCCCGGCAGCCGAAGCCGCCGGAACGTCACTGGCCGCGGGGCCAGCTGGCCGCAGCGGATCTGCTGGCGTTCGAGCCGGGCACATTGAATTGGATCGAAGGCGGGTGAGGCCGTCATCCACGCATGGCGTGGATCTACTGTAGAGCCGAGCCCATGCTCGGCTGGATTTCAGTCCTCGTGCCGGATGAACGCGTAATCGCGATCAATCAGCTGCTGCAGGTACGCATCGAAGCTGGGTGCGATGATTATGTAGCTGTCCGGATCGTGCAGATAGCGCACCACCTGGCCGACGGTACCGCCCGGTGCCGGATCGAAATCCAGATACAGCATCGAGGTGCCACCGTTGTTCATGCAGTGCGAGAAACACAGCCGGCGGCTCATCGGCAGATCCGCATCGATGCCCTCGCCGAGAATCTCCGGCTCGTCATCCAGCCACTCTTCGTAGATGGAACGGATGCTGTCGTCCCACCGCTGCTGGTCCTCGAAGATCTGCGCGACCGATCGCAGGTAGTACGGATAGCCGCCGTCCTCGACATCCGAGCCGAGCATCAGCACGCAGACCTTGCCCGCGGGGTACTCCCGGTAGTGGGTGCCATCCACGCGCGACAGCAGTTCCACCAGGCTGCCCGGCACCTGCGGCCACTGCACATGCAGGCGCTGCAGGTCCTCGGCGCTGGCGCCCTGGACATGTGCCCACTGCGGGGCATCCTCGGCAGGCAAACGCGGGATCAGGCCAGACAGAAAGCGATCAACAAGATTCATGCGAAAAAAGGGGACGGAGGGGATTAAGTCGTATCCAACCACACCTGCGTCACGCCGCCAATGCAGAATGCGACGCGGGAGGGGCGTTTACGGCTTAATCCCCTCCGTCCCCTTTTTCTTGCGGAGCAGGCGCATGAATCGTTGGCGATGCGGTGTGGCGGTGATCCTGGGGCTGGCGGCGATGCCGGCGTGGGCGGCGATGAAGACGCAGCCGGTGGAGTGGAAACACCAGGGCACGACCTTCAGTGGCGTGCTGGTCTATGACGATGGCGAGCATGACCAGCGCCCCGGCCTGGTGATGGTGCCGAACTGGAAGGGTGTGAACGAGTCGGCAGTCGAGAAGGCCAAGCAACTGGCCGGCGACGACTACGTGGTGCTGGTGGCCGATGTCTATGGCAAGGACGTGCGGCCGAAGACCGATGCGGAGGCGGGGCCGGTGGCCAGCAAGCTGCGCAACGACCGGCCGCTGCTGCGCGCGCGTGCACTGGAAGCGGTGAACGTGCTCAAGGCGCAGGCCGGCAAGGTACCGCTGGATGCCAGCCGGATCGGTGCGGTCGGTTTCTGTTTCGGTGGCACCACGGTGCTGGAGCTGGCTCGTGCGGGCGCACCGTTGGCCGCTGTGGTCAGCCTGCACGGCGGGCTGGGTTCACCGCTGCCGGCGCAGGCCGGTGGCAGCCATCCGTCGGTGCTGGTGCTCAACGGCGCCGACGACAGGAGCGTGACCGCCGAGGACATCGCTGGCTTCCAGAAGGAAATGGACGCGGCCAAGGTCGATTGGGAGTTCACCAACTACAGCGGTGCGGTGCACTGCTTCGCCGAGCGCGACGCCAACAGCCCGCCGGGGTGCCAGTACAACGAGCGGGCGGCCAAGCGCGCATGGAAGGCGCTGGATGAGTTCTTCGAGGAGCGCTTCGAGAAACGTTGATTCGTGCAGCGGTAGTGCCGGCCGCTGGCCGGCAACCTCATGATGCTGCGGATGTCATCGGGAATGCCGGCCAGCGGCCGGCACTACCGATGCTTCAGTGCCGACCAACGGTCGGCACCTACCGATGCTTCAATGCCGGCCAGCGGCCGGCACCTACCGAGGCTTCAATGCCGGCCAGCGGCCGGCACTACCAGATGCGGTCAATGCGACCGTTTCAGTGCCGACCAACGGTCGGCACCCACCGGAATGCCGGTTTGGTACGTGCCGACCGTTGGTCGGCACTACCGGTCAATGCGAGCGCTGCACCGCGTAGCGGGCCAGGCCACGCAGGGCGGCCACGGCATCGTTGTCGCCCAGGCCATCGAGCGCGCGCTCGGCGGCTTCGGCATATTCCTCGGCACGCGCGCGGCTGTACTCCAGGCCGCCGGTGGCACGGATCGCGGCCAGCACTTCCGGCATCGCCGAGGCGTCGCCGTCCTGCACGATGGTGCGCAGGCGTTCGCGGGTAGCGTCGTCGGAGTGGGCCATCGCGTGGATCAGCGGCAGCGTGGCCTTGCCCTCGGCGAGGTCGTCGCCCAGGTTCTTGCCCAGCTCCTCGGCGTTGGCCGAGTAGTCCAGCACGTCGTCGGCAATCTGGAACGCGTAGCCCAGATGCATGCCGTAGTCGAACAGGGCCTGCTGGGTGGCTTCATCCACGCCGCTGGCCAGCGCGCCCAGGCGGGTACCGGCGGCGAACAGCACCGCGGTCTTGCGCTCGATCACGCGCAGGTAGGCGGCTTCGTCGGTATCCGGGTTGTGCACGTGCAGCAGCTGCAGCACCTCACCCTCGGCGATGCGGTTGGTGGCATCGGCCAGGATCTGCATCACCGACATGCGCTCCAGCTCGACCATCAGCTGGAAGCTGCGCGAGTACAGGAAGTCGCCGACCAGCACGCTCGGCGCGTTGCCCCACAGCGCGTTGGCGGTGCTGCGGCCGCGGCGCAGGCTGGATTCGTCCACCACGTCATCGTGCAGCAGGGTGGAGGTGTGGATGAACTCGATGATCGCCGCCAGCTGGTGGTGTTCCGGGCCGGCCTGGCCCACCGCGTGGCCGGCCAGCATCACCAGCATCGGGCGCAGGCGTTTGCCGCCGGCGGAAATGATGTGGTCGGCGATCTGGTTGATCAGCACGACGTCCGAAGACAGCCGGCGCCGGATCAGGGCGTCGACGGCGGCCATGTCGGCCGCGGCAAGCGACTGGATCTGGGGCAGGCCCAGGGCGGGACGGGTGTCTTCGGTGATGGTCATGCGATCAGGCTTTCAGGCTCACCACTGATTATAGGCGCTGGCCGTGAATTCGGGCGCAAACCGGTCCGCGCGGCAATTCCAGCCCGGCCTGCGCGGCCCTCCGCGTGAATACGTATGCAGGTTGCGCCATGCCCCGGAGGCCACCGCTAAGCTTGCCGGAACAGGATTTCGGCCCGCTTCCGGTGGGCCCTGCATGCCCGGAGGGGGGCTGTCGATGTCGCACTATCCATGGTGGCGCGGAGCCGTCATCTACCAGATCTACCCGCGCAGTTTCCTCGATGCCAACGGCGATGGGGTGGGCGACCTGCCGGGCATCATCGAGCGCCTGGACCACATTGCCGCGCTGGGCGTGGATGCGATCTGGATCTCGCCGTTCTTCAAGTCGCCGATGGCCGACTTCGGCTACGACATCGCCGACTACCGCGACGTCGACCCGCTGTTCGGCAGCCTGGACGACTTCGACCGCCTGCTGGCCAAGGCCCATGGCCTGGGCCTGAAGGTGATGATCGACCAGGTGCTGAGCCATACCTCGATCGAGCATGCCTGGTTCCGTGAGAGCCGCCAGGACCGCAGCAATCCGAAGGCGGACTGGTACGTCTGGGCCGACCCGCGCGAGGACGGCACCCCGCCCAACAACTGGCTGTCGCTGTTCGGCGGCTGTGCCTGGCAGTGGGAGCCGCGCCGCGAGCAGTACTACCTGCACAACTTCCTGGTCGACCAGCCGGACCTGAACTTCCACCACCCGGACGTGCAGCAGGCCACCCTGGACAACGTGCGCTTCTGGCTGGACCGCGGCGTGGACGGCTTCCGCCTGGACGCCATCAATTTCTGCTTCCACGATGCGCAGCTGCGTGACAACCCGCCCAAGCCGGCGGAGAAGCGGGTGGGGCGCGGCTTCAGCCCGGACAACCCGTACGCTTACCAGTACCACTACTACAACAACACCCAGCCAGAGAACCTGCCGTTCCTGGAGCGCCTGCGCGCGCTGTTGGATCAGTACCCGGGCGCGGTCAGCCTGGGCGAGATCTCCTCGGAGGACTCGCTGGCGACCACCGCCGAGTACACCCGCGAAGGCCGCCTGCACATGGGCTACAGCTTCGAGCTGCTGGTGGATGACTACAGCGCGGCCTACATCCGCGACACGGTCTCGCGGCTGGAAGCGGCGATGACCGAAGGCTGGCCGTGCTGGGCGGTTTCGAATCACGACGTGGAGCGGGCGGTCAGCCGTTGGGGCGGGCACCCGGCCGACCCGCGGCTGGCGCGGATGCTGGTGGCGCTGCTGTGCTCGCTGCGCGGCTCGGTGTGCCTGTACCAGGGCGAGGAGCTGGGCCTGGCCGAGGCCGAGGTGCCGTTCGAGGCCCTGCAGGACCCCTACGGCATCACCTTCTGGCCGAACTTCAAGGGCCGTGATGGCTGCCGCACGCCGATGCCGTGGACCGATGCGCCATTAGCCGGTTTCACCACCGGGCAGCCCTGGCTGCCGATCCCGGCCGAGCACCGCGCGGCGGCGGTGGCCGTGCAGGAGCGCGACCCGCATTCGGTGCTGGCGGCGTTCCGCGCGTTCCTGGCCTGGCGGCATACCCAGCCGGCGCTCCTGCACGGCAGCATCAGATTCCTTGAAAGCGCCGAGCCTGTGCTGCTGTTCGAGCGTATGCTTGCAGATGAAACCCTCCTGCTGGCCTTCAACCTGTCGGCCGAGGCGGTGACCCATCCGCTGCCGCCGGGGAACTGGCAGCAGGCGGCGGTACCGGGCCCGGATGCGGGCACGGTGCAGGGCAACGAACTCCAGCTGCCGCCGCGCGCGGTGTATTGCGCCCGACGCAGCTGACCGTTTTCTCCGGTGGCGGTACTTGCGGGGACGGGGCCGAAGCGCCCCGTCCCTTTTTTATGAGCGGCATGGCCGGGCGCCGGTCGGTGGCATGCCGGTGACCGGGCGAAAGAAAACCCGCTGCCTGCGCAGCGGGTTTCCGGTCCTGCTCCTGGCTTCCGTCGCCGGGCATGGCCCGGCGCTACCGATGGGGTGGTTGCCGGCCAGCGGCCGGCACTACCCGGCTGTGGTCAGAACTTGTAGTTCACGCCCAGCATGTAGGTGCGGCCCCATTCGATGTACTCCAGCGGGCGGTCCTTGCTGCCGGCGTAGGTGCGGTACGGCTCGTTGGTCAGGTTGCTGCCCTGCAGCAGCAGGGTCAGGCCACGCAGGGCGCTGCTGTCGCTGAAGGTGTAGCTGACCTGCGCATCGGTCACGTTTTCGCCGACGACATAGCGCAGGCTGCGGTTGCCGTTGAAGTTGCCGATCTCACCGATGAAGTCCGATCGGCGGCGCTGGCTGACGCGTGCTTCAAAACCGCTGCGCTCGTAATAGGCAGTGAAGTTGTACACGCGCTTGGACAGGCCCGGCAGGCTGATCGGGTCACTGCCCACGCTGGAGGCGCTCTCCGGATCCAGGATGGTGATGTCGCTCTTGTTGAAGGTCGCGCTGGCCTGCACGCCGAAGCCACGCAGGCTGTCGGTCAGCATCTCCAGCGGGAACGATGCGGTCAGCTCCAGGCCCTTCAGCGTGCCGCCCTTGCCGTTCTGCGGCGCGGAGAAGGTGCCGGTGGTCAGCACCGGTGCGGTCATGCCCGGCGGCGGCACGTAGCTGCCCAGCAGCGCGGTGAAGTCGTAGTTATCGACCGACTGGGTGTAGACGTAGCTCTTCAGGTCCTTGTAGAAGATCGCGGCGGCCACGTAGGCCTTCTCGCCGAAGTACTTCTCATAGGACAGGTCCAGCGCGGTGGCACGCCATGGGTCCAGCAGCGGATTGCCGCCGCTGCCGCCGGGGCGGCCGGTGCCGGTGTCCACGCCGAACTCCAGGCCGGCGCGCATCTGGTCCACACGTGGGCGTGCGACCTGCTTGGCGACGGCGAAGCGCAGCGTCTGCTGGTGCGGGAACAGGAAGGCCAGGTTCAGGCTCGGCAGCCAATCGTTGTAGGTGCGGCCGTTCGAGTACGGCTGCACGTTGTTGCCGGCCGACTGCGAGCTGTCCCAGTAGCGCGAATCCGAGCTCTGGTCGGTGTGCTGCATCTGCACGCCGATGTTGCCGCGCACGCCGACGTCGCCGATGTCGGCGTTGATGTTCAGGCGCGCCCAGGCGGTGGTGATCTTCTCCTGCACCGTCCACGACTTGGGAATCAGGTAGTCCAGGTTGTCGACCGGGTTGAAGGTCATGTAGCGGCCGACCGCGGCCGGGACGTTCCAGGCCGGGATGGTGCCGAGGCCGGCGAAGCCGAGGTTGACCGGGCGATACTGCAGGTCCGAGGCGATGTTGGCATCGCCCTGCGCACCCAGCAGGATGTTGCCTTCGGACTGGGTCTTCACCTTGCGGCGGTCGGCGTAGTTCACGCCGATGTCGATGTCCGGCGCCCACGACGCGATGGCATCGGGCAGCGCGATGGTGGCGGCCAGCTTGCCACCCTTCAGGCGGTCTTCCACCTGCGGCACCTTGCCGTAGCCGGAGCCGTAGATGGTGTTGGTCAGGAACAGCGCATCGGGATTGGAGTAGTTCAGGCCCGGGCTGATCTGCGAGAAGCCGTTCTGGCGGATCGACACGCCGACCGTATCCAGCTGTGGCATCGGGGTCAGCTGCAGGTTGTTTTCCAGGTTCAGCTCATCGCGCGTGGCCTTGGAGTAGTTCAGGTCGGCGACCAGCTTGACGCCGCCGAAGTTGAACTCGTTGTTCCAGCCGAACGCATCGATCTTGTCCTTGCGCTTGTTGTACATGCCGCGCACCAGCGGATACACGCCGCTGGCGGTGCCGCCGGTGAACGAACCATTGGCGTTGACCTGCGGGTTGCTGACCAGCAGGCCAGGGGTGTAGTTGCCGTTGTAGTTGCTGAGGTTCAGCTCGAACTGGTTGGCGGTGTCGATCTGCTCGGCTTCGGTGTGGAACGCATCGAAGGTGCTGGTCCAGCTGTTGTTCGGCCGGAACTGGATCGTGGCCATCACGCCGTCGCGCTTGTTGTTGCCGGTGCGGCGCAGCGCCTTGATGCCATCGGAGAAGTAGGTGCCGGCACCCACGCCCGGACGGTCGCCCTTGTCGGTGTGCTCGGTGGTCCACGGTTCGTACAGGCCGACCTGGTTCTCCTGGATCGGCATGTCGCTGTGCGCATAGCCGATGGCGATGCCCAGGGTCTTGTCCAGGAACTGGTCGATGTAGCTGGCGCTGAAGCGGTTGCCGTACGGATCGGTGTTGGCGGCGCGGCCCAGGGAGCTCTTCTGGTAGCGGCCGCTGACCGCGATCACGCGCTCGCCGAAGCTGAGCGGGCGTGCGGTCTGCATGTCGATGGTGCCCGACAGGCCCTGGCCGACCAGCGCCGCGTCCGGGGTCTTGTACACCGTCACGCCGTTGACCAGCTCGGACGGGTACTGGTCGAACTCGACGCCGCGGTTGTCGCCGGTGCTGACCACTTCGCGGCCGTTGAGCAGGGTGGTGGCGAAGTCCGGCGACAGGCCGCGCACGCTGATCACTTGCGCACGGCCCGCCACGCGCTGCGCGGCCAGGCCGGGCAGGCGCGAGATGGACTCGGCGATGCTGACGTCGGGCAGCTTGCCGATGTCTTCGGCGGAGATCGCTTCGACCACCGAGGTGGCGTCCTGCTTGACCGCGATCGCGCTCTCGATGCCGCGGCGGATGCCGGTGACCTGCACCGTATCCAGGTTGGTGGCGGCGGTGCCGGCCGGCGTGGTGGTGCTCTGCGTGGACTGTGCCGACGCCAGCGTCGGCGCCAGGACAACGGCCAGCGCGATGCTCAGCGCGCTGCGCTTGTGGTTCAACATTTTCCCCTCCCAGGCAATGTTGCAGATCGATTTGTGAGCGTTCCGGCGGGGCCGTGAACGTGCGACGCGGTGGCCGCTGTCGTCGCCGCTATGGTAGGCAGCGCGTTCTTCGCGGGAATCACCCTGCATACGTATTCAATGGCGTCTGCAGGGATGTAATCGCTTTCAAGTGTCTCGTTCTGTAGAGCCGAGCCCATGCTCGGCTGCATTTCGGTGCTACGCACCGCCGCCCGAGCGTGGGCTCGGGCGCTACGGGGGCGCAGGCAGGAAAACGTTCAGCGGATCGGCGTGAAGCGAATGGCCTGGCCACCGCCGGGTGCCAGCACCAGCGTCAGTGCATCGGCGCTGGTCACTTCGCGGGTTTCGCGTGCGAACGCGAATGGATTGCTGCGGAAATCCGCGCCCTCGCCATCACGGTAGATCTCGGCGCGATAGCGCACGCCCGGCTCAAGGAAGCCCAGCGATACCGGCAGCATGCGGCCGTGCTCATCGGTGATGCTGCCGAGGAACCAGTCGCGGCTGTTGCGGTCGCGGCGCACGATCGTCACGTAGTCGCCCACTTCACCATCGAGCACGCGGCTCTGCTCCCAGTCCACCGCCACGTCCTCGATGAAACGGAACGCCTCGCGATGCTGCAGGTAGTGCTCGGGCAGGTCGGCGGCCATCTGGATCGGGCTGTACAGCACCACGTACAGCGCCAGCTGGCGCGCCAGCGTGCTGGGAATGGCCTGGCCGTGGCGGCCCTTCAGGCTGAGAATGCCGGGGGTGTAATCCATCGGCCCGGCCAGCATGCGGGTGAACACCAGGTTGACCTCGTGCTCCGGCGGGTTCGGTGGTTGGCCCCAGGCGTTGTACTCCATGCCGCGTGCGCCTTCGCGCGAGATCCAGTTGGGGTAGGTGCGGCGCAGGCCGGTGTCCTTGATCGGCTCATGCGGGTTCACCGACAGGTGCCGGCGCGCGGCTTCCTGCACCACCTTCAGATGGTGGCGGGCCATGAACTGCCCGTCGTGCCACTCGCGCCACAGCGGTCCCCCTGCCGGATTGCGGCGGTCGACCTGGCCGTCGTCACAGACGTAGCCGGTCTTGAACTGGTCCACGCCCAGCCGTGCATACAGGTCCAGCGCGGCGCCCAGCTGGTCCTCGTAGTGCTCGATGGCGCAGCCGGTTTCATGGTGGCCGATCAGGTGTACGCCCTTCTTCAGGCCATATGCCGACAGCGCTTCAATGTCGAAATCGGGCGTGGCCCGGGTGAAATCGAAGTCATAACCATTGCCCACCCACATGCCGTCCCAGCCCGGGTTCCAGCCTTCCACCAGCACGCCACGGAAGCCGTGCGCGGCGGCGAAGTCGATGACTTTTTTCGTCTTGGCGGTGGTAGCCGCATGCTTCCGCCCGGTCGCCCAGCTCTCGTTGTCCAGGTGCATCGACCACCACACGCCCAGGTACTTGGCTGGCTTCACCCAGCTCACATCGCCCAGCGCGTTGGGTTCGTTGAGGTTGAGGATCAGGTCCGATTCGACCAGACCACCGGCACGGTCGGCGATCTGCAGCGTGCGCCACGGCGTGGCGAAGGGCAGGGCGCGGCGTACCTTCCAGCCTTCGGCCGAGGGCGAGAGCTGCGCGCGCAGGCGCTGCCCCTCGGTGCGCCGCAGCCACATGCCGGCATAGTCCACCAGCGCCGCCTCGTGGATCGCCAGATGCAGGCCATCGCGGCTGCGCAGGGTCATCGGCGTATGCACCAGCGGTACTTCGCGTAGCGGCGTGCGCTGGTAGAGGTATTCGTAGTGGATCGGTTCGCCGGCGGGGATCCACCAAGCGGTGGATTCAGGCGCGATGGCAAACTCGGTCAGTTCGTCATCGATGATCGCCTCGCGCAGGTTCGGTTGCTCAGGGAACACATAGCGGAAGCCGAGACCATCGTCGTAGACGCGGAACACCACATCCAGCCGTCGCTTGCTGCCGGTGGTTTCGGCCAGCTGCACGGTCAGCTCGTTGAAGTGGTTGCGGGTGAGCCGGCGCTCGCCCCACGGCTGCTCCCAGCTGTCGTCGACGCTGCGCTGCTGCTGGCCAAGCAGGGCGAAATCGCGGTCCAGGCGGCCGTCGCGCAGGGCAAAGCCAAGCTTCGAATCCTCCACCACGGGTTCGCCGAAACGCTCGACGCGGTAGCGCGCGGTGCCGCCGTCCAGCACCAGGCTGACCTTCAGCACCTTGCCCGGCGATTCGACGCTGGCCACCTGGGGCGTGGCGTGTACCAGCGTGGCCCATCCCATCAGGGCCAGGCCGAGCATGTGCGCGAATAGCGCGCGTACAGCAGTGGATGACATCGGCAATTCCCCTCCCAAGGCGCCGTTGGCAGACCCGGACCATAAGCCAGCGCGGCGGGCGCGCTACCGCGTGACGCCATGAATACGTATGCAACTGGACGCAGTCGACAGCCCCGCGTCTACCATGGGGCCCAGGCACCTTGAGGGAGGGGCCGCGCCCGCCCGCCTGCAACGACGGTGCGGACCTACAACGCGTGCAGAGAGGGAGGGAGGCCGACGGGCGCAAGCCGGTCCGCCGCTTCGATGCTGAAGATCATTTGCCTGACCGCTGCCCTGGGGGCAGCGCTGGGGACGACCGCGCAGGCGGTCGACCTGCAATTCGACGGCCGCCATGCGCGCGCCGAAGCCGCTGCCAATGGCAGCTTCGTGCTGCATGCGCCGAAGGGCGCAGTGCAGATCGCAGCCGCACCGATGCGCAGCCAGACCGGCAGCGTGATGTTCGATGCACTGTTCGCGCTGGCCCAGCAGGAGATGGACCAGGACCGCGTGGATGCGATCCGCGATCCGGCCTTCGACGAGGGCCGGCCGGTGCCGTGCGAGTGCTTCCAGACCGGCGCGCGCTGGCCCTATGTGTGGACCCGCGATGTCAGCTTCGCCGCCGATCTGGCACTGGCGCGGCTGGACCCGCAACGCACCCGGCAGTCGCTGCAGTTCAAGCTGTCGGCGGCGCGCGACGGGCACACGCCCGGCCTGTTCGTGGCGCAGGACACCGGTTCCGGCGGCAGCTGGCCGATCAGCAGCGACCGCGTGGTGTGGTTCCTGGCGGCACGCCACCTGCTGGAGGACCGAGCGTTTGCCGATCAGGTCTGGCAGGCGCTGCAGGGCACGCTGGCGCAGGACCGCGCGATGGTGTTCGACGCGCAGATGGGCCTGTACCGCGGCGAGACCTCGTTCCTGGACTGGCGCGAGCAGACCTATCCGGACTGGACCCGCGAGGACGTGCGCTTCATCGGTGATTCCTACGCACTGTCCACCAACGTGCTGCACTACCAGGCACTGCGCCTGGCCGAACGCCTGGCCGGGCAGCACGGCGATGCCCGCGCGGCCGAGTACAAGGCGTGGGCCGATGCGTTGGCGCAGCAGATCGATACGCGCTTCTGGCGCGAAGACATCGGCCAGTACATGAGTTACATCGGTGAAGCCGCGCACCCGGTGCCGTACGCCAAGGTGGATCTGCTCGGCCTTTCGCTGGGCATCCTGGCCGGGGTGCTGCCGCCGGAGCGCGCGCGGCGTGCGCTGGCGGCGTATCCGATGGGCCCGGCCGGCAGCCCGGTGGTGTGGCCGCAGGAGGCGCAGCAGCCGATCTACCACAATCGCGCGATCTGGCCGTTCGTCAGTGCGTACTCGCTGCGCGCGGCGCGGCAGCTGGATGATGCGCCGCGCATCGCCGCCGAAATCCGCTCGTTGATGCAGGGCGCCGCGCTGGCCGGCTCCAACATGGAAAACTACGAGCTGGTCAGCCAGGCCGTGCATGTCGAGGAAGGCGCACTGAGCGGCCCGGTGGTCAATTCCGAACGCCAGCTGTGGTCGGTGGCCGGCTATCTGTCGATGGTGGTCGAAGGCGTATTCGGCGTGCAGGACGATGGCCGCGTGCAGCCCAAGCTGCCGGCCGTGCTGGTGCCCGAACTGTTCGGCACGCAACGCCGCATCTCCCTGGAGGCCAACGGTAAGCGTTATGTGCTGGAGCGGCCGAAGCAGCTGGCCGATGGATTGCTGGTAGCGGGCAAGGTGAAGATGCGTGGTGCCACCACCACCGTGCAGCTGGTCCCCGCAGCAGCGGCGCCGCGCAGCGTAGCAATGACGGCCGACGCCAATGCGCGCGCACCGGCCACGCCGGCCGCACCGCAGGCGCGGCGCAAGGGCAGGGGCTGGAACGTCGAGGTCGCTGCCGGCCAGGTGCTGTGGCAGGACGGTCGCGCGCTCACCGCCAGCAACGGCCAGGCGCACATCAGTGACGATGGCCTGCAGCATTGCCTCAGCCTGACCCGGCGCGACAACGCATTGGAATCGCTGCACAGCCCGACGGTCTGCGTCGGTCCGCAGCAGGTGCTGAAGGGCGAGGATCGCTGGCAGTTCACCTCGGCCAAGGCCGGGCAGGTGCGTCTTCGCCTGCAGTACCGCAACCCGAACGGGCCGATCAACACCGGCGTCACCGCTGCGGTGAAGCAGCTGGTGCTGCAGTGCCCGGGCCAGCCGTTGCAGCGGCACACGGTTACGCTGCCGCACAGCGTGGCGGTGCAGGACTCGACTTCGGCAACGTTCGTTGTGGCCAAGGGGCAGTGCACCGTCGCGCTCGAAGAAGGCTTCAACATGAGCGCGCTTGAACATTTCGCGCACTACACCGGGGGCAAGGGTGGCCGCGAAGGCGTGCTCAACCAGGCCCAGGTGCAGGCGCTGACGGTGGCGCCGGTGGCGATGGAAGAGGGTGCACGATGAATCGCACGGCAAAACCGCAGCTATCGTTCTGGCAGATCTGGAACATGTGTTTCGGCTTCCTCGGCATCCAGTTCGGATTCGCCCTGCAGAACGCCAATGCCAGCCGCATCTTCGAGACGCTGGGCGCGGATATCGACGCGGTACCAGGGCTGTGGATTGCCGCGCCGCTGACCGGCCTGCTGGTGCAGCCGGTAATCGGCTACCTGTCCGACCGCACCTGGACGCGCTGGGGGCGCCGTCGTCCGTACTTCATGATCGGTGCGGTGTTGACCACGCTGGCGCTGCTGGTGATGCCGAACTCGCCGACGCTGTGGATCGCGGCCGGCACGCTGTGGGTACTGGATGCCTCGATCAACGTATCGATGGAGCCGTTCCGTGCCTTCGTCGGTGACCAGCTGGCGCCACGCCAGCGTCCGGCCGGCTATGCCATGCAGAGCTTCTTCATCGGCGTGGGTGCCATCGTCGCCAGCTTTCTGCCGTTCATCCTGGCCCACTTCGGCGTTGCCAACACCGCGTCCGCCGGGGAAGTGCCCGACACTGTGCGCTATGCGTTCTACTTCGGCGCGGTGGTGCTGCTGGCGGCGATCACCTGGACGGTGGTCAGCACCCGCGAATATTCACCGGCGGAGCTGGCCGGGTTCGATGATGCCGAGCCACCGGAACATCACGCGGCGGCCGCGATCAACGGCCCGGCTTCATGGACGCGGGTGACCCTGTGGCTTGGGCTGGGTGTGCTGTTGGCGCTGCTGATCGCCTGGCGGCAAGGCGACCGGATGCTGTACGTGCTGGCCGGCCTGTGCGCCGGCTACGGCCTGCTGCTGGCGGCCGCGCGCGCGCTGCCGGCCACGCATATGCTGGCCGCCATCGTCGGCGACCTGCGCGCGATGCCGGTCACCATGCGCCGCCTGGCGTGGGTGCAGTTCTTCTCGTGGTTCGCGCTGTTCGCCATGTGGATCTACACCACCGCTGCGGTGGCCGGTACCCACTTCGGTTCGACCGATCCACAGTCGGCCGCCTACAACGAAGGTGCCAACTGGGTGGGCGTGCTGTTTGGCGCCTACAACGGCTTCGCTGCGCTGGCGGCGGTGCTGATTCCGCCGATGGTGCGTGCGATCGGCCTGCGCTGGAGCCACCTGGTCAACCTGTGGCTGGGCGGCGCCGGCTTGGTCTCGCTGATGTTCATCCGCGACCCGCACTGGCTGCTGCTGTCGATGGTCGGCGTCGGCTTTGCCTGGGCCTCGATCCTGTCGTTGCCGTATGCACTGCTGTCCGACAGCGTGCCGGCGTCGAAGATGGGCGTGTACATGGGCATCTTCAATTTCTTCATCGTGATCCCGCAGCTGGTGGCGGCCAGTGCGCTCGGCTTTGCCCTGCGCGCATGGCTGGGTGGCCAGCCGATGCATGTGCTGGTGCTGGGCGGCTGCAGCCTGTTCCTGGCCGGCCTGTGCGTGCTGCGGGTTCCGTCCCGTCCGGAGGTGGTGTGATGCGTGGTGTCCTGGCTGTTGCTGTTTCCCTTGCCCTGTTCGCCGGCCAGGCCGTGGCCACGCCGCGCCCGGACTACGTCGGCACCACCGAGCCGTTCGCCAGCGATGCGGTGTACTTCGTGGTCACCGACCGCTTCGTCAACGGTGACCCGGCCAATGACCATCGTGACCAGGGTGGCGCGCACCGCACCTTCGACATCCCAGTGCCGTGCCCGGACAAGGTGGACGGCAACATCGGCTACCTCGGTGGTGATTTCCGCGGTGTGCTCGACAACGCGCAGTACATCCGCAACCTCGGTTTCGGCGCGGTATGGATCACGCCCATCGTCGACAACCCGGACGAGGCGTTCACCGGCAGCAAGCCGATCAGCTGCACCAGCACGCTGACTGATCGCGGCAAGACCGGCTACCACGGGTACTGGGGCATCAACTTCTACAAGCTCGATGAGCACCTGCCCAGCAAGAACCTGGATTTCGCCGGGTTGACCAAGGGCCTGCACGGTGCTGGCTTGAAGGTGGTGCTGGATATCGTGGGCAACCACGGCTCGCCGGCCTGGACCATGCCGACGCGACAGCCGCAGTTCGGCCAGATCTTCGACAAGGACGGAAAACTGATCGCCGACCACCAGAACCTGCCGCCGCAGAAACTGGATCCGAAGCACAACCCGCTGCACGCGTTCTACAACAACATTGGACCGGTCGACAACAAGGATGGCTCGATCTTCGATGGCAACCTGGCTGAGCTGTCCGACTTCAACCAGGACAATCCGGCGGTGATGGACTACCTGGTCGGTGCCTACCTGCAATGGACCGCGCAGGGCGTGGACGCATTGCGCATCGACACCATCGGCTGGCTGCCGCACCCGTGGTGGCATGCCTTCGTCAAGCGCATCCGTGCCGAGCACCCGGGCATGTTCATGTTTGGCGAAGCCTTCGACTACAACGCGGCGACCATTGCCGAGCACACCTGGCCATCCAATGCCAACGTGAGCGTGCTCGATTTCCCGTTGCGCGGGGCACTGGAGCAGACCTTCGGCACCGCCAACAAGGGCTTCGAGACCCTGGCTGAGCCACTGCACCTGAGCGGTGGCCCGTATGCCAATCCGTACGAGCTGATGAGCTTCTACGACAACCACGACATGCCGCGCCTTCAGGCCAGCGACACCGGCTTCATCGACGCGCACAACTGGCTGTTCACCGCGCGCGGCATTCCGGTGGTCTATTACGGTTCGGAGACCGGCTTCATGCGCGGCCGCGCCGAGCACGCCGGCAACCGTGCCTACTTCGGCCAGCCGCGCGTGGACGCTGCACCGCAGAGCCCGATCTTCGCGCCGCTGCAGCGCATTGCCAAGCTGCGCGCGGCCACCCCGGCCCTGCAGCGCGGCCTACAGGTGAACGAACGCCTGCAGGGCAATGAGGCGGTGTTCTTCCGCGTGCTGCAGCACGGTGACGTGGCGCAGACTGCGCTGGTGCTGCTGAACAAGGGCGACAGGGCAAAGAGCTTCACTGTGGCGCGTTACGTGCAGGCGGGCCGCTGGCGTGATGCGCTGGACGGCGGCACGGTGAAGGTCGAGCGGCAGCTGAAGACCGACGTGCCGGCGCATGGGGTAAAGGTCTATGTGCTGGACGCCACCGTGCAGCAGCCGGCACTGCAGGCCGAACTGGACAAGGCGATGGCTGACCAGCGGGCACGGGACCAGCGCCTGGGGCGGTAGTGCCGGTCGCTGGCCGGCAACTCATGAATCCATCGTCCCTTCAGGTGCCGGCCAGCGGCCGGCACTACCGGGGGGACCACATCCGGCACAATAGGCACCCTCACGCCCCGCCGTACCGCCATGACCGACCTCGCCCCGCAGACCCCGATCGAAACCCTGTTGAAGGCGGCGATGGACGGGGCGGTGCCGATTCGCGCCTTCATGGAGGCCTTCGTCGCTTCCGAGGTAGTGCTGCTGACCGGCAGCCTGGTCACGCCCGACGGCAGCGGCTTCGACCCGCTGCTGTTCGACAAGCAGGGCATCCTGCACGTGGCCGTGTTCACCGATCCGTCGCGGGTGGGCATCTACAGCCAGCAGGCCGAACACCAGATCCGCTGGCTGATGCTGGACGTGCTGCGCCGCGTGCCGGGTGGCTACGGCGTGGTGATCAACCCGGGCACCCAGCTGGGTTTCGAGATCTCGCCCAGCGGCGTCGGCGAGATCCTGAAGGACTTCGCCCAGGGTTGATTGTCATGTAGAGCCGAGCCCATGCTCGGCTGCCGTTCGCGCAATGCCGGATCAGTCGAGCACGGCGCGACTCTACAGAAGGCTTCCCTTCGAGCGCCGTCCGTGATCCTCTTGGGCAATATCGGGATCAAGGCATTGCCATGGAATTCAGGGTATTACCCGCTGGCGCACCGGAACGGCAGCAACTGGCCGGGTGGTACCACGCACAATGGGGCCAGGACGCGGGCCTGTCGCTGGAACAGGAACTGCAGTGGCTCAATCCGCCGCAGGACGCCGGAGGTTTCCCGCACCTGATCGCCGCCTTCGATGGAGACCAGTTGGTTGGTGCCGTGCAGCTCAAGCGCAGGGAGATGCAGGCATTCCCGCAGTATGAACACTGGCTGGGCAGCGTGTTCGTGGCCGACAGCCATCGGGGCCGCGGGCTGGCCAGGGGGCTGGTCGAGCAGGCAGCGGCGCAGGCGGTTCGGATGGGCGTTTCCGCGTTGTATCTACAGACCGAAGCGCTGGATGGCGGCCTGTACGCTCGGCTGGGCTGGAAGCCGCTGCAGGAAGCCGACAACTGCAGCTATCGCGTGCTGGTGATGGTGCGCAGGTTGGCCGCATGAACGCATCTGCATCGCGTCATTCCCGCTCTGCGCTGATCTTCCTGATCGCGGCGATCGTTGCCGCGCTGATGTCCATGCCCCTGCTGCGCGCGGTGGGCATGGTGCTTTGGCCGGTGTTCGTGGTTGCCTGGCTGATCAACCTGGGCGCGGCCTGGCATCTGGCCCATTGGGCACGCCAGCAGGGCCGTTCGGCGTGGGCGTTCGGGTTACCGGCGGTGCTCGGCACCGTCGCCTCGGTCGTGGTCTTCGTGCTGCTGGCGTTGCTGGGGCCGAAGGCCGGGCCTCAGCCGGAAATCACCGGCTGAGTGCTTCGTTCCACTCGTTCCACAGGACACCGTCCACGGCGGTGAGCAATGTCTGCTGGACCTCGATCAGCGTGTTCATCTCATCCAGCACCGCCTCCAGGTCGGTGATTGAGATCTCGAATCTGGCCATGCACTGGCTCATGGCATGTACGTGTTCGGTGCCATGCGCTAGCTCGATGGCTTCCTGGAGGACATGGGGCGCGTCGTTGAGAGAGAGCCCCAGACGAACGTCTTCATCGCCCGTAATGAGAACGCTGTTCTCACCCAGCTCCAATTCGAGCTCAAGACCACAGTCAGCCAGTACCTTGGCTGCCCAGTTCAGTGATGCGGAAATCCTGTGTGCATCGAAGTAGATATGGCTGGATGTCATCGCGCCTTCTCGAAGGTTCGCGGAGAGTATCGCTTGCCTTCAAATGGATCCTGTTGGTGCTCCCGCATCTCTGGTCAACCAGGTCTTCAAATGACGCAATTGGTCGCGGCATGTCGCTTTTGTCTGCAGTAGTGATGCCAGCCATTTGACTGGCACCACCGCATACCTCACATCGTTACCTTGCGCCGATTGTCATCGCTCACCCGGTCGATCAGCTTGTTGTAGGGATCGAAGCCTGCTTCGTCGGGCTTTTCATCCACCGTCACCGTGATCTTCGGCGCGGCGCTGGTGATGTGGTGGCGCTGCAGGTACAGCACCTTCTGGTCGCGCTCCTTGCCCGACGGCCCATTGGCGAACACGCCGATCTCCACCCAGTCATCCATCTTGCCGGCGGTCTCCTTGCCCTTGCCATCGGCATACTGCTTGCTGGCATGCAGGTCCAGGGTCACGTCGTAGCGACCGTCATCGCGCTTGCGGGCGCTGGCGGCCATCACGCGGTTGTCGTAGAAGCTGATCTTCTCGAACAGGTCAGTGACCAGCTGCTGGCGGTCGGCCGGGGTCTCGGCACGGATGTAGCTCAGCAGTTCGCGTGAGGTGGTGTACGGCGGCTGCTGGTAGCCCTTGTCCTGCAGGAAGCGCTTCAACGCGCGGTTCAGGGCCACTTCGCCGATCTCTTCACGCAGCCGGTAGAACACCAGCGAACCCTTCTGGTAGTGGATGTACTGCTGGTTCTCCACGCGCTCCAGCGGCTGTTCCTCGATGGCCTCGCCGCCGCGGCCGGACAGGTAACCGTCCAGTTCGCGCTTGAGGAACTGACGCATGTGCTGGCGGCCGTACTCCTGCTCCATCACCATCAGTGCCGAATACTGCGACAACGATTCGGACAGCACCGTGGCGCCCTGCACGTTGGCACCGATCACCTGGTGCGCCCACCACTGGTGTGCGATTTCGTGCGCGGTCACGTAGAACACGTAGTCCACCTTGTCCGGGTCACGCAGGTCGGCGATGAAACCGATAGCTTCGGAGTAGGGGATGGTGTTGGCGAACGACTGCGCGAAGCGGGCATAACCCGGGAACTCGATGATGCGCACCTGGCGATGCTGGTACGGGGTGAAGTTCGCCTCGTAGTAGGCCAGCGATTTCTGCACCGCTTCGATCATCCGCTCCACGTTGTAGCCGTGCGCCGGGCCGAAGTAGACCTCGATCGGTATGTCCTTGTACTTTGCCTTGCGCACCTCCCAGCGCGCCGACAGATAGGCGTAGAAGTTCAGCATCGGTCGATCCATGGCATAGCTGAAGCAGCGCCGGCCATTGACCGTGCTCTCATGCTGCAGATAGCCCGGGGCCAGCGCCACCTGGTCCGGTGCCGTGCAGATCGTGGTGCGGAAGTCGAGCCAGTCGGCATCGTTGGCTATGTACGTGTTGGCACGCGCGGCTTCGTCTTCCAGCTTGGGCATGCGCCGCGGCTCACCCAGGTCGCGCTTGCGCCGCTCGTTGCGGTCGGTGATCTCCGCGCCCTCGTTGTAGCCGAACGACGGCAACACGCGGCTGTTGAAGAACGTGCCATTGTCCACGATGTTGCTCGGCGCCTGGCCGGCGGTGATGCCATTGGGCTTCTGCACCACCCGGAAATGGACCCGGCGGCTTTCGCCCGGTTGCAGAGGCTTGTCCAGCCGATAGATGCGATACCCCAGGTCCTTGGCATGGAAGGCCATCGTCTGTCCGCCAAGATCGGCGGCTACCAGCTGTTTGTCATCGCCCATCGAGACATGCAGTTCCGGGATCGGCTGCGCGTGGAGATTGCGGATCGTCCAGTTCGCATCGATCACCATCGACTGCGATTCGGGGGACAGGTCCACGCGGTTGTCCACCGCCACGATGCGGGGCTGCGGCAGGTTGCGGTACTTCGACAGCTCGCGCTCGTAGCGGGCCTGCAGATCCAGCTGCTGGTCCGGAGAAAGGAACTCGTTGCGGATGTTGGTGCTCCAGTACAGCCAGCCCCCCACGCCGACGAACGCCACTGCTGCCAGCGCTGCAAAGGCGCCGGTCGGGCCGCGCAGGCGGCGGCCGGCCAGAGCCAGGCGCTGGCGCAGGCCTTGGCTGACACCGCGCACCCAGAAGGCCGACGCCAAGCACATCAGCGTCAGCAGGAACAACGCCCAGTAGCCCTGGAACGCCAGTTGCCCGGTCAGGAAGTGGCCGTAGCCGTTCATGTCCGAATAGGGCGCGTTGGGCCAGCTGCCGAAGTTGTACAGGTTCTGCGTGTAGTCGAGCAGGCCGAGCACGCCCTGGCCGATCATCACCACGATCAGCAATGCGTATCCGACGAACTTGTTGTTGGTGAGCACCTGCAGCACCAGCGCCAGGCCCCCCATCAGGATGTAGACCACCGAATCCAGCGCGAGGCTGCGCAGGTACAGCAGCGGCTCCAGATGCGTGTAGCCCTTGGCCAGCTGCACGCCCAGCGCGGCCAGCGCGCCGGCGGCCTGGAAGCAGATGATCACGGCCAGCAGTGCGGTGAACTTGGCCAGCAGAGGCACCCAGTTCGGCACCGGCATGGCATCGGTCACTTCATTGATGCGCGCACTGCGTTCCTTCCAGACCAGCTCACCGGCGAAGAACAGCACGATGATCACCAGCAGCCAGCTGAAGGCCCCCTGCAGGCCCATGATCATCTGCGAGGTGACCGGCCAGATCGAGGTGCCGTACAGGGTCTGCCGGAACAGCGCGCTGGGCAGGAAGTTGGCCAGGCCCAGTACCAGCAGCACGATGAACGGCACGCTGCGCAGGACACCGCGTGTATCGAAGCGGACTTGGCGCAGGAACTGCTGCCACGCCGTGCTGGCAGTGAACGCCGGTATCACGCGCGGCAGTGTCGCGCGGGTGGGACGGACCACGCTGGCTTCGGAAGCCGGTTGCGCCTGCCTGCGGCCCCAGCGCCGACGGCCACTGCCGCTGCGTTCGGTGCGGAACAGCGCGAAGGTGGCGGCAAACAGCGCGGCAGCCACGCCCAACCACAGGGCGCGATTGGCCAGCAGGTAGCCGGCCAGCTCGGGAACCCCGCTGTTGCGTTCGGCGGTGGACCAGTAGCGGATGGTACGGCCGAGTGCGCGCATGCCCAGCGGTTCGCTCAGCACCGCGATCCACGTATTGTCGATGTCGCGCAGCAGAGCCGCGCTGGCGCCGTACAAGACCAGGTAGGCCACCAGGCCGATGTAGACCCAGAGGATCGAGCGGGTCAGCGCTGCCAGCAGCGACAGCAGCGCGGTGGTGAACAACAGGTTCGGAATGACGACGACCGCGAACGTCCAGGCATAGCCCTGCCAGCTGATCGGGCCCATGCGCTCGGGATCGACCCACGGCATGAACGGCGCCAGCCACAGGCCGAATGCGATCAGGATGTAGACCAGCAGCCCGGCCGCCAGGGCGGCAGCGATGCGCCCGGCCAGGTAATCGCGGCGCTTCACCGGGCTGGCGAAGATCAGTTCGGCAGTGCCGAGTTCGAAGTCACGCAACAGCGCGTTGCTGACGAACAGGGCGGTGACCAGCATGCCGAGCAGGGTGAAGATGCCCAGCATCTGTGCGATCACGGTGGGCGCGTTGCTGTGCACGTTGCCGGTGCCGCCACCGATCTGCACGGCGTCGCTGGACGCGGCGGCAAAGGCAAGCAGGGCGAACAGCCCGGCCAGCAGCCACAGCAGCGGGGATCGCAGCTGCTCGCGCAGCTCGAAGCGGAAGAAGTTGAGGATCATGGCGTGCTCCGCTCAGGCTGCGACGCGGCTACGGGCCTGAAGGCGCAGGCGCTGGAAGTACACGTCCTCGAGGTCGGGAGCCACGGCCGCGAAGCCGTCGCCAGGGTCGTTGGCGCTGTGCACGTGGATCACCGGGCGGCCACCGACCAGGCGGGTGGACAGCACCACGTAGCGTGCCTCGTGGTCGGCCAGTTCCGAAGGATCAACCTGCTTGCGCCAGACCTGCTGCTGCAGGGCGTCGATGGCATCGGCCGGGCGCCCGGTCAGCAGCACCTGGCCTTTGTTCATGATCGCCATCGTCGGGCACAGATCGGTCACGTCCTCGACGATGTGGGTGGAGAGGATCACCGCCACGTTCTCGCCGATCGCCGCCAACAGGTTGAGGAAGCGGTTGCGTTCTTCCGGGTCGAGGCCGGCGGTGGGTTCATCGACGATCACCAACCGCGGGTCACCCAGCAGCGCCTGGGCAATGCCGAAGCGCTGGCGCATGCCGCCGGAGTAGGTGCCCAGCTTGCGCTTGCGCGCGTCCCACAGGTTCACCTGCTGCAGCAGCCCATCGACCACCTCGCGGCGCTGCGCGCGCTGCGTCAGGCCCTTGAGCACCGCGAAATGCTCCAGCAGGTCCAGCGCGCTGACTTTCGGGTACACGCCGAAATCCTGCGGCAGGTAACCCAGTCGGCGGCGCACCGCATCCTTGTCGCGCAGCACGTCGATCGGCGCCTCGCCTGGAATGCTGAGCGTCGCCGTGCCGCTGTCGGCTTCCTGCAGGGTGGACAGCGTGCGCATCAGCGAGGACTTGCCGGCGCCGTTGGGGCCGAGCAGGCCGAACATGCCCCGCGGGATGTCCAGGTTGACGTTGTTGAGGGCATGCACGCCGTTGGCGTACGTCTTGGACAGCGAATCGATCTTCAGCATGCGACGTACACCTTTCCATGGGCGATATCTGCGCGTTATCCGCGCATCAGCCTCCGTGCGCATCCGCCGTTGGTCATGGGGGAAGAATTCCGCCGTCGCACGTTGAGGCGTGGCGTAAGGCCTGGTGGCGCTTACCGGCGCAGCGACGATTCCCGCACCACCAGCTTCACCGGGATGCTCTGGCTCTGCACCGGCTGTCGGCCGATCAACGCCAGCAGGCGCTCCACCAGCAGCTGGCCGGCCTGCTTGGTGTCCTGCTGGACCGTGGTCAGCGCCGGGGACACCGAGGCCGCCAGCGGGATGTCGTCGAAGCCGGTCACCGCCACGTCCTGCGGCACCCGTAGCCCGGCCTCGCGCAGGGCGCGCATCGCACCGATTGCGATCAGGTCGCTGGCGGCGCAGATCGCATCGATCGGCTCGCCACGCGCCAGCAGCGCCTGGCAGGCCTCCTGGCCGGAAGCCTCGGTGGTGATCGCATCGTGCTGCAGCGCCGGTTCGGCGGCCAGGCCGTGGTCCTGCAGGGCCGCGACGTGGCCGCGGTAGCGTTCCTGGAATTCGGGGTAATGGCTGGAGGCATGGCCGAGGAAGGCGATGCGGCGGCAGCCCTGCTGCAGCAGGTGGGTGGTGATGTCATGCCCGCCCTGGAAGTTGTCGCTGCCGATCGACACGCCCGGCTGGCCGGGCAGGGCGGCGCCCCAGCGCACGAAGTGCGTGCCCTGTTCGACCAGCCGCTGCAGGCGGTCGCGCGATTCGTGGTAGTCGCCGTAGCCGAGCAGGATGATGCCGTCGGCCTTGTTGCTGTCCTCGTAATCGGCCTGCCAGTCGGTGGACAGCTGCTGGAACGAGACCAGCAGGTCCTGCCCGTGCAGCGCGCAGGCGCGGGTGATCGAGCCCAGCATCGAATGGAAGAACGGATTGATCAGCGAATCGTCGTTGGTCGGGTCTTCGAAGAACAGCAGGGCCAGCGTGCCGGCGTTGCGCAGGCGCAGGCTGGAGGCGTTCTTGTCGACCTTGTAGTTCAGCTCGCGGGCGATGCGCAGGATGCGCTCGCGGGTCTCGGCGTTGACCATCGGGCTGCCGCGCAGGGCCCGCGACACGGTTGGCTGGGAGACCCCGGCCAGATGGGCGATGTCCAGGGAGGTGGCTTTGCCTTTGATTGTCATGAGAACGCGGGAGGGGACGGGGGGAAGGGTGCACGGGCATGATGCCATGGGGTGGCTGCCGGCCGTCCTGGCCGTCACTGCTTGTGGCCACGGTCGCGGTCGTGCGACGGTCAACACCATAGCCTGATGGAGCCAAGCGGTGACCTTTCGCCTGTACCCGGGTGTCCCCGACGATTTCGAGGCGCGGATCCGCATCCTTGCGCCAGAGGAGGGTGGGCGTCGCAGCCCGGCCCGGAACGGTATCCGCTGGGACTTTGCCTACGCCGATGACGCCGGGGCGCCAGAGCTGTTCATGATCTGGCCCGACTTCCGTCACGCCGAGGGCGACAGCTGGGCGACCGAGCTGCCGCTGCCGGTGGGCGAGCCCCTGTTGGCCGGCCTGACCGTGGTCAATGAGGTGCTCAGGGCGGGGCTGCACCGGGAGCGTATCCGGCCCGGCGTGCGCTTCCACTGCCATGAAGGGCCCAGGGTGGTGGCGGTGGGGGAGGTCACACGGGTCACCGGCTTGCTGCTGGATCGCCCCCTGCTTCGTTGAGGTCGGTTCCGACCCGGATCGGCCGGATTCCCGACGGGCCGGGGGCGAAGGGAATGGTAAGATGCCTCGTTCCGATATCCCCCCCATTCGCAACCGCGGGAGGTCCAGCGTATCGGCACCCCGTCGGGTGTGCTATCACTGGTCCAGCCCCGGACAACGGAAGAATCCATCTATGGCGCGCGGCATCAACAAAGTCATCCTGGTCGGCAATCTCGGCAACGACCCGGACGTGAAGTACACCCAGAGCGGCATGGCGATCACCCGCATCAGCCTGGCCACCACCAGCGTCCGCAAGGACAAGGATGGCAACCAGCAGGAGCGCACCGAATGGCACCGCGTGGTGTTCTTCGGCAAGCTCGGCGAGATCGCCGGCGAGTACCTGCGCAAGGGCAGCTCGGTCTACGTCGAAGGCAGCCTGCGCTACGACAAGTACACCGGCCAGGACGGCGTGGAGAAGTACTCCACCGACATCATCGCCGATGAAATGCAGATGCTGGGCGGCCGCGGTGAAGGCGGCGGCGGTGGCGGTGGCGGCAACTACGGCGGCGATCGTCCGCAGCGCCAGCAGGCGCCGCGCCAGGAGTACGGCGGCGGCGGTGGTCAGCGCGGCGGCCAGGGCGGTGGCTATGGCAACCAGGGCGGCAACCAGGGCGGCGGTTACGGCAACCAGGGCGGCAACCAGCGCCCGCAGCCGCAGCAGGCGCCGCCGATGGACGACTTCGCTGACGACGATATTCCGTTCTGATCGGACGCTCGCCTGCAGCAGAAAAGAAAGCCCCGCTCATGCGGGGCTTTTCTTTGTCCGCGATTGCTACGGAGTTGTGCCCCGCAGCATTGAATTTTCGTGCACCGCAACTTGCAAGCATCCAATTTCCTCCCCTATGGTGCAATCGATTGCATTGCTGTGAATCGTTGCGTTTGATACCGGTTGGGAGGCCGGAAGGTGGATGTCCATCCATTCGATCAGACCGGCTCCTTCGAGGGGGCTCACGCGGCGCGATGCGCTGCGCATGGCGGTTGCTGGAGGCGTAGCTCTGGGTACTGCGGGAGCGTTGCCTGCATTCGCCACCACTGCACCGCTGAAGGGCAACCTGAAGCAGGCCGTGGCCCGCTGGACCTTCCCGCAGCTGTCAGTTGCCCAGCTCTGCGCGACGGTGAAGGACATCGGCTTTGCCGCGATCGACCTGGTCGGCCCCGAAGACTGGCCCACGCTGAAGGCCCATGGCGTCTACAGCTCGATGTGCAACGGCGCGGAGCTGGGCCTTACCAAGGGCTTTGCCGGCCGTGAGTTCCACGACCAGCTGGTAGAGCGCTACACGCGGCACATCGATCTGGTGGCCGATGCCGGTTACCGGAATCTCATCTGCTTCTCTGGCAACCGCAACGGTATGGACCCGCATGACGGCATGGCCAATGCCGAGGCTGGCCTCAAGCGCATCCTCGGGCATGCCGAGAAGCGCGGTGTGGTGCTGGTGATGGAGCTGCTCAACTCCGAGGTCGATCACCGCGACTACCTGTGCGACCACTCGGCCTGGGGCGTGGAGCTGTGCCAGCGGCTCGGCTCGGACAACTTCGGCCTGCTGTACGACATCTACCACATGCAGATCATGGAGGGCGACATCATCGCCACCATCGGCAAGCATCACGCCTGCTTCAAGCACTACCACACCGCAGGCGTGCCTGGCCGGCATGAGATCGGAGACCAGCAGGAGCTGAACTATGCAGCGATCTGCCGCGCGATCCGCGACACCGGTTTCAAGGGGTATCTGGCGCAGGAGTTCACGCCTGCCGCGCCCGATCCCGTTGCCTCATTGCGCGAGGCGATCCGCCTCTGCGACGTCTGAAACGATATCCACCCAGGTGAGAGACCCATGGCAGATAATCACTACGACGCCATTGTTGTTGGCTCGGGAATCAGTGGCGGCTGGGCAGCGAAGGAGCTGACCGAGAAGGGCCTGAAGGTCCTGATGCTGGAACGCGGGCGCAACATCGAGCACGTCAAGGACTACGTCAACGCGATGAAGGAGGCGTGGGATTTCCCGCACCGCAACCGGCCAACGCAGGCAATGAAGGCCGCGTTCCCGGTGCTGATGCGCGACTACGGGCTGGCTGAGAACCTGGAAGGGATGTGGGCCAACGAGCAGGACTCGCCCTACATCGAGACCAAGCGCTTCGACTGGTTCCGTGGCTACCACGTCGGTGGTCGTTCCTTGATGTGGGGGCGGCAGAGCTATCGCTTCTCCGATCTGGATTTCGAGGCCAACCTCAAGGACGGCATCGCCACCGATTGGCCAATCCGCTATGCCGACATCGCGCCGTGGTACGACCATGTAGAGAGGTTCGCCGGCATTGCGGGCACGCGCGAAGGACTGGACGTGTTGCCGGACGGCGAATTCCTGCCGCCGATTCCCTTGAACATCGTCGAGAAGGATGTGGCCGCGCGGATCAAGAAGGCCTTCGGCGGCACGCGGCACATGATCCACTCGCGCACTGCCAACATTACCCAGCCGATGCCCGAGCAGGGCCGCGTGAACTGCCAGTACCGCAACAAGTGCATCCTGGGCTGTCCCTTCGGTGCCTATTTCTCGACCCAGTCGGCGACGCTGCCGGCGGCGATGAAGACCGGCAACCTGACGCTGCGGCCGTTCTCGATCGTCAAGGAAGTGCTCTACGACAAGGACCGCAAGCGTGCGCGTGGCGTGGAGGTGATCGACGCCGAAACCGGGCAGACCTACCAGTACACCGCCAAGGTCATCTTCCTCAACGCGTCGTCGTTCAACTCCACCTGGCTGCTGATGAATTCGGCGACCGACGTCTGGGACGGGGGACTGGGTTCTTCGTCGGGTGAGCTGGGGCACAACGTGATGGACCATCATTTCGGTGCGGGCGCCTCGGGCCGGGTCGAGGGCTACGAAGACAAGTACTACTTCGGCCGCCGGCCCTGCGGCTTCTACATTCCGCGTTTCCGCAATGTCGCGTCCGACAAGCGCGGCTACCTGCGCGGGTTCGGTTACCAGGGCGGTGCCAGCCGCACCGGCTGGTCGCGCGAGATCGCCGAGCTGAACATCGGTGCCGACCTGAAGGAGGCGCTGACCGTGCCGGGCGACTGGCGCATCGGCATGACCGGGTTCGGTGAAATGCTGCCGCACCACGACAATGCGATCCGCCTGGACCGCAACCGCAAGGACAAGTGGGGGCTGCCGGTGCTGGCGATGGATGTGTCCATGCGTGCCAACGAACTGGCGATGCGCAAGGACATGGCCGCCGATGCCGCCGAGATGCTGGAGGCGGCCGGGGTCAAGGACGTGAAGATGCACGACAACGACTATGCCCCGGGCAAGGGCATCCATGAGATGGGGACCGCGCGCATGGGACGTGATCGGAAGAGCTCGGTGTTGAATGCACACAACCAGGTCTGGGATGCGCCCAATGTCTATGTGACCGACGGTGCCTGCATGACTTCCAGCGCCTGCGTGAATCCCTCGCTGACGTACATGGCGTTGACGGCCCGTGCGGCCGACCATGCGGTGCGCGAACTGAAAGCGGGGAACTTCTGATGGATCGCCGCGAACTGCTGAAGATGATCGTCGCCGCCACCGGTGCGGCCATGGTTGGCCTGCCGGCGCTGGTGCAAGGGCAGGCGCCGGCCGCGGGGGCGATGCCCGCGTTCACCGATGCCGATATCGGCACGCTGGACGAGATCGCCGAGACCATCCTGCCGCGGACCCGGACACCCGGGGCGAAGGACGCGGGCGCCGGTGCCTTTATGGCGACGTTCGTCAGCGACTGCTACACCGCTCGCCAGCAGGCGGTGTTCCGTGCCGGCCTGGCCGACATCGACAAGCGTGCCGGTGGCCGCTTCCTGTCGCTCACGCCGGAGGCACGCACCGCGTTGCTGCGTACCCTGGATGCCGAAGCCAAGGCGCGCAATGCCGATGTGACCGAGACCGGTACGCCAGAAGAAGGCGAGGCGATGCCGCATTACTTCACGATGATCAAGCAACTGGCCATCTTCGGCTTCTTCACCTCCAAGGTCGGTGCGACCGGGGTGCTGCAATACGTCGCTGTGCCGGGACGTTACGACGGCGACCTTGCCTACGTTCCCGGTACGCCTGCATGGGGGACCAGCTGATGGACGACACCTGGATGATCCGCGCTCTGCTGGGCACCGCCGGCCTGCTTGCCGCTGCGACGGCATTCGCACAGGACGGTGCCGATGCTGCGCGTGACCCGAAAAAGACCGAGGTGTGGACGCCGGTGCCTGCGGTGGTGGCCACGCCACCGGGCAAGGCACCGTCGGACGCCATCGTGCTGTTCGATGGCAAGGATGTCTCGGCCTGGGAGGCGGAGCAGGGAGGGCGTGTACCCTGGAAGGTTGCCGATGGCGCCATGACCGTCGTTCCGGGCAGCAAGGGCATCCGCACCAGGCAACGCTTCTGCGATATCCAGCTGCATGTCGAATGGCGTACCCCCACCGAGACGAAAGGCTTCGACGGCCAGAACCGGGGCAACAGCGGCATCTTCCTGCAGGAACTGTATGAGTTGCAGGTGCTCGACAGCTACCACAACCCGACGTATGCCAACGGCCAGGCGGGGTCGATCTACAAGCAGGCGATGCCGTTGGTGAACGCCTCGCGCGCACCGGGGCAGTGGCAGGCCTACGACATCATCTGGAAGGGACCGCGCTTCTCTCCGGGCGGTGGGCTGCTCTCGCCGGCGCGCATCACGGTGCTGCACAACGGTGTTCTGGTGCAGGACGATACGGCTGTGGCGGGCAGGACCGAGTACATCGGTCCTCCCTCCTACTCACCGCACGGATGTGCGCCGCTCTATCTGCAGGAGCATGACTCCAGGGTCAGCTACCGCAACATCTGGGTGCGCGAACTGTAGCGGCACGCGGCCGGCGTGGTCGCCGGCCGCCTACTTCGCCAGATAGCTGGCGAGGTCGTCGATCTCCTGCTGCGACAGCTGGGCAAAGGGCGGCATCAATCCTCCGCCCTTCCTGATCTTGTCCTTGACCTGGGCGGGCTGAAGCCGCTTGCCGACGTCGGTAAGCGCCGGGAAGGTCGGCGGTACGCCGGCGCGTTCAGCACCGTGGCAGGCAGTGCAGTGCTGGGCGTAGAGCTTCGCGCCGGCGGCCGGGTCGTCCTTGGCCCACGTTGCCGTCGCAACGCTCATGCCGCCCAGGGCGACGGCCACTGCCAGGATCATTTTCATGTGGGGCTCCTTCACGCGTCAGTGCTGTGCACGGGCGGGCACGTTGGCCGGCAGGTGTTCACGCAGGTAGTCCGCGCCGGCCTGGATGACCTTGGCCGGATCGCGTGGCTGGTCGTGTTCGACGATGTACCACTGCACGCCAGCGGTGGCGGCGGCCGGCAGGATCGCGTTCCAGTCCAGCACGCCCTGGCCGACCGCAGCGAAACCACCTTCGTCTTCGGCCTGGCCCTTGGGTGCATTGTCCTTGGCGTGTACCGCAAAAACGTGACCGCGGAACTTGCCAAGCATCACCGCCGGGTCCAGTCCCGCTCGCGCGACCCAGGCCAGGTCCAGTTCGGTCTTCAGATCGGGTCCGGCCGCTGCGAAAAGCAGCTCCAGCCCGGTCTGACCGTCGAAGTCGGCCAGCTCGAAATCGTGGTTGTGATAGGCCAGCTGCATGCCCTTGACGCGCACCTGTCTGGCGATCCGGCCCAGCTCCTGGCCCAATGCGGTCCAGCCGGCGGCATCGCGCGGACGGTCCTTCTGGTCCAGGTAGGGCACCACCAGTGTGGTGTTGCCGATCGAGCGGTTGAAGGCCACCACGCCATCGAGGTTGTCGCGCAGCTCGGCCAGCTGCACGTGCGACGAAACCGCCCTGATCGAGTACCCGTCCAGCAGTCGCTTCAGTTCCGGAGCGCTGACGTTCTGCGTTCCGACGGTCTCCACCGCACGCACGCCCGCGTCGTGGACGATTTTCAGCTGCTGGTCGAGCGAGCCTGCATTGCGCAGGGTGTACATCTGCACCGCGATCGGCTTCTGCGTGGTGGCCGCTTCGTCTGCGAAGGCGGGCAGGGCAGCGAGCAGCAGGATGAGACCTGTACTTCTACGGAAAAGAGCTTTCATCAACAGTTCCTCCCGGGATTCAACCGATGGCGGTCCAGGCGCGTGACCTGGCCGATGCAATGACGCGATCGACGATCCGCGCCGAGCGCAGGCCGTCTTCGAAGGTGGGCAGGCCTTCGAAGCGCTCGCCGTCAACGGCACGATAGGTGTCGGCGACGAACGCTTCGAAGCAGTGGCCGTAGCCCTGGGCATGCCCCGCTGGCAGCGGCGACAACCGGCGCTGTTCGGCACTGCCGGCACCCGGGCCGCGCACGAAGATTTCCTCGCGCTGCTCGGGCCGGCCGATCCACAGCCGCTCGGCATCCTCCTGGTTGAACGCCACGCTCGCATTGGCGCCATCGATCTCGAACCAGAGCCGGTTGTGGCGTCCGGCCGAGACCTGGCTGACCGTCAATGACGCCAGCGTGCCGGCGCCGGTCCTGAACATCGCTGCGGCCACGTCCTCGCTCTCGACCGCCTGCCTTGCGCCGCCTGTCGCCGGCGTGCTGAAGCTCTGGCCAGTGGTGGCGCTGCGCTCGGCGATGACCGTGGCGAACGCCGCGCTCGCTTCGGTGAAGCGTTCGCCACTGACCCATTCCACCAGGTCACACCAGTGCGAGCCGATGTCGGCGAACACGCGCGACGCGCCGCCCAGCGCCGGGTCAACCCGCCAGTTGTTGCTGGCCGGGTCCAGCAGCCAGTCCTGCAGGTAGCTGCCATGGATCAGGTGCAACGGCCCAAGTTCACCCTGCGCGATGCGTGCACGCGCCTCGCGGACCACCGGGTGGTAGCGGTAGACGAAGGGGACGGTGGCAACCAATCCGGTCGAGGCAGCCAGCGCCGCGAGCGCCCGTGCATCGTCCACCGTCGTCGCCAACGGTTTCTCGCAGATCACGTGCTTGCCGGCTTCCAGCGCGGCCTGCGCCATCACGCGGTGCAGGTGGTTGGGCGTGCAGATGTGCACGACCTGCACCTGGGGGTCAGCGACGACGTCATCGATATCGCGATAGGCGTGCGGGACATTCCACGCGTGTGCCACCTCGCTCGCGCGCTGCGGCGACGAGGCCAGTACGCCGCGTACCGCGGCGCCCGCCAGCAGTGCCGCGCGGCGATGCACCGCGCCGATCATGCCGGTACCAACGATGGCGATTCCAAGGTGGGGCATCGTCCGGTCTCCTCAGGGTGTGTACGGCGCTGCAGCAGCTGCCGGGCGGTCGCGGAACAGCAGCAGGAAGGCGATCAGCACCACCAGTGCAACACCGGCCGGGAACAACCAGATCTGTTGCCAGTCCGGGCCTGCTGCGGTGGTGAAGTGCTCCACTACGGCACCGGACAGGAAGGTGCCGATCAGCATGCCCACGCCGTAGGTGGCCAGGGTGATGAAGCCCTGTGCGCTGCTGCGCGCGGCGGGGCCGGCATGGGCGTCGGTGTAGATCTGGCCGGTGACGAAGAAGAAGTCGTAGCAGATGCCGTGCAGCACGATGCCGATCACCAGCAGCGGGAAGCCGCTGCCCGCATCGCCGAAGGCGAACAGGGCGTAGCGCACCACCCAGGCGGCCATGCCGACCGCCAGCATGGTCTTCACCCCCAGCCGCACGAACAGGAAGGGCATGGCCAGCATCAGCAGCACTTCGGACACCTGGCCCAGCGACTGCAGGCCGGCGGCGCCCTGCACACCCAGATCGTTGAGATACGGATTGGTGAAGTTGTAGTAGAACGACAGCGGAATGCAGATGGCGATGGAGGCCAGGAAGAACACCAGATAGGCACGCGATTTCAGCAGCCGCAACGAATCCAGCCCCAGGATCTGTCCCAGCCCGGCCTCGCGCTGCTGCGCCAGTGGTGGCGTGTGCGGCAGGGTGAACGCATACAGGCCCAGCACCAGCGATGCCGCAGCCGCCATCCGGAACGTCAGTTCAAGCCGATGCGCCTGTTCCCAGCCCAGCCAGCCGATCAGCACGCCTGCGACGATCCAGCCGACGCTGCCGGCCACGCGTACCAGCGGGAACTGCTTCTCCGGCGATTGCATGTGCCGCATCGCCACGCTGTTGGCCAGGGCCAGCGTCGGCATGAACAGCAGCATGTAGCCCATGACGCACGCGGAAAACACGCTGAAACTGGTGGCGGTGGAAGCCAGCCACATCAGCACCGCGCCAGCCAGGTGCAGTACTGCCAGGATGCGCTGCGCCGCGAAATAGCGGTCCGCGATCAGGCCGACCAGGAAGGGTGCCACGATGGCGCCGATGGACTGGCTGAGGAACGCGGTTGCCACTTGGCTCGCGCTGGCCTGCAAGGGGCCCTGCACAAGGTACGTCCCCAGGGTGACGAACCACGCCCCCCAGATGAAGAACTGCAGAAACATCATCGCGCCCAGGCGCGACATCGCGTGCGTCATGGCTTGCCCTCCCGGGGCGGAAATGGTTCAGATTCCCAGCATGCGGTGAAGTGATTCCAGATCCGTGCCGCTCCCGGCAAAATCGTCGAAGGCGCGTTCGGTTACATGGATGATGTGATCGCGGATGAAGGCGGCGCCCTCGCGTGCACCGTCTTCCGGGTGCTTCAGGCAGCACTCCCATTCCAGTACCGCCCAGCCCGGGAAGTCGTACTGCGCGAATCTGGAGAAGATCGCCTTGAAGTCGATCTGGCCATCACCGAGTGAACGGAACCGGCCCGGGCGATCGATCCAGTCCTGGTAGCCGCCATACACGCCGCTGCGCGCGCTGGGCCGGTACTCCGCGTCCTTCACGTGGAAGACGCCGATGCGCGCGTGGTAGCGATCGATGAAACCGAGGTAGTCCATCTGCTGCAGCAGCAGGTGGCTGGGGTCGTACAGGATCTTCGCGCGCGGGTGGTGATCGACCACGTCAAGGAAGCGCTCGAAGGTTGCGCCATCGTGCAGGTCCTCGCCCGGGTGGAGCTCGAAGCACAGGTCCACGCCACAGGTGTCGAAGACATCCAGGATCGGTCGCCAGCGGCGGCCGAGTTCGGCGAAGGCTTCTTCCACCAGGCCCGGCGGGCGCTGCGGCCACGGATAGAAATAGGGCCAGGCCAGTGCGCCGGAGAAGGTGGCATGCGCGGCCAGCCCCAGGCGCTGGCTGGCCTGAGCCGCCAGCCGCAGCTGCTCCACCGCCCACGCCTGGCGCGCCGGCGGGTTGCCGCGCACGTTCGCCGGGGCGAATCCGTCGAACAGGCTGTCGTAGGCAGGATGGACCGCGACCAGCTGCCCCTGCAGATGGGTAGACAATTCGGTGATCTGAAGGCCGTAACCGGCCAGCATGCCGGCAATATCGTCGCAGTACGCCTGGCTGCGTGCCGCCTCGGCCAGATCGAACAGGCGGGGCGCGGAGGTGGGAACTTGTACGCCAGAATAGCCCAGACCCGCGGCCCATCCGGCCAGCGTGTCCAGCCGATCAAAAGGAGCTGTGTCGCCGATGAACTGCGCCAGGAACAGCGCTGGACCCTTGAGCGTCTTCAACGTGATTCGCCCTCGATGCAATCGATTGCATTATCCTAGCAGGGGCGCACGCAGGACCTGTTGTGCACTGCACAGCGGACGGGAGAACTAACGCCATGGCCACCATCTACGACATCGCAAAGCACGTCGGCGTCTCCGCCGGCACGGTGTCGCGGGCACTGTCCCGGCCGGACAAGGTCCTGCCGGCCACCCGTGCGCGCATCGAGCAGGCGGCCGCCGCGCTGGGCTATGTGCCCAACACGGTGGCGCGCACGCTCAAGACCCACCGCAGCGGCAAGATCCTGGTCACCGTCCCGGACATTGCCAATCCGTTCTTCGCCCAGATCCTGCAGGGCGCGGAGGACGCAGCGCAGGCGGTCGGCTACGCGGTCCTGCTGGGGGATACCCAGCATCAACCGGACCGCGAGGAGCGCTACGCGCAGATGCTCCGGCGCAACGAGGCCGACGGCATGATCGTGCTGGGGCATCGCCTGCCACCTACGGCGCGTGACATCGTTGAGCAAAGCGGTTCCGCCGCGCCGGTGGTCAACGGCTGTGAATTCGATCCCGCACTGGGGATTCCCAGCGTCCACATCGACAATGCCGCCGCCGCGCGCACGGTGATGGAACACCTGTATGGACTGGGACACGAACGGATCGCGGTGGTGGGAGGACCCCCCGACAATCCGCTGCACCAGCAACGGATGGAAGGGGTCCGGGCGGCGGGCAAGGCGCGTGGGCGCCTGCGCCAGCTGAACATCATGCCGGGTGACTTTTCGGTGGAGTCCGGCCATGCAGCTGCGATGTCGATGTTGGCCGTCGCGCCGGTGCCGACTGCGGTCTTCTGTTTCAGCGACCAGATGGCGTTGGGCACTCTCGCTGCCTGCCGGGAGCTGGGCATCCGCGTGCCGGAGGACCTGTCCATCGTCGGCTTTGACGACCTGGCCTCCTCGCGCTACCTCACGCCGCCGCTGACGACGATCAGGCAGCCGATGCGGCAGATTGGCGAGCGCGCGGTCAACCTGCTGCTCGCCATCATCGAACAGGTCGATGTGCCGCTGCAGCAGACGCTGGAGTTCAGCTTCATGCTGCGCGGTTCCACGGCGGCCCCCAGGGGCGGGTGAACACGGCGCCACGGGGCGCCGCCTTGATCCCGAATTGACGCGAACCTGTCAGACTCACCGGCAGCCAGCCCGGCAAGGGCCGTAGCAGCAGGTGCGATCGCGCAGGAGGGGGCAATGCCATTCTTCACCGATTCGGCGGAAGGCGCGGTCGAAGGCATTGGCGCGGCACGTCGCATCGGCTGGATGCGTTTTGTCGGCAATGGACTGGGGGCGATCCCCATCGCGTCGATCATCCTCGAACGGCAGAATGGCGGATGGGCGTGGGTCCTGCTGCTGCTCAACGCGCTGGCGTGGCCCGCGCTGGCGCTGCTGCTGACCCGGCGCTCCCGCCAGCCGGCGCGCGTCCAGTTCCGCTGCATGGTGGCCGATTCCCTGTTCGGCGGCGGCTGGATCGCATTCATGGCGCTCAGTGCCGTGCCCAGCGCGCTGTTTGCCGCGCTGCTGGTGGCCGACAAGATCGCAGCCGGTGGCGTGCGCCTGGCGACGCGCGCCACGTTGGCGCTGCTGCTGGGCTTCGCACTCACCTGGTGGGCGCTCGGCTTCCCATTCCAGCCGGTGACCTCGCAACGCACGATCATGCTGAGCATCCCGTTCCTGTTCGTGTATGGCATCGGGCTGAGCATTCTCAGCTGGCAGCTGGCCCGTCGGGTGAAATCGCAGAACCGCCAGTTGAAGCGGCTGAGCCGGATGGACCCGCTGGTGGAGCTGGCCAACCGCGGCTTCCTGATCGTCCGCGCTCAGCAGGCACTGGACAAGGCGCAGGGTCAGGGTGGTTTCGCCTGCCTGCTGATGCTTGATGTGGATGACTTCAAGCGCATCAATGACTCGCATGGTCATCGTGCCGGGGACGAAGTGCTGCGCCATATCGCGTCCACCTTGCGCGCCTTCGCCCGGCCCGGTGATACCCCTGCGCGGCTGGGAGGCGACGAGTTCGTGGTGCTGCTGCACGACTGTGCGCCCATCGATGCGATGCAGGTGGCCGAGCGGGTCCGCCTGCACCTGCTGGAAGCAGCACGGCAGGCAACACCGGGCATCGAGTTCAGCGTCAGCATCGGCATCGCGGCAACGCCGCGCGGTGGCAGCGTCGAGGACTGGCTGGCACTGGCCGACCGTGCGCTCTACCACGCCAAGCGCCAGGGCAAGAACAACGCCAGCTATGGCGAATAGTGGGCCGGGGGCGGTGGGCATACCGCAGAACGAGGGCGTAGCGCTCGTCCATGCTGTACCCGGAATCATCGCCACCAATCCTCTACCATGGGCCACCCCGCCCGGACGCACCGCCCATGCAAGACGCCCTCGTTGCACAGCCCAAGCCCCCCGTTGCGCGGATCGCGGCGTGGTTGATGATGTTGCTGGGCATGTGGCTGGCGTTGAAGCTGGGCCTGGTGGTGACCCTGCTGTCGGGGCTGCTGGTGTTCCAGCTGACCCACGTGCTGGCCTCCACCGTGGAAGGCAAGCTGCCGCCGGGACGAGCGCGGGCGATCGCGGTGATCGTATTGTCGGCCATCATCATCAGCGCGCTGGTGCTGGCCGGGATCGGCGTGGCCTCGTTCTTCCGCAATGAGACCGGCGGCCCGGACGCGCTGCTGGCGCGCCTGATGGAGATCCTCAATACCTCGCGGCACCAGGTGCCGGCGCTGCTGCAACCCTACATTCCCGAAGACATGCCGGCGCTGCGCGCGGCGCTGAACGACTGGGCCGCCGAGCACCAGCGCCAGCTGGGCGTGGCCGGTACCTCGGTGGTGCAGGTGGGCGTGCGCGTACTGATCGGCATGGTGCTGGGGGCGATGATCGCGCTGTACGACGAACTTCCCGTGCCCAAGATGGGGCCGTTGGCGCAGGAGCTGATCGGGCGCACCAGCCGCCTGGCCACCGCATTCCGCCAGGTGGTGTTCGCACAGGTGAAGATCTCGCTGCTCAACACCGTGTTCACCGCGATCTTCCTGCTGGGCGTGCTGCCGCTGTTCGGTGTGCACCTGCCGCTGTCCAAGACCCTGGTGTTGATCACCTTCGTCGCCGGCCTGCTGCCGGTGGTGGGCAACATCATTTCCAACACGATCATCACCATCGTTGCGCTGTCTGTCTCGTTCTACGTGGCAGTGGCGGCGCTGCTGTACCTGATCGTGATCCACAAGCTGGAGTACTTCCTCAATGCGCGCATCGTCGGCGGTGAAATCCAGGCCCGCGCCTGGGAGCTGCTGCTGGCCATGCTGGTGATGGAGGCGGCGTTCGGCCTGCCCGGCCTGGTGGCGGCGCCGGTGTTCTATGCCTACGTGAAGCGCGAACTGGTCGACCAGCGCTGGATCTGACCCGGCGTAACCTGTCGCATCTGATCGGCTGGCGTCGGGGCGCCGGCATTGTCGGCGCGTTCGCGCGCGCTGCGCTATATCGCCCCTCGCGGATCGGGCGGCACTGGCTTGGCGCCGCCGGAGCCGGTCGCTACAGTGAGCCGCACTTCAGGGGAATTCTGCATGGCCGGCAAGGTATCGCCCATCAGGTTGCGGACCTGGGTCTGGATCCTGGCTGGGCTGTTTGTCGTGTGCACATTGCCGTTGATGGCCATCGCCCTGGTCCAGGGAACACTGCGCTACACCGACGCCGAAGGCAACCTGGCCAGCCTGCGGCAGCTGCGGCAGACCTTCGATCTTGCCAACCTGGCTTCGGCCGAGCGAGGCCCGGCCAACAGCCTGCTGGGGGCTGACCCGGCCGATGCCGCCGAACAGGCACGGCTGGCTGCGCAGCTGGCCGTCGCACGCCAGCGGGTCGACACTGCCCTGCTGCAGCTGGAGACCGTGTTCAAGGATGACCCGGGCGTGTACGACGAGCATCGGCTGCTGGCCAGCGCGCAGCGTCGCCTGAAGTCGGCGCGGGCTGCGGTCGATCATGTCGCGGCGCAACCGCATGACGCACGCCGTGTGGAGGAGGTGGAGCGTGCGATCAGCGGCATGTTCGCGGTGGTTGATCGCCTGCATCTGCTGACCTCGGCGCAGATCAACGCGCTGGTCAGTGCCGACCGTGAGGCGGCGATTCCGGCAATGCAGGGCCAGCTGTTGTTCGATCTTCGCGAGCATGGTGGCCGCCTGGCCTCGAACGTGATGGCGCCGGTGGCGGTACCGGGGGCGTGGCGCGAGGAACAGGTGCGCGCTGCGCTGCAGACCGAGGGCCGCCTGCTGGAGCTGTGGCGGTTGGCGATCAGCCACGAGTCGGTGTTCCGCAGCGACCCGGAATTGTCCTGGCACTGGGACATGGCGCGGCGGCAGCTCTTCGGTGAGTCACTGCCGATGATCGAGCAGCTGATCGAGGATGGCCGCCGTGGCGTGCCGCCGTCGTGGACCGCCGCCGCGTTCACCAATCGCTACGTGCCGACCCTGCAGTCACTGGAGGCGCTGCGCGATGGCTACCTGAGCGTGTCCATCGCACGCTTCGAACGTAGTCGCAACCGTGAGGCCATGCGCCTGGCCGTGCTGGTGGCGACCGCGCTGGGCACGCTGGTGGTGCTGGGCATGGCCCTGCGCATTGCCCACCTGCAGATCCTGCAGCCACTGCTGCAGGCGCAGCAGCAGGTGATCCAGCTTGCCTCGGATACCCCCGGTCCGGAGGAGAATGTCACCCACCCGCTGGCCGAGATGCAGCGCCTGTTCGATGCCATCGAAGTGCTGCGCGAGAAATCGCGCGAGCGTTCGGCGTTGACCAGCGAGCTGCGCCAGCTGGCCGGTACCGACCAACTGACCGGGCTGTTGAATCGGCGCGCGCTGGATGAGGTGGTGCAGCTGAGACATGCGGGGGGCGAGGCAAGCGCCGTGGTGATCCTGCTGGACGTGGATCGCTTCAAGGCCATCAACGATGGCCATGGCCATGAAGCCGGCGACGAAGTGCTGGTGCAGGTGGCGCAGTTGCTGCGGCACCACCTGCGGCGCAGCGACAACATCGCCCGCTATGGGGGCGAGGAGTTCCTGGTGCTGCTGGCCGACGGTGATCTGGCCGGCGGGCGCCAGCTGGCTGAATCATTGCGATTGGCGCTTCAGCAGATGGACATCGCGCTGGCCGGGGGCATCGTGCTGCGCGTGACCGCCAGTTTCGGGGTGGCCAAGGGCGGCACCGATGCGCTGGGCTGGCGCAGCCTGCTGCGTGCCGCCGATGCGGCCATGTACCAGGCCAAGGCACAGGGGCGTGACCGGGTACGGGTGGCGGGGGACGGTCGCATCACGCGCTGATGGCACGCGTCAGCCAATGCGTGCATGCACCCGTCGCAGCGTCTGCAGGATCGCCCGACGCGCGGGCGTGCAGCTGCTGCAAACGCAGGTGGTGTGGTGAGCAGCGCGTCACGCACGCGCCACGCGCCCTATCTCGTTTTCTGTGAAGAAGTCGCCATGGACCTTCCACGCTTCGGTCACCGCTCTGCGCAGACGCTGGGATTCCACTTGATGAAGGACGACACCATGACCCAGCTCACCCTGCCCGAACTGGCCAGGAAGATGGCCGATATCGATTTCACCATGCTGCAGACCCGCGCCGGCGGAGAAATTGCCGGTCGTCCGATGAGCAACAACGGTGACGTGGACTACGACGGTGACAGCTGGTTCTTCACCACGGAAGACACCGACATGGTGCACGAGATTGAGGCTGACCCCGCCGTTGCGCTGGGTTTTTCCGGCAGCAAGTCGCTGCTGGGCAAGCCGCCGTTGTTCGTGCACGTGCAGGGAAGGGCGGCGCTGGTGCGCGATCGCGCTGTGATGCGCGAGCACTGGGTGAAGGATCTTGAGCGCTGGTTCGAGCAGGGCGCGGATACACCGGGGCTGGTGCTGATTCATGTGCGCGCCAGCCGCATCCACTATTGGGATGGCGAGGACCAGGGCGAAATGGCCGTCTGACCCGGCAGCGGGAGGCTGGCGGCCATCGCGGCCATTGCGCGGCGCGCCAGGCCTTTGCCATCCTCCCCGCTGTTTTCCGTAGCGTGGAATCCCGATGCGTCCTGCGTTCTTCTGGCTGGCTTTGGCCCTGCTGCCCACACTGGTGGTGGCGCAACCCGCGCGTGCGCCCAAGGCCAAGGCCCCGGCGCAGGATCCCTTCAGCGAGCTGTTCGATACCGCCTGCATGCAGCACATCGGGGCCCCGGCGCGGTTGCAGTCGCTGATGGAATCCAATGGGCTGTCGCCGCTGCAGCCGGCCGAAGCCGCCACGCTGTTGCAGGGGCAATCGGGCGTGGCGTGGATGGTGCCGCTGGCCAGTGGCCGCTATGCGGTGAGCTGGGCTGACGATGGAACGTGTACGGTCTACGCCGAGAAGGCCGACGCGGCGGTGGTGCAGAAGGGGTTTGCCCGGTTGGTGCAGGCCGCACCGAAGCCGTTGCAGGTACGGTCGCTGCCAGGGCGTGGGCCACTGTCGGCCGATCAGGTGGCCATCCAGTACGGCTGGGCTACGCCGGGGCAGGGCAAACTGCAGGTGCGCTTCCGCCTGGTCACGCGGCAGGCGGCCGAAGCCGGGGTGCAGGCCATGGCCTCGGCCGCCCCTGGCGAAGCGATGCAGGCACAGGGCGCACCTGGGCCCTGACAGGGGCGATGCTCGCGATTCAGCCTTTCACGCGGCATGTGATATATCGTTTATCGATAAATCCACCCCGGGGCGGCGAGGCCACCCCAATGCCGGAGGCCGCTTGACCGCTCGTCCCGCCCGCGCCAGACCCGCGCGAGGCTTGTTCACCCTGGCCCTGGCGGCCGTACAGGCCGTCAGGGCGATGTGCTGGCTGGGCATCCTGGCCGCGCTGCTGGCCGTGCCGCTGGTCGCCCACGACCGCCGCTGGCTGCTCGACAGCGTGCATGACGCTGCGGCTGTCGCCGCGCATGGCAATGACCTGTTCCTGCATTTCTGCCTGGGCCTGGGCGCGATCGTCGCGCTGCTGGTGCTGTGCCTGATGTTCCTGCGCCACCTGCTGCGGCTGCTGAAGTCGGCGGCGCGCGAGCGGCCGTTCACCCACGCCAACGCACAGCGCCTGCAGCGCATGGCCTGGCTGATGCTGGCGATGGAGCTGCTGTCGATCCTGATCGGCGCCTACGCGGCCTGGATGGGCCCGGATTTCACCTGGATGGAGGTCGGCGGTGGCATGTCGATCACTGGCTTGGTGGCCGTGCTGATGCTGTTCGTGCTGGCGCGCGTCTTCGCCGTGGGCGCAGCGATGCGCGATGACCTCGACGGTGTCATCTGATGGCAATCGTCATTACCCTGGACCGCATGCTGCAGGAAAGGGGCATGACCCTGTCCGAGCTGGCCGGGCGTATCGACATCACCCTGGCCAACCTGTCGATCCTGAAGACCGGCAAGGCGCGCGCCATCCGCTTTTCCACCCTTGATGCGATCTGCCGCGAGCTGCAGTGCACGCCCGGTGACCTGCTCGGGCACGACCCGGCGCAGGCACAGGACGCTGACTGAGCGGTCGCTCTTTTCCCTTGCCTACTGACGAAACGGACCTGAAATGGAATGGTTGGCTGACCCCTCGATCTGGATGGGCCTTGCAACCCTGGTCGTGCTGGAGATCGTTCTCGGCATCGACAACCTGGTGTTCATCGCGATCCTTGCCGACAAGCTGCCGCCGCACCAGCGTGACCGCGCGCGGGTGATCGGCCTGGCGCTGGCCTTGCTGATGCGGCTGGTGCTGTTGGCCGCACTGGCCTGGATCATGAAACTGACCGCGCCGCTGCTGACGCTGTTCGACCACAGCTTTTCCGGGCGTGACCTGATCCTGCTTGGCGGTGGCCTGTTCCTGCTGTTCAAGGGCACCATGGAACTGCACGAACGGCTGGAAGGCCGCGAACACCACGAGGACGGCAAGAAGGTCTACGCCAGCTTCGCAATGGTGGTGGCGCAGATCGTGGTGCTCGACGCGGTGTTCTCGCTGGACTCGGTGATCACCGCGGTCGGCATGGTCGACAACCTCGGCGTGATGTATGCGGCCGTGACGATCGCCATGGCGCTGATGCTGCTGGCCAGCAAGCCGCTGACCCGCTTCGTCAACAAGCATCCCACCGTGGTGGTGCTGTGCCTGGGCTTCCTGCTGATGATCGGCTTCAGCCTGGTGGCCGAAGGACTGGGCTACAAGATCCCCAAGGGCTACCTGTACGCGGCGATCGCCTTCTCGATCCTGGTCGAGGCGTTCAACCAGTGGGTGCGTTTCAACCGCGAGCGCAACGAGCGCCGCCTGCCGTTCCGCCAGCGCACCGCCGATGCCGTGCTGCGCATGCTGGGCGCGCGCCCGGCCAATGGTCACGACGATGAAGGGGGGGACGGGCAGGTGGACACTGCAGAGCGCTTGCAGCCGGCCGAACACGAGATGATCCGCAGCGTGCTGGGCCTGGCCGATCGCCCGGTGTCGAGCGTGATGACGGTGCGTGCCGACGTGCAGTGGATCGACTTGGCGCGTGGGCAGGAGGATGTGGTGGCACGCCTGGTGGCGTCGCCGCACACCCGCCTGCTGGTGGGTGAGGGTGACCTGGACAGCCTGCGTGGCGTGGTGCAGAGCCGCGACCTGCTGGCCGACCTGCTGCAGGGCAGGCCGCTGCAGTTGGAGGGCAACCTGCGCGAGCCGCAGTACGTGCTGTCCAGTGCCAGCGCGCTGCAGGCGCTGGAACTGATCCGCCAGCACCCGGTGCCGCTGGCGGTGGCGGTGGACGAGTACGGCAGCGTGGAAGGCCTGGTGACCGCCAACGACCTGCTGGCGGCCATTGCCGGTGACCTGGTCGATACCCAGGACGAGCGCTATGGCGTGGTCGCGCAGGGCGAGGACCAATGGGAGGCCGACGGTGCGCTGACTCTGGACGACCTGCAGCGGCTGGCCGGCGTATCGCTGCCGCGCAGTGCCGACTACATGACCATCTCCGGGCTGGTGCTGGAGCAGTTGGGTCGGCTGCCGGACATCGGCGATGTGGTGGAGGTGGCGGGTGTGCGCATCACCGTGCTGGAGATGGAGAAGCGCCGCATCGCCCGCCTGCGGGTGCAGCGCCTCGACGGAATGGCCTGACCCACCTGTTGATGTAGAGCCGAGCCCATGCTCGGCTGCATGTTGAGAAGCCGAGCATGGGCTCGGCTCTACACAACACGGCCCGCAGCCGTCACCATGGCGGCCCCCACTTTCCCTCCCGGATGGTTGCAGTGCTGAGTACGATCGGTTTGTTGATGGGCCTGTATGTGGCCTGGCGCCTGTTCTGGCCACTGCGCATGCCCCCCTGGCAGAAGGTCGTGCTGTCGCTGCTGCTGGTGGGCGTAGCCGTGCAGCTGCGTATCGTCGCCACGTTCTGGGGCACGATGGCCTCGCCCGAGATTCCGAAACTGGCCATCGCCACGCTGGCTACCGGCTCCACGGCGGTGTTGCTGTTGGCGTTGCTGATGCTGGCGATGGATGCGGGCCTGCTCGCGTCCCGCCTGCTGCGCTGGCCACGTGCGGTAGCCGCATTGCGCACGCGGCGCTTGCGGCCGGCGGCCGGCGTGCTGGCGCTGCTGGTCAGTGGTTATGGTGTCAGCCAGGGCATGGCGGTGCCTCATGCCCGGCAGATCGAGGTGAGCATTGCCGGGCTGCCAGCGGCGTTCGACGGCTATCGCGTGCTGCAGCTGACCGACATCCATGCCAGCCGTCTGCTGACCGGCGACTGGGTGCGTAGAGTGGTGGCCGAGAGCAACGCGCTGAAGCCGGACCTGATCGTGATCACCGGCGATCTGATCGATGGCAGCGTGGAGGCCCGTCGCGATGACGCGCGCCCCTTGGCGGATCTGCATGCGCCGGACGGTGTCATCGCCATCACCGGCAACCACGAGTACTACGCGCAGTACCAGGCATGGATGCAGGCGTTCCGCGCACTGCACATGCAGGTGCTGGAGAACAGCCACCTGCAGGTGCGACGCGGTGATGCGGCGCTGACCATCGCTGGTGTCACCGACCCGGTGGCGGCGCGTTATGGCCTGCCGCTGCCGGATCTGGACGCCGCCTTGGCCGGCGCCGATCCCACCGCGCCCGTGATCCTGCTCGATCACCGCCCGCGTAATGCACGCTCGGCAGCAGCGCGCGGCGTCAAACTGCAGCTGTCCGGGCATACCCACGGCGGGCAGATCATCGGCATGGACCAATTGGTGAAGCGGGCCAATGGTGGCTTCGTCTCCGGCCGCTACGACGTGGATGGGATGACCCTGTACGTGAGCAATGGCGCTGGCCTGTGGGCCGGATTCCCCGCGCGCATCGGGGTGTCCTCGGAAATCACCCTGATCACGCTGCGCCGCGCCCCGTGACCTGAAGTGGGGCATATCCCTTTCCGCAGAGAATTCGCTGCCTATCGTGCTGGGATCCCTCTGTAGAGCCGAGCCCATGCTCGGCTGAGCCAGGGGCAGCCGAGCATGGGCTCGGCTCTACAGGTAACCGCCTCCTCAAGAACTCCGCAGCGGTGGCCGCGCATGCGCATTGCGCCGCAGCGACTGCGCCCGCTTGGCGATCGCACGCACCACGACAGCGGTGAAGAGCAACGCGGAGGGTACCGCGTACCAGAAGTTGCCGGGCACGCGCTTGAAGTACGAATAGGTGAACACTGCGGCGATGATCCACATGCCGGTCACGTGCAGGCGACGCCACACGGTGGGGCCCATGCGGCGGGCGATGCCACGATGCGAGGTGATGGCCAGGGCGAGGATGGCTACATAGCCGATCGTGCCCGGCAGGTTGGCCAGGGCCGAGCGTGCCGGCCAGAACGCGGGGTTGAGGATGCCGAAGGCGGTGATCGCCACCGCATGCAGCAGGTGCGAGAACGCGAATGACAGGCCGATGATGCGCCGCTCGCGCAACATGTGCTGGGTGAACGGGCCGGGCAGCAGGCTGGCGAACGACGATGCGGTGAACGCGGCCAGGAACAGCAGGAACGACGTGCGTGCAGTGACCCGGATCGCCGCGTGGCTGCCCTCGACCACGTCGGGCTGCAGGGTGAACGCCGCCAGTGCGACGGCGATCAGGACCACAGCCATGGTCACGAAAAGGCGCCAGCCGTGCAGGAAGGAAGTGTTGGAAGCAGCCATGATCAAACCTCGAATCAGACAGGGGTAGTGCCGGCCGCTGGCCGGCAGTCGCAGAACCCGGCCAGCGTGACCAGCACGCCGGCCGCGCATAGTTCGCCCAGCAAGGGCGTGGCCACCACGCGCAGTTCGTCGGCGGCCACGCCATGCGCATCGGCCAGTGCGTTCAGCGCGTCATCCACGTGGGTACCGTCATCAGCGAAGGCCGACAGCAGCGCATACGCCAGTGGTGCCAGTTCCTCGACCTGCAGCTGGTAGTCCGCCAGGCGGCGCAGCAGCAGAAGCGTCGGCTCGCTGGCGGCGGCATCGTCCAGCGCGGCGTCCTCATGCACCGGCCACCGGTAGCCCAATACCCGCACCAGCGGCGACAGCGCCAGCACATCGCTGCCCGCCGGCATGGACTGCAATGAATGCCCGGCATCACGTGCCTCGATGTGCAGCGTCTGCTGCATGCTTTCGTAGTGCGCCAGTTCCGCCGCCCAGCCGGGCAGCGCGAACGCATACTGCACAGCCAGCCACGCAGCTAACTCGCTTGCGATCTGCGGGAACAACGGGGTATGGCAGACGTGATGTGCGTAGTAGTGCTCGACCAGACCGCGCCAGCGCGCTTCGCCCAGCTGTTCCAGCAGTCGCGGCAGGCTGCCTGCCAAAAGGGTGTCTAGGCTGTCGATGCACAGGCGGCGGTAGACCGCCATCCGCCGTGCCTCGACGCCATCGGGCGCAGGCATCGACGGGTCCCGTACATGATCGGCCCAGCGCCGTTGCACGATGGCCAGCGACTCAGCCATGGGCCACCTCCTGCCAACGTGCCTCAACCTGCGCTTGGCGGATGTGCGCAACCTCGGCCAGCAACTCCGCCAGCGGCGGAAAGTTGAAGTCGCGTTCGAGCAGCGTGGGGCGCACGCCCAACCGCGCATAGGCCTCGCGCAGGAGCGCCCAGACCACGCCTTTCACCGGCGCCCCATGGGTATCGATCTTGAAGCCGTCGTCTTCATCGAAGTGGCCCGCTACGTGCAGCGAGGCGACACGGTGGGACGGCACGCGAGCCAGGAATTCGAAGGCGTCGTAACCGTTGTTGCAGGCATTGACGAAGACGTTGTTGACGTCCAGCAGGAGGTCGCAGTCGGCTTCGGCGAGCACGGCGTTGATGAAGTCGATCTCGCTCATGTCCGCGCCGGCAACGGCGTAGTAGGAGATGTTCTCCACGGCGATGCGTCGGCCCAGCATGTCCTGCACCTGGGCGATACGGCCGGCGACATGGTGAACGGCCTCGGCGGTGAACGGCAGTGGCAGCAGGTCGTAGACATGGCCACCGGCGGCGCAGTAGCTCAGGTGTTCGCTGTACAGCTGCACCTGGTGCAGGTCGAGGAAGGCACGGGTCTGTGCCAGCAGGGTGCGGTCCAGCGGATCAGGACCGCCCAGCGACAGCGACAGGCCGTGGCAGGTCAAGGGGTGGCGCTCGCTGAGTTGGCGCAGCGCGGCGCCGTGTGCACCGCCGACGCCGATCCAGTTGTCGGGGGAAACTTCGAGGAAGTCGATGGCACTGGCCGGCATTGCCAGCAGTTCATCGATCAGGCCACGGCGCAGGCCAAGACCGGCGGCATTGGAGGGCAGGGGCAGGGACATGGCGGATGCTCCAGAAGGAGGGCGCCGCCCTGGAGGCGGCGCCGGGTGAACGTCGATCAATCGGCAACGCGGGAGAACAGGCCCTTCGGCATCGGCTTGCCGTTGGCGGTGTAGACGCTGCGCAGGTAGTCGTGCGCTTCCTGCTCGCTGATGTAACCGTCGTGGTCGGTGTCGATGCGGTCGAACTCGGCGGCACGCTTGGCGGCCACAGCGTTGAATTCGGCACGCGAGACCTTGCCGTCGTGGTCGCGATCAGTGCGGGCAAACGAGGCGTCGCCGCACTTGCCTTCGCCACACTGGCCCTCGGCCACCTTGGCCTTGCCGGCGGGCTTGCCGGTGGTGGCCTTGTTGGCCCCGCACTTGCCTTCACCGCACTTGCCTTCGGCGGCGCTCATGGCCACCGCGCTGATCGCCAGCGGCTGGATCGCCGCGGCCTGGCCGGCCAGCAGCAGGCCACCGGCCAGGGCGATGCCGATGGCACCGATGCGCGGCAGGCGAGAGGAAGAGGTGTTCTTGGTCGAGATGGACATGGTGGTGACTCCTTGGGAAAGCACGCGGGGCGTGCGGGATGGACGCCGCCGAAGAGGCGACGGAAAGCGAAACGCGCGGGAACAGGGGAGTCGGCTCAGGCGGCGCGGCGACAGCGCAGCAGATGGCCCAGCAGCAGCACACCGCCGAGCAGGGCACCGCCGAAGCCGATGCCGGGCAACAGCGCGGCAACCGGCAGCAGCAGGGCGATCAGGCTGACGCCCCAACCCAGGCCGTCATTGCCTGCCGTGGCACGGCCGGGGCCGGCCAGCAGCCGGTCCACGCTGAGTGCGCCACCGCCGTTGAGGATCAGTGGTAGCAGCATGGCCAGGAACAGCAACGGCAGCTTGAAGTTGCCGTAGCCCTGGTCGGTGATCGCATAGCCCTGCCAGAGTTCACCCAGGCCGTTCCATTGGTCGGGCCAGTGCACGGCGGCGATGGCAACGATGGTGAGTACCCAGAACACGTAGGCCACCGAGCGCGTGGCCAGGCCGAGCAGCAGCATCACTGCACCCACCAGTTCCAGCCACGTGGCCAGCTGCCAGTTCAGCGACGCGGGCAGTGTGGAGAACGGGAACGGGAAGCGGCCTTCCAAGTCGGCGAACCAGTTCTGGCCGCCCAGCTTCTCGCGGCCGGATTCAAAGAACTCCCAGGCCAGCAGGGTGCGCAGCGCCAACGGCGAGAGCCAGCGGCCGACGGCGTCCAGGCGGGGCGTATACACGGAAGAAGCGGTGCTGATCATGGTGGTGTCCTGCGGGCCAGTGGTCGATGGAAGCCATTCCAGGCGGTGCAGGTATCGGCAACGTGTGCCGTTGCCCGGGGTTTTGTCAGCGACTGTGGCCGCGGCCGGGGTTTCGTACAGTCAGATACAAAGACGATGCGCTGATGCGCATCGGGGCGTTGCGCGCCCGCGTGCGGGCAGCGATATCCACCCGAAAGCGCCCGGCCAGGACCGGCGCGCGAATGTATCCCACTGTAGAAACCCGCCTGCGCCCTACAGTCCGGTACAACTCCGCGCTGCAGAGAAACAGCGCCGATACACCGGCAGGCGGAAATGGCCACTCCCAACTCCGGAGTGCCCCCCATGATCCGTACCTGCTTGCTGGCCGCCGCTCTCGCCCTCGCCGCCGCCCCTGCCTTCGCTGCCCAGGCCGATACCGTTGCACCGCCCACCGTCATCCTGGTGCACGGCGCGTTCGCTGATGGCTCCAGCTGGAGCAAGGTCATCAGCACCCTGCATGACTGGAAGCTGCAGGCGGTGGCCGTGCAGAATCCGCTCACCTCGTTGGCCGACGACGTCGCCGCCACCCGTCGTGCGATTGCCGCTGCGCCTGGCAAGGTGGTGCTGGTCGGCCACAGCTGGGGTGGCACGGTCATCACCGAAGCGGGCAATGACCCGAAGGTGCAGGCGCTGGTGTACGTGGCCGCGTTCGCACCGGATGCAGGACAGTCTTCGGCGCAACAGGGCGAGGGTTTCCCGGTTGGCCCGGGCCTGGCCCGACTGCAGGAAAGGGATGGCTACCTGACGTTGCCGGCTGATGCCGTCGCCCAGGACTTCGCGCCGGACGTGATGAAGAAGTCGGCCGCACTGCTGTACAGCACGCAGGTCCCGTTGAAGGCCAGCGCGCTGGGCGAAGTAGTGAACGTTGCGGCGTGGCGCAGCAAGCCGAGCTGGTACGTGCTCAGCCGCGATGACCGCATGCTGTCGCCGCAGCTGCAGGCCGCCACCGCCAAGCGCATCGGTGCACAGCTGCAATCGATCGGCAGCAGCCATGTGTCGCTGCTTTCGCATCCGGCGCAGGTGGCCGACAGCATCCTGGAAGCGGCGGGAGTGAAGCCGGCCGAATTGCCGCTGGCCGAGCAGGGGGGCTGAACGATGGCCGCCCTGCGTGTGTGTGCGCTGCCGTTGCTGCTGAGCCTGCTGGGTGGGGCTGCGCTACTGATGGCCTGGCCCAGCCCGGAGGCCGACGCGCAGCCGGCACAGGCCGTTCCCGCCGCCGGGCTCGACGGTGGCGGGCCCTGGCACAACAGCCCACCGCTCACACTGAAGCAGTTGCGGGGGCAGGTGGTGCTGGTCGAGTTCTGGACCTACACCTGCAGCAACTGCCTCAACGTGGCGCCGTATGTTCACCGGTGGCATGCACGCTACGCGCCGCAGGGTCTGAGGGTGATCGGCGTGCATACGCCGGAGTTTGCCCATGAAGGGCTGCCCGGCAACGTGCGCAAGGCCATCGCACGGTTGGACATCACCTGGCCGGTGGTGCAGGACAACCAATACCGGATCTGGAACGCCTGGCGCAACCGCTTCTGGCCCGCACTGTACCTGCTCGACCGGCAGGGGCAGGTGGTCTACCGCCATTACGGCGAGGGCGACTACGCACGTACCGAAAGCGAGATCCAGCGCCTGCTGGCCAGCCCCTGAGCCGCGCTACCATGGCCGCGCAGCGCGGCCCTGACCTCCGTCTTCATCGAGAACGCAATGAACCATGTACCGCACATCCTGGTCGTCGACGATGACAGCGAGATCCGCCAGATGCTGGCCGACTACCTCCAGCGCAACGGCCTGCGCGTGAGCCAGGCCGACGGTGGCCGGGCCATGCGGGCGCTGATGGATACCCATGCCGTGGATCTGGTGGTGCTGGACGTGATGATGCCGGGCGAGGACGGACTGAGCCTGTGCCGCAACCTGCGCGCCGGCAAGCATCGGGCGGTACCGGTGGTGCTGCTGACCGCGCGCGACGACGAGACCGACCGCATCATCGGCCTTGAAATGGGCGCCGACGACTACGTGACCAAGCCCTTTTCTTCGCGCGAGCTGCTGGCACGCATCAATGCGGTGATCCGTCGCACGCAGATGCTGCCGCCGAACCTGCAGGTAAGCGAAGCCGGCCGCCAGTTGGCCTTCGGCGAGTGGCGCCTGGATACCACCGCCCGCCACCTGCTGGATGCACAGGGCACCGCGTATCCGCTCAGCGGCGCCGAGTTCCGCCTGTTGCGCGTGTTCCTCGATCACGCCAATCGGGTGCTCAGCCGCGACCAGCTGCTCAGCCTCACCCAGGGCCGTGATGCCGAACTGTTTGATCGCTCGATCGACCTGCTGGTCAGCCGCGTGCGCCAGCGCCTGGGTGATGACGCGCGCGAGCCGACCTACATCAAGACCGTGCGCAGCGAAGGGTATGTGTTCAGCCTGCCGGTGCAATTGCTGGGGCCGGACGAATGAACACCGCCGCACGTCGTCCACGCTGGCCACGCACGCTGTCGGCGCGTCTGCTGCTGGTGCTGCTGGGCGGACTGTCCCTGGCCCACGCACTGTCCTTCGGCCTGCTGTTCTTCGAACGCTACCAGTCCACCCGCAGCATGATGCTGCGCAACCTCGACGAGGATGTGGCAGTGAGCGTCGCGCTGCTGGAACATTTGCCTGCGGAGCAGCGTGAGGCCTGGGTGCCGCGGCTGGAGCGGCGCACCTACCGCTATCTGCTGCGCCCGGCCGCGGCCGGACCAGGGCTGCAGACCGATCGTGCACGCCAGGTCACGGCGATCATCGACGACAGCCTGCAGCACCGCTATCCGTTGCAGGCGCGCCAGGTGGCTCGCCTGCCGGAGCGGTTCGAGGTGGAACTGCGCCTGCACGACGGCACACCCTTGACCATTGAAGTCACCCCGTCGGGCCTGCCGCTGGCACGTTGGCTGCCCGCCGTGCTGCTGCTGCAGCTGGCGCTGCTGCTGGTGTGCGCGTGGCTGGCGGTGCGTCTGGCCATGCGCCCGCTGCAGCAGTTGTCGCATGCGGTGGAGCATCTGCAGCCGGGCAAGGACGGGCCTGCACTGCCTGAAGATGGCCCTGCGGAAGTAGGCGGCGCAGCAGCCGCACTCAATGCCCTGCAGGCACGCATTCGTGGCCATGTCAGTGAACGCCTGCAGATCCTGGCCGCGATCTCGCATGACCTGCAGACCCCCATCACGCGCATGAAGCTTCGGGTGGAGACCCTGCCTGAAGACAGCACCCAGCAGCGCCTGCTGGCCGACCTCGATCACCTTGGGCAGCTGGTGCGTGAGGGCGTGGCCTATGCGCGCAGCAGCCACGTTGCCGCTGGCGCGCCGGTGTCGATGGACCTGGGCGCGTTCCTCGCCAGTGTGGTCGGCGACTACGAGGACATGGGCAAGCCGGTCACTGGCGGTGCGCCCGCTGGACTGGTCGTGCAGACCTGGCCGCAGCCGCTGCGCCGCGTGGTCGGCAATCTGGTCGACAACGCATTGCGCTACGCCGGCGCCGCCGAGATCGAGGCGGTCCGCGATACGGCCGGAAGGGTGTGGATCAGCATTTCCGACCGTGGCCCCGGCATTCCCGAGGACCAGCTGCAGGCAGTGCTGGCACCGTTCCACCGGCTGGAGAGCTCGCGCAACCGCGATACCGGAGGGACCGGTCTGGGACTGGCCATCGCGGGGCAGCTGGCGCAGTCGCTGGGTGGTTCGCTGAGGTTGCACAACCGCGAGGGTGGAGGGCTGCGGGCGGAACTGCAGCTGCCGGGCTGAGTTGCCCGGCCTTGTGTTCCAGCAAGGATGCTTCTGCTTCGGCCCTGGCGGTGAGCGCTTCACCGGTCATGAAACCCAGTGCATGCACGCAGTCGACAGCCGATGACCGGCATTTCACCCCGTCCATGCCACGCTGCGCGGAACCTGCCCAACCGGGACCGAGGCTGTTGAAGGCGAACACGCAATGACTGCGGCGCGGCAGCGCTCGATGTGGGTGGCGGGCCTGTCCACGGTGGTGGAGTGGTACGACTTCACCCTGTACCTGTACTTCGCCACGGTGCTGTCGCGGGTGTTCTTCGGCGGTGGCGAGCAGGCGTTGCTGGTGACCTTGGCTGGCTTCGCGGTGTCCTACCTGATGCGTCCGCTGGGCGCGCTGTGCTTCGGCCACCTGGGCGACCGCCTGGGCCGGCGCTGGATGCTGCTGGCTTCGATGGCGTTGATGGCAGCGGCGATGCTGGCCACTGCACTGCTGCCGACAGCGGCCACGGCCGGTACGATGGCTGGCGTGCTGCTGCTGATCCTGCGCTGCGTGATGGCGTTTTCGGTGGGCGGTGAGTACACCGGGGTGGTGGCGTACCTGCTGGAAAGCGCACCGGCGCGACGACGTGGCCTGGTGACCTCGCTGGCCTCGGCCGCCAGCGAAGTGGGCGCCCTGCTGGCGGTAGCGATCTCTGCACTTACCGTCGCGCTGCTGCCCACACCGCAGCTGGACAGCTGGGGCTGGCGGATTCCGTTCTTCGTTGGGGCTGCGCTCGCGCTGGTGATCCTGGTTGCGCGTTCGGGCATGCACGAGTCGCCGGAGTTCGAGCGCCAGCGGCGCGAGGGCAGCATCCCGGCCACGCCACTTCGGCACGTGCTGCGCCACCACCCGCTGGCGGTGGCGCGCACCTTTGCGATCTCCGCCTTGGGCTCGATCACCTACTACGTGGGCATCACCTATGTACCGGCGTTCCTGCACGCACGGGGGCATGATGAAGGCGATGCGCTGTGGTTGTCGACGATCGCGGCGGTGGCGGTCATTGCGATCACGCCGCTGTGCGGCGCGTTGTCCGACCGCTTCGGACGGCGGCCGATGCTGTTGGGTTTGACCGTGCTGGCAGCGCTGCTGCCGCTGTCCCTGTTCGCGTGGATGGCGCAGGCGACGGCGCTGGGCATCGCGCTGGCGGCGGTAGTGCTGGCCTGCGTGGCCGGTGGCATCAGCGCGGTGGCGGCGCCGGCCACGGCCGAGCAGTTCCCCGGCGAAGGCAGGGTCAGCGGGCTGGCACTGGGGGTAACCATGGCCACTGCATTCTTCGGTGGCGCAACGCCGTGGCTGGCGCAATGGTGGGTGGAGCGCAGCGGCTGGGCGGCGGCGCCGGGCGCGATGATCGCGCTGGTGGCGGTGCTGGTGCTGCCGGTGCTGTGGACCCTGCCCGAGACGGTCCCGGGCAGGGCCAGACGCTAGCCGGTCAGACCTTCAGGGTCTGCTCGATGTCGGCCAGTACCGCGGCCGCATCCACACCGATGGCGATCGACTGCACCACGTGGCCGTCCCACACGCTGGGGCCGAATGCCAGGCCTTCCGGCTTGGGAATGGTCATGCCGCGGGCGACGCCGTCGGTGGCCACGCGCACGCTGGCGCGCTCGAACTGGAACAGTTCCGGGCGGGTCAGCGCGATGCACGCGCAGCAGTCATGCACGACCATGCCCTTGTGGCCGGCCTGCAGGTAGAAGTCCACGTAATCCTGCGACAGCGCACGGACCAGCTCGGCGTCGGCACCGCCGATGGTGGCCAGCTTATCCAGGCCGTCACGGTCCATTTCCACGCGGGTGGTCACGTCCAGGCCGATCGCGGTGACTGGCCAGCTGGCGGTGAACACCACGTCGGCGGCTTCGGCATCGCCCCAGATATTGGCCTCGGCGGCCGGGGTGATGTTGCCGTTGACGTGGAAGGCGCCGCCCATGATCACCACGCCGCGTACCAGGCCGGCGATGTCCGGGGCCTGCTGCAGGGCCAGGGCCAGGTTGGTCATGCGGCCGACCGCGACCAGGGTCACTTCGCCCGGATGGGCGCGGACCAGATCGATGATCAGCTGATGGGCCGGGCGGGCATCGGCGGCCACGTCCAGGCTGGCCGGCACCGGGTGGTTGCCCAGGCCGTTGTGGCCGTGGATGTGCACCGGCCACGCTTCCGGGGTGGCTTCCGGCTGCAGCGGGCCACCGGCGCCGCGCGCGACCGGGGCGGCAAAGCCCCAGGCCTGCTTCAGGTACAGCGCATTGTGCGTGGTCGACTCCACCGAGGCATTGCCGAAGGTGGTGGTGACACCGATCAGGTCGATCTGGGCGTGCTTGTGCAGGTACAGCAGGGCCAGGGCGTCGTCGACGCCCGGGTCGGTATCGAAAATGACTTTCAGCATGTTGTTGTTCTTCTTCTTCCGTGTGGTGCGAGGGGCGCCGGCGGCCACGGGGCAGGCCGGCGCGCCCCCACATTGTCCCATCTTCATGACAGCCAGGGCCATTGCCGGGGTGGCAGGCCATAATGCCTCCAGTCCAGGCATGGAGTCGCCGAATGCTGATCGTTGCCCTTCTGCTGATCCTGCTGGTGCTGGGCCCGAACGTGGTGGCCACCGTGGTGATCGTCAGGCGTGATGGCCTGTCGGCGGGCGGCCGGACGGTGCAGCTGCTGATGGTCTGGCTGCTTCCCCTGGTCGGGGCCATCGTGTGCCTGGCGGTGGCCACGGCCGACGGCTCCGGGATCCGGGGCGACAACAGTCCCGGCAGTGGCTACGATCATCCGGGCGGCCATTCCGGCGACAGCTACAGCCATCACAGCCACAGCAGCTTCGACTGCAGCAGCGACGGTGGCAGCGGTGACGGTGGCAGCTGCGGTGGTGGCGATTGACGAGATGTTCCGGGACGCCGGCCAAGGTCACGTCCTGGTAGTGCCGGCCGCTGGCCGGCAACTCATCCGCTCAACCGCCGCCTTCGGTCGGCAAGGGCGCCGGCACGTTCAACAGCCCGCCCGCTGCCACATAGGCGGCCAATGCCTGGCCCTGGCTGAGCAGATGGCGCTCCATGGTGCGTTCGGCAGCCTGCGCATCGCGGCGGCGGAAGCACTCCATCAGCTCGCGGTGTTCGGCCAGCGATTGCGCGGTGCGCCCCGGGGTCAGCAGCTGGCGGCCGCGATGCATCTTCAGGATGCGGTGCAGGTCGTGGGTGATGCGGATCAGCCACGGGTTGCCGGCGTAATGCTGCACGGTTTCGTGGATCAGGTAGTTGTTGCGGTAGTACTCGGCGATGTTGCCCTCGGCCGCCGCCGCTTCCATCGCTGCATGCAGGGCCTCCAGTTGTTGCACGCCGGCATCGTCGATGTGCCTGACCGCCTCGTGTGCGCAACGGCCTTCCAGCATGGCCATCACCGGGAACAGCTGGTTGAGGTCTTCCAGCGTCAGCCGGGTGACCCGGCTGCCACGACCGGCATCGATCTGCACCAGGCCTTCGGCGGCCAGCAGCTTCAGCGCCTCGCGCAGGGGCGTACGGCTGATGCCCAGTTCTTCGCACAGCGCGGGCTCGTCGATCCACCCGCCCGGCGGCAACCGGTAGTCATAGATGCGCTCGCGCACGTGTTCGGCCACCTCTTCGTACAGAGGCGCGCGCTTCTTCGGGGACCGTGGAGCAGGGGCGATGGCCATGGTGGAAGTGTACCGCCAGGTAGTGCCGGCCGCTGGCCGGCAACCCGTGATCGCTGGATGGCTTCATGAGATTGCCGGCCAGCGGCCGGCACTACCGCTGGGTGGTTACATCCAGCCGGGCACCACGAATACCAGCCAGGCCAGCAGCGGCCCCAGCGCCACCACCAGACCGCTGTAGACCAGGAAGCGGCGGAACAGGGTCTCCCGTTCTTCCTTGGCGGCCGAGGCGACGACCAGCGCGCCATTGGTCGAGAACGGGCTGACATCGACGATGGTGGACGACACCGCCAGCGCGCAGATCACGCCGGCCGCGCCGAGATGGCCCTGCATCAGGAACGGCACCGCCAGCGGAATGGTCGCGCCCAGCACTGCGGCCGACGAGGCGAACGCGGAGACGATGCCACCCACGTAGCAGACCAGCAGCGCACCGAGCAGCGGGATGCCGATGTTGGACACGCCGTTGCCGATGAAATCCACCGCGCCGGCATGTTCCAGCACGCCGATGTAGGTCACCACGCCACAGATCAGCAGCACGGTGGACCAGCTGATGCCATCGACCGCGCCCTTCTGGCTCTGCGGCGACAGCAGCGCCAGCGCCACCGCCACGGTGATCGAGACCAGGCCGACGTTGAGGTTGTAGATCAGCGCAGCAACACCCAGGCCCAGCAGGCCGATCAGAGTGAACAGCCGCTCGCGGGTCAGGTTCACCGCATCCAGAGCGGCGGGATCATTGGACAGGGTGCCCCCGCCAGCGGCTACCAGCGCGCCGTGGCCTTCGATGGCGAACTGGCGTGAGGATGCCTGCGGGCCACCGGCCATTGCCAGTTCAGCATTGCCGATCATTCCGGCCGCGGTGACCGAACCACGCCGCAGCAGGGCGATGCCGCCGAAGGCGAAGAAGCAGATCGTGGCCATCATGAAGTTGAAGCCGAGACTGGTCAGGAACACCGCCATTTCAGTCACGTCCAGCCCGGCTTTCTGCACCACGCCGTTGGTGATGCTGCCGTACACGCTGATGGGCGAGAAGCCGCCGGCCTGCGCGCCATGGATGACCAGCAGGCCCATCATCAGCGGGTTGATGTTGTACTGCTTGGCAAAGCGCAGCGCGACCGGGCCGATGATCGCGACCGCCGCCGGGCCCAGCGCACCGAACGCGGTGAGCACCGCGGTGATCACGAACATCACCCACGGAATGGCCACGATATGGCCGCGCACGGCTTTCACAGCCCAGTGCACCAGCAGGTCGATGGTGCCGTTCTTCTGCGCGATGGCGAACAGGTAGGTGATGCCGACCAGGGTCAGGAACAGATCGCCGGGAAAGCCGGCCAGGACCTCCTTGCCGCCCATGTCGACCCACAGCCCACCGATGATGAAGGCCAACGCGAAGGCGACCGCGCCCATGTTGATCGGCATCGCCGTGGCGACGATGAACATGATCACCAGACCGATGATCGTTGCGATTTGTGGACTCATGCGCCCTCCCAGACACGTGACTCACGTACAGCGCGGATGGAGACCCGCCATCCCCGGGGTAAGGCGACGTACTGCGTGATGCGTGATACGTACTGCTCGAACCCGTTACTGCAGCCGCTCCAGCGCACTGCGGACCCACGCTGCGGCGCCTTCCAGGCTCTGGAACTCTTCCACCGCGCGCACTTCGCAGCACGGATAGGCCGGTGCGACCATGCGCGCCAGCGCGTTGCCCGGGCCCAGCTGCAGGAAAACCCGCGCGCCGCGCTCGAAGGCCTGGCGCATCACCTGCGCCCACTCGATGGTCTGCGCCAGTTGCAACGACAGCGTGTGGACCGCCGTTGCGCGATCCCGCACCGGACGCGCATCGATGCCGGCCAGCAGCGGCAGGCGTGGGCCCTGCAGCGCCGAGGCATCGAGTGCGGCGGCGAACGGTGCGACAGCAGAGCGGAGCAGCGGCGTATGCGCGGGCACATGCACCGGCAGCGGGCGGATCTCCGCACCCTGCGCGCGAGCGTCATCGGCCAGCGCCTGCAGAGCGGTCTGCGTGCCGCCGACGATGAAGTGATCGCGGCCGTTGGCGATGGCCACATGTGCGCCGTGTGCATCACACAGCGGCTGCAGGGTATGGCGCTCCAGCCCCAGCACGGCCTGCATGCCTGCATCGGCAGGGCTGGCGGCATCCATCAGCCGCGCGCGCTGCGCGGCCAGGCTCAGGCAGGTGCTCGCATCAACGCTGCCAGCAACCACATGCGCCGCCAGTTCACCGATGCTGTAGCCGGCCACCAGCACCGGTGCTGGCACTGCTTCGCGAAGTCCCTGCCAGTGCGCGAGGCTGGCTGCACACAGCAGGGGCTGCGCGAGTGCATTGCCGAAGCGCGATTCGTCAGCGGCCGCCGCGAACACATCGCGTCCAAGCACTGCGCTGGCGGTCTCCAGTACGTGGCGCGCGGCCTGCAGATCGCGCACGCGGTCGAACATCGCCGCATGCTGCGCACCTTGCCCGGGGCAGAGCAGGGCAAGGCTCATGCGCCCTCCTGCAGCAGCAGGAACCAGCTGCAGGCCAGCAGGTCGGCGCTGCCACCCGGGCTCAGGCGGCGCGCGACGAAGCCCTCGCCGATGTCGTGCAGGTGTGCCTGCCAGCCAGGCGCGAAGGCACCGCCCGCCTCGATGAAGCGGCGCGCCTGCTGCTGCGCCCAGGCCAGGCCGTCGGCGCCACCACGGTGCAGCAGGTTGAGATCGTCCACGTGCGCGACCAACTGCATCAGGGTCTGGCACATCGCTGCATCACGCGGTAATCCACTGTGCAGGGCATGGCGCAGGGTCGGTACGGCCAAGTCGCGCAACACGGGGTAACCGGCGGCGGCCTGTTCGCGCACGCCCGGTACGCCGTGGCGCACGCGCGCGCGCTGGCCGGGGCTGGAGGCATCCAGCGGTGCCGTGGCGAACGCATCAGCCCAGTGCTGCACGGCCAGACAGACCTGCGCGGCCGGCGCGGCGTGGCCCTGCTGGCGACGGCAGCGTGCGGCAGCGGCCACCAGCAGGCCCAGGCTGAAGATGGCACCGCGATGGGTATTGATGCCGGCAGTGGCACGCAGCATCGCGTGCTCGGCAGCAATGCCTTGCGCGCGCAGGATGGCGAACGGCGCGTCAGCGGCACCGGCGTCGGCAATCGCGGTGAAGAAGTGGCGCAGCGCGAACAGGCTGCGCAGGAACGTACCGGCGTCCATGTCGTCATGGCTGCCGGTATCGAAGGGGGTGACCAGCCCTGGCTTGGGCGCGCAGGCCAGTTCGGCATGCAGGCTGGTGATGGCCAAGCGGCCCAGACGCGCGCTGTCGATCGCGTTTGCATCCTGCAGCCGGGACTGGAAGACCGCGCTCACGCCGCCGCTCCGGCAGTCTCGAACAGGCGCTCGCGGACGTCCAGTGCAGCACCCTCCAGGCGCTTCACCAGCACCTGGCGGCTGTCACCGGCAAACTCGCGCCAGTTCACCGCGCCGCCATCAGGCAGGCACAGTTCACCATCGACCCGACGGGCATGCGCGTGCTCCCAGGCGTTCAGGCGTGCGGCAAGCGCATCGGCCTGCGTACGGCTCTCAACCTGCCACAGCAGGTCGATGTCCGAGCATGCGTGCACATAGGGCAGGCCGCTGAGGTGCTGCCAGGCGAAGGCGCCGAACACGCGTGCCGGTGCAACGCTCGCCAGTGCGTGCAGGGCCCGCTGCCAGTCGGTTGGCACGCCCCGGGTGAGTACCGCGTCCAGTGCGGGCGGCAATTGCAGGCGCTGCACATCCTGCTGCGGCACGCGCAGCGCAAGGCGCAGCTTGCCTTCGCCCGGTGGCAGCGGCACGCCCAAGCGCAGGCGCGGGTCGGGGTCATCCGCGGCGCGGCGCGCCACCATGGCCGGCAGACCCTGCGCGAACCACGCTGCCAGGCGCGGTTCCTGCGCAGCCACGTCGGCCCGCCAGTCGGCGTGGGCCGACAGCCAGACCAGCATGTGGCGTGCGGGCTGATCAGGCATCGCTGCGGGCCACCGCATCTGCAACATCCGCCGCCAGTGCACGACCGCCGCGCTGTGCAGCCAGCGCCGCGCGTGCATCGCCGTCGCTGGGTGTGCGCAGGGCCCGCAGCAGGTGCTGGGCAAGATCGCCATCCCACAGCGATTCCACCGCACCCATCGCCACGTAGTTGGCCACGCCCGGCGCGAACACCGGCGAGCTCTGGCTGAGTGCCTGCAGCTTCTCCAGCGGTTGCTTGGTTACCCGGGCCATCGCGCGCAGGTCCATCACCCGTACCTGTGCATCGGGCAGGGCATGGATGTGGTCGGCCATCAGGCCGAAGGACAGGAATCCGCCGCTCACCGATTCGCCGTAGACCAGGGTGACCAGACGCGCGCCACGGCGGCGGGCCAGATCGAGAGCCTGCGCGAGATGCGCGAAGTAGCCGTTGATGCCCAGCAGCTCATCGCGGCGCGCCAGGCGCTGGCCGGCAGTGTCCGCCAGCATCACGATCGACCGCTGCGGGTGTGCGGCGGTGCTGGCAAGCACGGTCCCGGCCAGCGCCAATGCATGGTCGACGCCAACCTCGATGCGATCGGTGGTGCCGATCACGGTCACCTCGCCATCGTCGGTGGTGGCCGTACCGGTCAGCACCGAATCCTGGATGTCGATACGATGGCCACGCGGGAACAAGGCATCGAGCAGAGACTGCAGCGGTGCGCTCATGGCAGCCTCCGGGCGGCGGTGGCGGCAAGGAAGGCGTCGGTGTCCAGCAACGGCAGTCGTTCGGGTTCGGCGATGCCTTGGCGGGCCCAGATTTCCAGCCCATCGCGGCAGTCGCCCCAGGCCTGCATTCGGGCTTTCAACGCCGCATGGCGTTCCTGCAGCGCGGCCAGCGCAGCATCGGTATCCGTGCTGGTGGCATCGGGTTGCAGCGCATTGCTTGCGGCCTGCGCGAAGGCTTCGATGGCGTCGGGTACCAGCACCTGTGCCTGGTCGATCAGATAGCGGTGCTTGCCGCCGGTCACGCGCCAGACCAGTGCACGGTCGCGCGAGTCGAACTCTTCGACGCCGCGTACCGTCTCGATCACTTCCGGTCCGGACAACGACAGCCGGCCTTCCTCGGACATGATCACCGTGGTGCAGCAGCGGGCGACGATGCCCATGCCGCCGAACGCACCGTTGCCGCTGCCGATCAGCGCGATGACCGGCACGCCCGCTGCACGCGCGTCCAGGGTGGCGCGCATGATTTCGGAGATCGCAATCAGGCCCGCATTGGCTTCGTGAAGCCGCACGCCGCCGGTATCGAGCAGCAGCAGCACGCCGTCAGGGCGGGTGTGCGCCGCACGGCGCAGCAGTCCGGTCAGCTTGGCGCCATGCACTTCGCCCACGCCACCGCCCATGAACTGCCCCTGCTGCGCGGCCAGCAGTACGTGCTTGCCGCGCAGCGTGGCCTCGCCGACGACGATGCCATCGTCGAACGCGGCCGGCTGGTCCAGCTGGGCCAGGTGCGGGCTCATCATCCGCCGCGCCGGGCCAAGGAACTCGCGGAACGAGCCGGCGTCAACCAGCCCGGCGATGCGTTCGCGCGCATCGGCTTCGTAGTAGCTGTGGCGCTGTACGTGGCTCATGGCGTGCCTCCGGCCAGCAGGGTTTCGACGGCCTGGTCGAGGCGCAGGCTGACCACGGCCGGGGTCGCACCGGCGTCGTTGATCGAGACGCGCACATCGCGCAGCGGATGACGCTTTGCGAAGTCATTGATCACCGCCTGCCAGATGCTGCCGAAGCCCTGCGCGGCGGTGATGACGCGCACCGTCATCGCGCCCTGCTGCGCCACCGGTTCCAGCAGGATTTCCAGGTTGCCCGACGCCAGCACGCCCACCAGCACCGCATCGCGCGGGAACTGCACGGCGGTGCGGCCGTCGAATCGATAGTCGAGGGTTTCCATGCTCTGTCCTTACCAGTTGCGGAAGCGCTTGGGCGGGTCGTAGAGGCCACCGGACCAGCGCACCAGGTCCTTCACCGAGCGTGCGGCCAGCAGATCGCGGCTGGCGTCGCGCGGCGAAATACCCAGGTCGTCCGGGCGACGGATCACGCCACGGTCGCGCAGGTTCTCCACCATCGCGCGGTCGCGGCCAAGACCGACGGCGGTGTAGCCGGATACGCCGCGGATCGCCTGTTCGCGTTCCTCCGGCGTGCGGCACAGCAGCAGGTTGGCGATGCCTTCCTCGGTCAGCACATGGCTGACGTCATCGCCGTAGATCATCACCGGCGGCAAAGGCATCTGTGCGCGCTCGGCCAGGTCCCAGGCATCGAGGCGCTCGACGAAGGCCGGGGCCATGTGCTCGCGGAAGGTTTCCACCATCTGCACCACCAGCTTGCGCCCGCGTGGCATCTCGCCCGGGCGTGCGGCCTGCTGGCCGGCCTTGATCCAGGCCTCGCTGGCGTGGCGGCGGCCACGTGCGTCCGAGCCCATGTTCGGTGCGCCACCGAAGCCGGCGATGCGGTCGCGGGTGGCAGTGGAACTGTTGCCCTGCAGGTCGATCTGCAGGGTGGAACCGATGAACATGTCGCAGGCATACAGGCCTGCGGTCTGCGAGAACGCGCGGTTGGAACGCATCGAGCCGTCGGCTCCGGTGAAAAACACATCGCCGCGCGCGGCAATGTATTTCTCCATGCCCAGTTCCGAACCGAACGAATGCACCGACTTTACGAAGCCCGATTCGATCGCCGGAATCAGTGCCGGGTGCGGGTTCAGTGCCCAGTGCTGGCAGATCTTTCCCTTCAGCCCGAGCGATTCGGCATAGGTGGGGAGCAGCAGTTCGATGGCGGCGGTATCGAAGCCGATGCCGTGATTCAAACGATTCACGCCGTACGCGGCGTAGATGCCCTTGATGGCCATCATTGCCATCAGCACCTGGATCTCGGAAATCTGCGCCGGGTCGCGGGTGAAGAGCGGCTCGATATGGTTCGGCTTCGGCGCCTGCACCACGAAGTTGACCCAGTCCGCAGGAATATCGACGCGGGGGAGGCTGTCGACGATCTCGTTGACCTGGGCGATGACGATCCCGCCCCGGAACGCAGTGGCTTCGACGATCACCGGCGTGTCTTCGGTGTTCGGGCCAGTGTAGAGGTTGCCGTGGCGGTCGGCGGCCTGCGCGGTGACCAGCGCCACCCGTGGGGTCAGGTCGATGAAGTAGCGGCCGAACAGTTCCAGGTAGGTGTGGATGGCACCGATCTGGATGCGGCCCTCGGCGACCAGGTTGGCCAGCCGCACCGACTGGGGGCCGGAGAAGGAGAAGTCGAGCCGGGAGGCGATGCCGCGCTCGAACACATCCAGATGCGAGGGCAGTGACAGCACCGACTGCACCATGTGCAGGTCGTGCACTCGTGCCGGATCGAGGCCGGCCAGCACCTGTGCCAGGAAGTCGGCCTGCTTCTGGTTGTTGCCTTCCAGGCAGACCTTGTCGCCGGGCTCCAGCAGCGCGTGCAGCAGTTCACCCACGTCCCCGGCGGCGACCTGGTGGCCGCGCGCCCACGGCGCGGCCCGCTCCAGGCGCGCCTGGCGGCTGCGCTCCAACGTATCCCAACTCGGGTTCATCGACGGGCTTCCGACTGGTGTTGGAATAATTACGACATAATTACGGAGCGGAGTGCAACCCGCAGTGCAGCAAAAAAGGCCCGCGCGGAGGCGGGCCCATTCAGGTAGGCCACGACGGTGGGTCGTGGCGGAGGGCGTGCCGACCAACGGTCGGCACCCACCAGGCACCCACCGGGTCGCGGGTTGCTCAGAACTTCCAGCGCAGGCTGGCCGACACGAAGCGCGGCTCGCCGTAGTTGTTGTAGTCCAGGTTGGCCCAGTAGGTCTTGTCCAGTGCGTTGCGCACGCTCAGCGTTGCGGTCCAGCTGTCGCTGATGCGGTAGTTGGCGTTGAACTGCACCAGCATGTACGCCGGCTGGTTCACCGTGACCGTGCCGCCCAGCGGGTAGGCGATGTTGTAGCCCTGCACCTTGCTCTGCCACTGCAGGCCGCCGCCAACGCTCAGGCGTTCCAGCGCGCCGCGCAGCTGCAGTTGGGTGTTGAGCTGCAGCAGATCCTTCGGCGGATTGGCGTACAGCAGGTCGGTAGCCGCTCGGGTGACCTTGACGTGGGTGTAGCCGGCATTGACCGTCCACCCCGGCAGGATCTCGCCGTTGACGTCCATCTCCCAGCCGCGCGCCTTGGTGCCGTTGACGCCGACGTAGGCGGAGGTGCCATCGCTGAGCGAACCTTCCGGCACGCCCATGTCGCGCACTGCGTAGTTGTCCTGCTTGGCCTCGAACACGGCGGCATTGGCGGTCAGGCGGCCATCCAGCCACTGGGTCTTGATGCCCGCTTCCAGGTTGGAGCCCTGTACCGGCGCCAGCAGGTTCTCGTTGCGGTCCTTGTAGTTCTGTGGATTGAAGATCTCGGTGTAGCTGGCATAGCCCGACACGTTCGGGGTGATCTCGTAGACCAGGCCCACGTACGGAGTGACTTCATCGCTCACCTTGTACGCACCGCTGGTGCCGGTATAGGCGCCGGCAGCGTTGTACGAGCGGCTGAGCGTTTCCCACCGGCTCAGGCGTGCACCGGCGATCAGCGACAGCGGATCGGCCAGGTGCACGCGGGTAGCCAGATAGACGCCGCTCTGCGTGGTCTTCGCTACACGGCGTGCGCCGGTGCGGGTGTAGGTCACCTCGGAAATGTCGCCGTTCCAGGAGTACACATTGGGGATGTAGTAGCAGCGCTCACGCCCGCAGGTGGCCCAGTCGCCCGGGAAGTTCAGCGCGACGGTGTTCGTGGTCCCTTCCAGATCCGACCACTGGGCGCCGACCGTGAGGTCGTGGTCGCGGCCGAACAGCGGGAAGCTGCCGGTCAGGTAAGCATCGACATTGCGGCGGGTGTCTTTCGAATCACCGGCGGCGGCACGCAGGTAGATGCCCGATCCGGTCACCGGGTCCGGGTTACCGGTGCCGTACAGGCGCACGTTCTGCACGTTGCCGCGGGTGTAGGCCGTGTTGATCTTCAACAGCCAGTTGTCGCCGAAACGCTGTTCCAGGTTGGCGAAGGCGGTGTTGCTCTCGCGCTTCCAGTAGCTCCATTTCGGCGACAGGTTGGTCGAGCGCGGCAGGTGCGCGAAATTGCCCTGGCTGTCGAAGAACGGCACGGTGCCCCAGGTCGAACCGGTCGGGTTGTTGTCCTGGGTCTGGTAGCCGAGGGTGAGGGTGGTGCTGTCGCTGACATCGCCTTCAAGCACCGCCATGCCGGCCATCTTGTTCTCGTCGTAGCGGTCGTAGTACAGGCCACGATCGGTATAGGCGGCGACCACGCGGCTGCGGAAGCGGCCGTCATCGGTCAGCGGCGCGGTCACGTCCGCTTCCATGCGGCGATAGTCCCAGCTGCCCGTGCTGACCGCGAACGAGGCATCGAATTCCCTGCCCGGACGCTTGCGCAGCAGATTGACCGTGGCCGACGGCACACCCGCACCACTGAGCAGGCCGTTGGCACCGCGGATCACTTCGATGCGGTCGTAGAAGGCGGTGTCGTATTCCTGGTTGGTCGAACCGCTGTAGGTCGGGATGCCGTCGACCTGGAAGTCGGTGATGGCGAAGCCGCGCGCGTAGTACAGCGGGCGCTGCGTGTCATAGAAGGACACGCTGACGCCGGTCACGTTGCGCATCACGTCATTGATGCTGAACAGCGATTCGTCCTGCAGGCGCTGCAGGCTGATCGCAGTGGCCGACTGCGGGGTTTCCTGCAGGGTGATCGGCAGGCGCGTGGTGCTGGCCGGCGGAGCGGACTGCTCGGCTCGCACGCTGACCCGGTCCAGGGTCTTGGCATCGGCTGAGCCGTCGGCGGCAGCAAACGCGCTGGGCGCCGCCAGCAGGGTCAACGACGAAAGCAGGGCAGCCGGCAGCAGCGCGCGGCGGGGCAGGCGGTTACGCAGGGTCAAGGACATGGTGGGCTCGAGGCTTGGAAGCGGGGAAGGGTGGCGACAGTCGTCCAGTACCCGGGGCGGCGGCTTCGGGCACATCAGGTCCATCTGGGAGGGCGCGGTCACTGCGCAGGTCGCAAATGTAAATACTTCTTAACAACATTACAATTCGCGTCATCGTGCATCGGCTTTCCGGCACCAGGCATCGCCTTCTGTAGAGCCGAGCCCATGCTCGGCTGCTTTTTGCTGGAGCCGAGCTTGGGCTCGGCTCCACAGCAGGGAGCCGCCCAAAAGCGAACGGCCACCCGAAGGTGGCCGTCCGTCTGCATCGAAAGGAACGTGCGGGCTTACAGCGCCTGCAGTTCCTCATTGGCGTTGCGCTTTTCCTTGGCCTGCGCAGGCACCGTGGCCGCAGCGGGCGATGCCGCGTTCGCATCCACCGGCACCTCCAGATACGGCAGGTGCAGGGTCTGGCTGGTCAGCGTACGGATCTCGTTGACCAGCGCCGGGCTGTCGTTGAGCTTGCGCCCATACGACGGCACGATCTCGCGCAGGCGGGTTTCCCAGCCGGCCTTCATCTGCTCCGGGAAGGCCTTGGCCATCAGGTCCAGCATGATCGGCGGCGAGGTCGATGCACCCGGCGAAGCACCGAGCAGGGCCGCAATGGTGTGGTCCTTGTCGGTCACGATCTCGGTACCGAACTGCAGCACCGCGCCCTTCAGCGGATCGCGCTTGATGATCTGCACGCGCTGGCCGGCGGTGATCAGCTTCCAGTCACCCGGCTTGGCACTGGGGAAGTACTTGACCAGTTCGGCCTGGCGGTCGGCATCATTCAGGCGCGCCTGGCCCATCAGGTACTGCACCAGGTCCAGGTTGTCCTTGCCGACTTCCAGCATCGGGCCGACGTTGTTGTGGGTGACCGAGGAATACAGGTCCCACCACGAGCCGTGCTTGAGGAACTTGGTGCTGTACAGCGCGAACGGCCCGAACAGGACCACCGGCTTGCCGTCCAGCTTGCGTGCATCCAGGTGCGGCACCGACATCGGCGGCGAACCGGTCTCGGCCATGCCGTAGGCCTTCACGCCATGGCGCGAGGTCACGTCCTGGCCCTGGAAGGCGAGGAACTGGCCACCGACCGGGAAGCCGGCATAGTCCTTCGATTCCGGAATGCCCGACATCTGCAGCAGCTTCAGCGCGGCGCCACCGGCACCGATGAAGACGAAGCGGGTGTGGGTGGTGGTTTCGGTGCCGGCCTTGAGATCCTTCACCGTGACGTTCCAGCTCTTGTCGGCGTTCTGCCGCAGCGCGGTCACTTCATGGTTCAGGTGCAGGCTGAAGTTCGGGCTGCGCTGCAGGCCGGCGGTCAGCTGGCGGGTGATCACACCGAAGTTGACGTCGGTACCGAGCGGCATCCAGGTCGCGGCAACCTTCTGCTTCGGGTCACGGCCTTCCATCAGCAGCGGGGCCCACTGCTTGATCTGCGCCGGATCTTCAGAGTACTGCATGCCGTAGAACAGCGGGTTCTTCACCAGCGCCTGCTGGCGCTTGTGCAGGTAGGCGATGTTGTCATCGCCCCAGACGAAGCTCATGTGCGGCGTCGGGTTGATGAAGTCGCTGGGCCGGCTGAGGCGGCCTTCCTTGACCTGGTGCGACCAGAACTGGCGCGAGACCTCGAACGATTCGGCGATGCCGACCGCGCGCTTGGTCTCGATGCTGCCATCGGGCAGTTCCGGGGTGTAGTTCAGTTCGGCGAAGGCCGAATGGCCGGTGCCGGCGTTGTTCCAGCCGTCGGAGCTTTCACCGGCGACGCCATCGAGGCGTTCGTAGACCTGGATGTTCCAGTCCGGCTGCAGTTCCTGCAGGTAGGTGGCCAGGGTGATGCTCATGATGCCGGCGCCGACCAGCACAACATCGACGGGCTTGTCGTTGCTGGCGGCGGGCACCGAGCGCTGGGTCAGCGGCCAGTACAGGAACAGCGCGGCGGCCAGCAACAGCAGCACGAGCAGGGCGAGAAGAGCCTTGCCAAATTTCTTCATGGGGGCGGGATCGTTGGCGGAGGGGAAGGGGTCAGGATGCGCGTGGGGCAGGGAAAGGGCGTGAAGAAACAACGCCTTGCAGCATCCATCCGCGATTCTAACCGGATCCGGTCCTTTTTTGATGCAACGCAGCATCCGACGTTTCGCGGCGCTGTCACATGGACGGCAGGCGACGCCCGGCAACGGTGGGATCAGACCAGCTCAAGGATCTCGTCGCCGGCCTCATCGACCCTGCCGGTCGGGCGCCAGCCCAGGCGGCGGTAGAAGCCATGCGAGCGCGAACGCGGGTCGGCGGAGCAGGCCAGGAACAGCCTCTGGTGGCCGGCATCGCGGGTCAGGCTGACCACGTCCTGCAGCAGCTGGCGGCCAATGCCGCGGCCCTCGTAGTCCGGCAGCAGGGCCAGCACCAGCACCTCGCCGCTGTCACGGTCGGCGAAGCAGTAGCCGGCCATGCGCTCGCCGTCCCAGGCGATGCGGCCGATCGAATCGCCCTGGGCGATGCCGGCCGCCCAGCTGTCCACCGTGATGCCCCGTTCCGCAAGCTGGGCCGCGCTGAAGGCGTTCTCGCGGGTGCGCCCGCGCAGGTCGATGCAGGCGGCGGCATCTTCGGGGCGGGCGTCGCGGACGAATACAGGCATGCAGGGCATCCTTGCGGTGATCGGCCGCTCAGTATCTGCATGGCGCATGGAATCGATGTGTAGGGTTGATGGAGATTGGATGGAGGCCCCGCAGCAGCAGGGGATAGGGGGGATCGGTGCCGCTGCTGCCGATGTCGCCCGGCGGCGTGGCAGTGAAAGGCTTTCAGCAGGTGCTTGCACCCCGGTCAGTCACTGCCGACGGTGAAGTACTCCACGGCGAAGTAGCCGATCTGGTAAGCCAGCGTTGCCAGCACCAGGCGCAGCTGTGTGCGTTGGCTGCGCAGCCGCCAGCCGAGCACCGCCACCGCCAGCATCAGCGCGGCATGCAACGGGTATGCGGTTCCCAGCAGTTTCCAGCGGCTGCTGCCCTTGATGGCGGTATCGACCAGGTCGAGCAGGGTCAGTGCGGCAATTACGCTGAAGATCCAGCGCCGGCGCTGCATGAGATAGTTCCCGTAGTTGCCGTATTCACGCAGGTCGTCGGGAAACAGCAACGCGCACAGCAGGAACCAGGTCGCGCAGTACACGATCACGAACAGGTAGGTTTCAAACGTCCAGCGGTGCACCTCGATAAGGCGGAACTCCCACCACCAGAAGGTCACCAGCGATATCAGCGTCCACGCCACCCAGCCCAGGTGCAGGGCCGAGCAGCCGCGGCGCTGCGGATGCTCGATGATCTGCGCCAGGCCCTTGAGCACGGTGGTGATCGACAGGCCGAGGATGATGCCCATCACCACCCGGATGTGCAGGAACAGCGGATCGGTCTGCATCGCGGCGCTCCGTGTCGGGTGCTGCGATGCTGGCACAACCGGGCGCCCCGGAACGGACCCCGGTCACGCACAGAAGAGCGGAGAAAAAAGGGACGGAGGGGATTAAGTCGTCTTTGCCCGATATGTCGTTTGGGTCTTGAACGACTTAATCCCCTCCGTCCTCTTTTCAGCGCTTGCGCCGGATCAGCGCCGAGGAGGCATCCAGTACCGCGCCGGTGAGCAGGGCCATGGTCTGCACGTCGCCCTTCCAGTGCTGCCAGTACAGCGGCACGTCTTCCCACGCGCGCTGGCGCACGTAGACCAGGCGGCCGGCGTCCAGGTGCCGCTTGACCAGTGGCAGCGGGTTCATGGTCCAGCCCAGTCCGCCGAGGTTGGCCTGCACGAAGGCGCGCGTGGACGGAATCCACCAGGTCGGTGCAGTGCTGGGCAGGTCGTCGCCGGCCATGCGCCGGGCGAAGCGCGACTGCATGTCGTCCTTGCGGTTGAATACCAGCACCGGTGCCTGTGCCAGCGCCTGCGCGGTCACGCCCTTGGCGAAGTGGCGTTCGCGAAATTCGGGGGTGCACGTCGCTGCGTAGCGGATGCTGCCCAGCGCATGGATCTGGCAGCCCTGCACCGGCTCGTCCAGCGTGGTCACTGCGCCCAGCACCGTGCCCTGGCGCAGCAGCTCCACGGTGTGGTCCTGGTCTTCCACACGCAGGTCCAGGGTGGTGCCGGTGGTCTGCGCGAACTGGTAGGCGGCCTGCGGAAACCAGGTTTCCAGGCTGTCGTGGTTCACCGCCACCGGGATGCTGGCCTGGGGCAGATCCTCATCGGCCAGGCCCATCCGGTGCAGCGCATCGTGTTCGAGCAGGGCGGTCTGCTCGGCCAGCTGAACGAGCAGCTGCCCCTCGGCGGTGGCGGTGGCAGGCGTGCCGCGCTTGACCAGCAGGCGGCCGATCCGGTCCTCCAGTGCCTTGACCCGCTGCGAGATGGCCGAGGGCGTGACATTCAGCGACTGTGCGGCGCGGTCGAAGCTGCCTTCGCGGATCACCGCGGCCAGGGCGCGCAGCTGGGCATGATCGATACGCATCGAATTAAGCTCCGCTAATGTTGGTTTAGGAAGTTTAGCTCGTCTTTTTCATGTTGCGGCGCGACAATGGCGCCCGTTCCGGTGCTGTCCGCCTTCGCGAGGCACCGTCCCCCCAAGCAAGTTAAGGCAGTGAATCCCATGTTCTCGGTCATCTCCGCCAGCACCGGCCTCGGTGCCTGGTTCTCTGGTGCAGCTACCGGCATCGGCCTGTTCGCCGTGGTCGGCGCCCAGAGCGCCTTCATTCTGCGCCAGGGCATCCTGCGCAAGCACATCGTGCCGGTGGTTGCCACCTGTGCGGCCATCGATGCGATCTTCATTTTCGCCAGCGTTGCCGGCCTGCGCACGCTCACCTCGGCGCTGCCGTGGCTGACCAGCGCCGTGCTGTGGACCGGCGTGGCATTCCTGGCCTGGTACGCGATGAAGTCGGCACGCCGTGCGATCGCCGGTGGCGGCGGCATGGGCGAGGCTGACAGCGATGACGGCAACCGCCGCGCGGTGCTGATGGCCGCAGTCGGCTTTTCGCTGATCAACCCGCACTTCTGGCTGGACATGATGGTGATCGGCTCGATCGCCGAGAACTTCGGCAACGCCCGCATGGCCTTCGCCGCCGGCGTGGTGACCGCCAGCTGCCTTTGGCTGACCGCGCAGGGACTGGGCGCACGCCTGCTGGCGCCGCTGTTCACCAAGCCCAGCACCTGGCGTGTGCTTGACGGCACCATTGCCGTGATCCTCAGCATCCTGGCCCTAACGTTGGCGGTGCGCGGGGTCCACTGACCCGGCGCATGCCCCCCGAACCCACGTCCTGACTCTCTCTCCAAGGTAGTGGTAACGACGGCACCGGCAACGGTGCCGTCGTTTTTTCTGCCGATGTGGCGCGGCAAACGGTCACGTGCCTAGAATCGTGCATCCGGACAGGGTGTCCGGTTTTCCATGGGGGAAGGATGCGCAGGATTGTGCTTGCTGTACTGCTGGGAGCGGTTGTGGGCGGAGCATCGGCGGCGACGCTGGACCTGGATCGCTATCTGCGGCAGGAGTCGTTTACCGACATCAAGATTTCACCGGGGGGCGAGTACATCGCCGCGACGGTTCCGCTGGAGGCCGGGACCGCATTGGCGATCTACCGCATTGCCGACATGAAGATGGTGGGCAGCTTCCGCCCGCCCCGCAACGATCACGCCCACACCTTCGACTGGGTCAGCAACGAGCGGCTTCTGGTCGGCATGGCACAGAAGTTCGGGGTGCTGGAGCGGCCGACGCCGACTGGCGAATTGTTCGGCATCAATGCCAATGGCAAGGGCGGCGAGCTGCTGGTGGGTTACCGGGTTGCCGACCAGAGCCTGGGTACCAACATCAAGGTCAAGCCGGCGGGCCTGGTGGCCGCGTACCTCAGTGATGAACTCAAGGACGACGACCGCAACGCACTGGTGACGGTAATCCCGCTGGTCGGCAGTTCGCATGCACAGGTCGAGCGCATGGACGTGATCACCGGTCGCCGCAATGCGGTGGCACGGGCTCCCATTCCCGATGCGGACTTCACGACCGATGAGCAGGGCGAAGTGCGGTTCGCGCGCGCTGTCGTTACCGACGGCACGCAGAAGCTCTATTACCGCACGGGCAGCAACAGCGACTGGCTCCTGCTCAACGATGAATCCCTGAGCAAGCGCATCGAGCTGCCGCTCGGCTTTTCGGCCGATGGTCGCCTGGCGTACCTGCAGGTCGAGCAGGCAGACGGGCCTGACGCCATTGTGAGCTGGGATCCGCACAGCAATGAGCGACGCACCGTGCTGCGCGATGGGACGGCCGACCCTGCGCGCATCATCCGGCGCCCCGGCAGCCGCGTACCGGTCGGGGCGCTGTTCCTTGGCAGTGCACCGCGAACGGCATTCTTCGATGATGCCTCGGACGAAGCCCGCCTTTACCGCAGCCTCGAAGCGGGCCTGGGCGGAGCGGTCTACATCACCTCCAGCACGCGCGATGGCAGGACGGTGCTGGTGGAAACCTGGTCAGGCAGCAACCCAGGCGATTTCTATCTCTATGACACGGTGGCCAAGAGTGCTCGGCACCTGATCAGCCGCAGCGACTGGATCGACCCTGCGCTGGCCGCGCAGGTGCGTCCGATCAGCCTGAAGGCGCGTGACGGGCGTCCGCTGCATGGTTTCCTTACCGTCCCGCATGGCCACGAGGCCGGTGCGCTGCCGATGGTAGTGGTGCCGCACGGGGGCCCGATCGGCGTTGCCGACGACGGCACCTACGACACCGAGGCACAGATGCTGGCGGCGGCAGGCTATGCGGTGTTGCAGGTGAATTTCCGCGGATCTTCCGGCTATGGCCGGGCCCACATGCAGGCTGCGCGCAAGCAATGGGGGCTGTCGATGCAGGATGACGTCACCGATGCCACGCGGTGGGCGATCGACCAGGGCGTGGCTGACAAGAACCGCATCTGCATCTACGGGGCCAGTTACGGTGCCTATGCGGCGATGATGGGGGCAGTGCGCGAACCAGGCCTCTACCAGTGCGCGGCCGGCTACGTCGGCATCTACGATCTGCCGTTGATGTACGCCCGCGGAGATATCCAGAGTGATGAGTCAGGCCTGGCCTACCTGCGCAACTGGCTGGGATCGCCCAAGGATCTGGCAGAGCGTTCCCCGGTGAATCTGGCTGCGCAGGTACGGGTGCCGGTATTCCTGGCCGCAGGTGGCCAGGACCAGCGTGCGCCGATCGTGCACAGCGAACGCATGGAAGCGGCATTGAAGAAGGCGGGTTCGCCGGTGGAAACCCTGTACGTCAGGAACGAAGGGCATGGCTTCTATTCGCCTGCCAACCAACGCACGTACTACCGCAGGTTGCTGGCCTTCCTCTCGCGCAGCCTGGGGGGACAGGTGGCCGCGCAGGCCGCGCCTGCGGAAAAGAGCAGCGCGCCCTGAGCACGCCGGGAGCGGCGGATGATCGATCCGCCGCCCCGGATTTCGCCTGCACCGGGCTTACTTGACCCCGTGCATCATCTTCTTCAGCAGCGGCGCGGCAATGAAGGCGGCCAGCGCACAGCCCAAGCCGATCCACATCAGCAGCCAGAACAGGTGCGCATAGGCGCCGGCGGCGGCCACCATGTCCAGCGATTCGCCTTCCGGCACCTCGATCGCGGCCAGCTTGCCGAACAGCGCGGCCAGCGTCTCCGAGAAGGCGGTGGCGAGGAACCAGGTGCCCATCATCAGGCTCATCACCCGCGGCACGGCCAACTGGGTGACCGCCGACAGGCCGACCGGCGACAGGCACATCTCGCCACTGGCCAGCAGGAAGTAGGCCAGCACCAGCCACCACACACTGGCCATCTCGCCGGTAGCGCCGACCTGCTGTGCGGCCAGTGCCAGCGGCACGAACGACAGCGCGCCGATCACCAGACCCCAGGCCGATTTGACCGGCTTGCCCGGTTCCCAGCCGCGGCGGTCCATCCACGTCCACAGTGCGGCGAAGGCCGGTGCCAGCAGCACCAGGAACAGGCCACCCAGGTAGGTCAGCGAGCCTGCGGTCTGCGGGATCACCAGGCAGTCGCGCACCAGCAGCACCAGCATCAGCACGACGATGGCGGCGAAGAACGTGCGCGGCGCAGCCGAGCCCGGGCGCCGTTCCGACAGGCGCGCGCTGACCACGAAGCCGAGCGGTGCCAGCAGCAGCGAGAGAATCGACCACGGCAGCGGCGTGCCGCCGGTGATCACCAGCGAGGGCACGATGTCCTTGGTCAGCAGGCGGTCGGTGAAGGTCACCCACGAGCCGTAGGACTGCTCGTACATCGTGAAGAACACCAGCGCCATGAAGATCAGCACCATCAGCGCGATCATCTGCTGACGCTGCAGCGGCGTGCATTTCGTGCCGGTGAACCAGGCGAACCAGACCAGCACGCCGCCCAGCACCACCAGCATCAGCATCAGCGCCAGGCTGATTTCACCGCCCAGCGCGAACGCACCATTGCCGGCGGCCCACATCAGCCAGGCGACCGGCAGCACACCGAGCACCGCGCACAGGTAGATCAGCCATTCGCGCGGCAGGCCCAGCACCTTCTGTTTCAGCGCTGCCGGCTGCGGCGGTTCGGCGTGGCCCTGCAGGTATTTCTGGCCCCACAGGAACATTGCCAGGCCGGCCAGCATGCCGACGCCGGCCGCACCGAATCCATACTTCCAGCCGTAGGCCTCACCAAGGAAGCCGCACACCAGCGATGAGAACAGCGCACCGAGGTTGATGCCGGCGTAGAACAGCGAGAAGCCCGAATCGCGGCGCGGATCGTCCTTGGCGTACAGCTTGCCGACGATGGTGGAGATGTTCGGCTTGAGGAAGCCGACGCCCATGATGATCAGCGCCAGCGACAGGTAGGTCACCGCCAGTGCCGAGGTGTCGCGCACCACTTCGCCGTTCACCCGGTAGGCTGCATGGCCCTCGAAGGCCATGCCGAGGTGGCCGAGCACCAGCAGGATGCCGCCGAACAGCACCGCCCGGCGCATGCCCAGCCAGCGGTCGGCCAGCATGCCGCCGAACACCGGGATGCAGTACACCAGGCCGCCATAGGCGCCGAGCAGGTCCAGGCCGGCCTTGTCGCCGAACAGGTGGTATTTGGTCAGGTACAGCAGCAGCAGCGCCTTCATGCCGTAGAAGGAGAAGCGCTCCCACATTTCAGTGAAGAAGCAGACGTAGACGCCCTTGGGGTGGCCCAGGAAATCGTCGGAAGCGATAGCGGTGGAATTCATCGCGGAATTATAGGCCTGTGGCCCGATCCGCTTTCAGTGGATCCACGCCATGCGTGGATTGCCGGACTGGTCAGGGCGATCACAGGTATCGCAACCACGGCAGATCGCGCCTTCGCGCTTTGAACCGCGCGAAGGCCCGCGTCGGCGGGTACAGCACCACCGCCAGCGCACAGGCCACCAGCAGCAGGCCGGTCACCGAATCCAGTGCGTACAGGTCACCGTGCGTCGGTCCCCAGATCGCCAGCGCGGCCAGGTACAGCCCCTTCAGCACATACAGGTGCAGCAGGTAGAAGAACATCGGCGCGGCGCCGATATCGGCCAGCGGGCGCAGCGCAAGCGCCAGGGGCGGCCATTCGTACAGGCGCAGCAACAGCAGCCCCACGCCCAGGGTCAGCAGCAGGAACTGCAATGACGGCGGGTACTTGGTGATGTTGAGGATGCTCAGCCAGGTGCGCAGCGTGGTGGTCTGGTACTGCCACGGTGCATCCCCGTACTGGTTGGCGAACCGCAGCAGTGCGAACAGGGCCAGCGCGCCGATGCCTGCCCACAGCAGCCAGCGCTGGCGCTGCTCTGGCGCGCGCTCGCGACCGAACCACGGCCCCATCAGGTAGCCCAGTGCGATCACCCCGATCCACGGCAGCAGCGGATAGGACGTGCGCAGGCGCAGCGCACCGGCCTCGATCCAGTCGCGCTGGTGCAGCACTTTCCACAGCACCGCCAGCAGGCCATTGCCTTGCACCCGTAAGCCGTCGAACAGGTTGTGCCCGGCCACCACCGCGATTGCCAGCACCAGCAGGGCCGGGCGTGGCAGCCAAAGCAGCCCGGCCAGCGCGATCATGCTCAGCCCGATGGCCCAGATCACCTGCAGGTACAGCGTGTCCGGCGGCAGCTGGAAGGTCCAGGCGAAGTTCACCAGGGTCAGTTCCAGCACGACCAGGAACAGCCCGCGCTTGAGCAGGAAGGCTGCGGTGGCCCGGCGCGGATCCGCCTGGCGCTGGCCGTACAGCCAGGCCGACAGGCCGGTCAACAGGACGAACACGGGCGCACACAGGTGCGCCAGCAGACGGCAGGTGAACAGCGCAGGGGAGACCGTCGCCGCGTCCATCGGGTCGCTTACCTGGTGCTGCAGGAAGAAGGTCTCGCGCACGTGGTCGAGCAACATCAACAGCATCACGGTGCCGCGCAGCTGGTCGATGGAGGCAAGGCGGAGGGAGGGGGAAGAGGCCACGTGGGATGTTCGACCGGCGTGACAGGATATAACATAACGTTCTGCTGCGTAGCCCTTCAGGGTTGGCAGACAGCTGCGCTCCAACCCGTCCGCTTGTCGTACCTGATGGGGATCACCCGAGTCGATCCGTCAGGCGCAGCTTTCAGGCAGAACTTCGCCGTGTAGCCCCTGATTGGGCCATTGGTGGGAGCGTTGAGGTAGACCTCGTACAAGGTTGCAGGAATCAATGGCTGTGGAGAAGTGCGCAGCGTGGCCGAGGCTGGCAGATCGCCGTAGACGATGCACTGGCCCGGTGCCAAAGGCTCTACGGGAGTCAGGTCGTACATGAACGACCATGCCTTCACCGTGTCGTGGTGATACACGATCACCGCTTGCAGGATACGGGGCGATCGGACCCATTCCAGTGCCCGCGGCGGCAGGCCGAAACAAGGTATTCCTTCCCGATCCTCGATCACCGCGGTGCCGAACCCGCTGTAGGCGTTGACGTTGCCTATACCCAGCAGCAGGCACAGCATCGCGCCCGCTGCAACGAGGAGGGCACGCATCATCGTGATCAATGGTGCGTCTGCCATGCGGTCTCCTTGCCGACGTTGTGTTGGTGGCAGTGCACGGTGTTGGATTCCGGGAATCGACTCAAGCAGGTGCTGAATCGCAAACCCCCTCGCCTGGCGCGCATCGCCCGATGGGCCGGGGGCGTCGGGGGATTGGGGTCAAGGGCCCCCCCGCTCCGACGCACCGGTGCCCTGTGCACAACTTGGTCAAACACGACACATCTGAAGGGGCCAGGGGCCTGCTAGGGCGCAGCGCTGGGCGAGGGCTTGCCAGCCGGTACCAACCGCACTGGACTTGCCGCCCCCTGAACGCTAGCGTGGCAGGGATTTTTTGCCAGCAGGGGCTTCCATGAACCACGACGCTGCGCCCAAGCAGCTCACCTTCCGCGCAGTGGCCCTGGCCATCGTGCTGGCGGTGGTGCTGTCGGCCGCAAACGCCTACCTCGGCCTGTTCGCAGGCCTGACCATCGCCACCGCCATTCCCGCCGCGGTGATTTCCATGGGCGTGCTGCGCCTGCTGGGCGGTGGCTCCATCCTTGAAAACAACATCGTGCAGACCGGCGCTTCGGCCGGTTCGTCGATCGCCGCCGGCGTGATCTTCACCATCCCCGCGCTGGTGATCATGGGCTACTGGCCGGACTTCAAGTACTGGTGGGTGCTGGGCATCGCCGGCCTCGGCGGCCTGCTGGGCGTGCTGTTCTCGGTGCCGCTGCGCCGTTCGATGATCGTCGAAGATCCGCTGCCGTTCCCGGAAGGCAAGGCGGCGGCCGAAGTGCTCAAGGCCGGCGAGAACCCGGGCCCGGGCCTGAAGATCCTCGGCCTGTCGGCGGTGATCGGCGCCTTCGTCAAGCTGGCCGCGGAAAGCGGGATGCGCCTGATTCCAGATGCCTGGGCCACCTCGGCCTATGTCGGCAGCTCCAAGGTCACCGCCTTCATCGGTACCAACCTGTCACCGGCGTTGCTGGGCGTGGGCTACATCGTCGGCCTCAACGTCGGCATCGTGGTGGTGTCCGGTTCGATCCTGACCTGGCACATCGCCATCCCGATCTATCAGGCGTTCTTCATGAACACCGATCCGGCGCTGGCCGCGTCGGTTGCCGCGGCTTCGTCCACCGAGGCGGCGTTCGCCATCTGGGGCGCGAAGATGCGCTACCTGGGTGTCGGCGCGATGCTGATCGGTGGCATCTGGACCCTGATCTCGCTGCGCAAGTCGCTGCTCAACGGCGTCAAGAGCGGCTTTGCCGCCGCCCGCAAGAGCGGTGGCCCGGTGCTGGCGCATACCGAGCGCGACCTGCCGATGAAGTGGATGCTGGTTGCCCTGGTGGCGTTCGTGCTGCCGCTGCTGGCCCTGTACCAGGCCATCGTCGGCCAGTGGCACGTGTCGATCCCGATGACCCTCATCATGATCGTCGCCGGCTTCCTGTTCGTCTCGGTCTCCGCCTACCTGGCCGGCCTGATCGGTTCGTCCAACAACCCGGTCTCGGGCATCACCATCTCCACCATCCTGTTCGCGTCGGCCGTGCTGGTCGTGCTGCTGGGCGCTGACGGCCTCAAGCCGGTCGGTGCCGGCGGGGCGCCGCTGGGCGCGGTGGCCGCGATCATGATCGGTGCGGTTGTGTGCTGTGCCGCTGCGGTCGGTGGTGACAACCTGCAGGACCTCAAGGCCGGTTACATCGTCGGTGCCACCCCGTGGAAGCAGCAGCTGATGCTGGGCATCGGTGCGTTCTCGTGCGCGCTGATCATGGCCCCGGTACTGAACCTGCTGGCCACTGCCTACGGCATCGGCGTGAAGTCCGAGCTGCACCCGAACGCGCTGGCTGCGCCGCAGGCCAACCTGATGGCCTCGGTGGCCAAGGGCCTGTTCGGTGGTGAACTGCCGTGGACCTTCATCGGCATCGGTGCTGTGGTCGGCGCTGCCATCATCGCCTTCGACAGCTGGCTGAAGTCCCGCAACGCGCGCTTCCGCGTGCCGGTGCTGGCCGCCGCCATCGGCATCTACCTGCCGCTGGAACTGATGGTGCCGATCTTCCTCGGCGGCCTGATCGCCCATCTGGTCGAGCGCTTCCACAGGGTGCGCGCCGATGACGAAGAAGGCCGCGACCGCGTGCACAAGCCGGGCGTGCTGTTTGCCGCCGGCCTGATCACCGGTGAGGCACTGATGGGCATCGCCATCGCGATTCCGATCGTGGTCAGCAGCCGCGCCGATGTGCTGGCAGTGCCGTTCCACCTGCCGGGCGCACAGTGGATCGGCCTGGCCGTGCTGTTCCTGGTCGGCTGGCTGATCTACCGCACCGGCAAGTACGCCAAGGCGTAAGGGACGGGTAGTGCCGACCGCTGGCCGGCAATCCCGGATCCCGTGATACCCCTGGTTGCCGGCCAGCGGCCGGCAGTACCGCAAACCCCGCTTCGGCGGGGTTTGCTGTTTATGGCGATTGCCCGCCTGCAGCCATGACCGATGGCCTTGGCAGCCCCGGCCATGCGGGCCTACCATCGGTTTTTTGCCGTCCTGCGGAGACCCCGATGAAACTGCGTCATGCCCTGCTGCCACTGAGCCTGCTGGCCGCCCTGCCCAGTGTTGCCGCTGCCCGTGGCCTGGAAGTCCGCGACATGGTGGCGATGGACCGCGTTTCCGCGCCGGTGCTGACCGCAGACGGTGGCACCGTGGTGTTCGCCAAGCGCAGCGTGGACGCCAACCTGAAGGCCTCCACCGCGCTGTTCGCGCGCAACCTGCGCACCCGCGACGCAGCGCCGCCGAAGCAGATCACCCCGGCCGGCTGGAACGTCAATTCCGCCTCGCTGTCGGCCGATGGCCAGACGGTGTATTTCCTGAGCGCCAAAAACGGCAGCCAGCAGCTGTACGCGCAGCCTATCAACGGCGGTACTCCGCGCCAGCTGACCGACTTCCCGGTCGACGTGGACAGCTACCACGTGTCGCCGCAGGACGACCGCCTGTTGTTCAGCGCCGGCGTGTTCCAGGCCTGCGCCTCGGACCTGGCCTGCACCGAGAAGAAGCTGAAGGAAAAGAAGGACGCCAAGGCCAGCGGCCAGGTATGGGATTCGCTGTTCGTGCGCCACTGGGACACCTGGAACGACGGCCGCCGCAACACCCTGTTCGTCGCTCCGCTGCCTGCGGCCAAGGCCGGTGCAGTCAAGGGCGCCTCGGCACTGAGCGCGACCATCGATGGTGATGCGCCGTCCAAGCCGTTCGGCGGCAATGATGACTTCGCGTGGTCGCCGGATGGCGCCAGCGTAGTGGCCAGCATCCGTGTGGCCGGCAAGCAGGAACCGTGGTCGACCAACTTCGATCTGTACCGCTTCGACGCCGCGGGCAAGCAGGCGCCGGTCAACCTGACCGCCTCCAACCCGGCCTGGGATGCCGGCCCGGTGTTCAGCGCCGACGGCAAGACGCTGTTCTATCGTGCGATGAAGCGCCCGGGCTTCGAGGCCGACCGCTTCGGCCTGATGGCGATGGACCTGGCCAGCGGCAAGACCCGCGAGATCGCGCCGCAGTGGGACCGTTCGGCGGGCGGCATCACCCTGTCCGCCGACGGCGCCAGCATCTACACCACCGCCGACGACCTCGGCGAGCATCCGCTGTTCCAGATCGACGTGGCCAGCGGCAAGGCCACCAAGCTGGTTGGCGACGGCAGCGTGACCTCGGTCGATGTGGCCGGCAACAGCGTGGCGATCACCCGCAACAGCCTGAAGAGCAACGACCAGGTGCTGGTCGGACTGCTGCCGGCCGCAGGCCAGCCGATCGGCGAACTGCGCGCGCTGACCCCGGCTGCTGGCGACGTACTCAAGGACGTGTCCTTCGGCGACTACGAACAGTTCGAGTTCAAGGGCTGGAACAACGACACCGTGCATGGCTACGTGGTCAAGCCGCACAACTATCAGGAAGGCAAGTCCTACCCGGTGGCGTTCCTGATCCATGGCGGCCCGCAGGGCAGCTTCGGCAATGGCTGGAGCTACCGCTGGAATCCGCAGACCTATGCGGGCCAGGGCTACGCGGTGGTGATGATCGACTTCCACGGCTCCACCGGCTACGGCCAGGCGTTCACCGATGCGATCAGCCAGCACTGGGGCGACCGCCCGCTGGAAGACCTGCAGAAGGGCTGGGATGCGGCGCTGAAGAAGTATTCCTTCCTCAACGGTGACAAGGCCTGTGCGCTGGGCGCCAGCTACGGCGGCTTCATGGTCAACTGGATCGCCGGCAACTGGAACAGCCCGTTCAAGTGCCTGGTCAACCACGACGGCGTGTTCGACCAGCGCATGATGGGCTACGCCACCGAAGAACTGTGGTTCACCGAGTGGGAGCAGGGCGGCACGCCGTACCAGAAGGCCGCGAACTACGAGAAGTTCAATCCGGTCAACCACGTGGCGGACTGGAAGAAGCCGATCCTGGTCATCCACGGCCAGCAGGACTTCCGCATCCCGGTCGAGCAGGGCCTGGCCGCGTTCACCGCCGCCCAGCGCCAGGGCATCGAATCGAAGTTCCTGTACTTCCCGGATGAAAACCACTGGGTGCTCAAGCCGAACAACAGCATCCTGTGGCATGACACCGTCAATGCCTGGCTGAAGCAGCACATCGGCAACTGATGGTTGCGGCGCCGCCCTCCGGGGCGGCGCTTCTGTTTCACCATCTGCTTTACCGGTGGGTGCCGACCGTTGGTCGGCACACCTTATCTGCCGCCAACAGCAGCCGGCCAGCGGCCGGCTCTACCAGAGCGCCTACATGCCTTCGACTGCCCTGATCCAGAACGACATCGTCGTCTTCGGTTTGATCGCCGCCACGCTCGGCGCCGTTTTCTGGACCGCCTCGCGCGAGCAGGGCCTGTGGAAACGCTTCTACACCTTCGTGCCGGCGCTGCTGCTGTGCTACCTGATTCCCGGCATCTACAACACCGTCGGCCTGATCGACGGGCAGAACACCCGGCTCTACAACCCGATCGCACGCGACATCCTGCTGCCGGCGGCGCTGATCCTGCTGACCCTGGCGGTGGACATCAAGGGCATCCTGCGGCTGGGCCCGAAGCTGGTGCTGATGTACCTGGGGGCATCGGCCAGCATCATGCTCGGGGCGGTCGTGGCCTTCCTGCTGATGCGCGCCGTGCATCCGGAAACCGTGGCCGGTGACACCTGGGCCGGCATGGCTGCGTTGGCCGGCAGCTGGATCGGTGGTGGCGCCAACATGCTGGCGATGCGCGAAGTGTTCGACGTCAACGCGACCACCTTCGGCCAGTTCGCCGTGGTCGACGTGGGTGTCGGCTATGTGTGGATGGCGGCGCTGATCTTCCTCGCCGGTCGTGCGGCGAAGATCGATGCACGCAGTGGCGCCGATACCTCGGCCATCGATGAACTGAAGGAGCGCATCGCGCGCTTCCAGGCCGAGCATGAGCGCATTCCCAGCCTCACCGATCTGATGCTGATCGTGGCCGTGGCCTTCGGTGGCGTCGGACTGGCACACGCGATCGGTGCGCCCTTGGCGGCGTGGTTCAAGGCAAATGTCAGCTGGGCCGCGCAGTTCAGCCTGGACGCACCGTTCGTGTGGGTGGTGGTGCTGTCGACCACCCTGGGCCTGAGCCTGAGTTTCACCCGCGCACGCAACCTGGAAGGCGCGGGTGCCTCGCGTCTGGGTTCGTTGCTGCTGTACTTCCTGATCGCCTGCATCGGCATGCAGATGGATCTGCTGGCGTTGCTGGACCGCCCGTGGCTGTTCCTGCTCGGCCTGATCTGGATCGCCGTGCACATCGTGCTGCTGTGGTGCCTGGGCAAGCTGCTGAAGGTGCCGTTCTTCTATTTCGCCATCGGTTCGCAGTCGAACATCGGTGGCCCGGCCTCGGCGCCGGTGGTGGCCGCCGCGTTCCATCCGGCGCTGGCGCCGGTGGGCGTGCTGCTGGGCACGATGGGCTATGCCACCGGCACCTACCTGGCCTACATCGTCGGTATTACCCTGCGCGCGCTGGCCGGGCAGGGCTGATGGGGTGGTGCCGGCCGCTGGCCGGCAACCTCATGAACCCGTGAAGCATCACCTGGTTGCCGGCCAGCGGCCGGCACTACCGAGCGTTACGCCACCGGCAACCCGCGTTCGATCAACCACGCCTTCGCGTCTTCGGCGTCCTGTTCGAACCATGCCTGTGTAGACCCCAGCCGATACGTGTACCCCCAGGCGTCCATGTCGGCCATCAACCGCGCGCTGCCAACACCCGGCAGCTGCCCGGCCAGCACGATCTGCAGGTAGCAGGTGGCATCTTCCTCGGCCACCGAGTCGGTGGCGTCGGTATGCACCTGCGCACGCCGCTCCGGCGGCAGCACGATCAGGTGGCAGGCTTCGTGCAGCATCGAATGCACGGGCGTGTCGTCGCGCACGTACACGTTGCTGGCGATGATGCCGGCCTCTGGCTCGCCCCAGTAACTGCCGGGAATCGGTTCGCCGGGCGCCACGTGGTGCAGCCGCAGGCCATGCGCGGCGAGCAGGCGCTGCGCGTCGGCGAAGGCGATGTCGCCCACGCAGGTGATGCCCACGGTGGTTGTCGTATCGGTCATGCAGGTCACGCAGCCCCGCCCATGCAGGCACGGGCGGGGCGGGGGATCAGGGTTTGTCCGGGCCTTCAGGCAGCGCCACGGAGATGTCCAGCACGTCGTGCTGGCCATCCTTCACCAGGTCGACCTTCACCGCATCGACGTCGATGTTCACGTACTTCTTGATCACTTCCAGCAACTCGCGCTGCAGCAGGGGCAGGTAGTCCGGGCCACCGCGGTGGCTGCGTTCCTGCGCGATGATGATCTGCAGGCGGTTCTTTGCGGTTTCGGCGGTGGTCTTCTTCGCTTTGAGGAAATCGAACAGGCCCATGCTTACCCTCCGAACAGCTTGCTGAAGAAGCCCTTCTTCTCCACGGTGGTGAAGCGCATCGGCCGCTCCTCGCCAAGGATGCGCGCGACAGCGTCCTCATAGGCCTGGCCGGCTGCGGATTCGACATCCAGGATGACCGGCTCGCCCTTGTTGGAGGCATTGAGCACGTCACCCGACTCGGGGATCACGCCGATCGCCTTCAGCCCCAGCACTTCCTCGACGTCGGCAATGCTGAGCATCTCGCCGGTTTCCACGCGCAGCGGGGTATAGCGGGTCAGCAGCAGGAACGCGGGCACGTTCTGCCCGGATTCGGCCTTGTGGGTCTTCGAATCCAGCAGCCCGATGATGCGGTCGGAGTCGCGCACGGAGGACACTTCCGGGTTCACCACCACCACGGCGCGGTCGGCGAAGTACATCGCCAGGAAGGCACCCTTTTCGATACCCGCCGGCGAGTCGCAGATGATGTAGTCGAAGCCGTCGGCGGCCAGGTCCTTCAGAACCTTGCCCACGCCTTCCTGGGTCAGTGCGTCCTTGTCGCGGGTCTGCGAGGCGGCCAGCACGTACAGGTTGTCGAAGCGCTTGTCCTTGATCAGGGCCTGTTTGAGGGTGGCTTCGCCGTGCACGACGTTGACGAAGTCGTACACCACGCGGCGTTCGCAGCCCATGATCAGGTCGAGGTTGCGCAGGCCGACGTCGAAGTCGATCACCGCCACCTTCTTGCCGCGCCTCGCCAGGCCACAGGCCAGGCTCGCGCTGGAAGTGGTCTTGCCCACGCCGCCCTTGCCGGAGGTGACTACGATGATTTCAGCCAAAGGACTTCTCCTGGTTCTGCATTAGTTTGGAGCTGCGTCAGTCCAGCGCAGCGATCTTGACCTGGTCCTGTTCCAGCCATACCTGCACGGCCTTGCCGCGCAGGTTGTCCGGGACATCGTCCAGTACCTTGTAGTGGCCTGCAATGGCCACCAGTTCCGCATGGAAATCACGGCAGAAAATGCGTGCCGCGGTGTTGCCCTGGGCCCCTGCCAGCGCGCGGCCGCGCAGGGTGCCGTAGATATGGATGCTGCCGTCGGCGATGACTTCGGCGCCGGCGCCGACGGTGGCCATCACGGTGAGGTCGCAGTTTTCAGCGTACAGCTGCTGGCCCGAACGCACGTTGCCCAGCTGCATGCGGCCCGGCTGCGGTGCCGCAGCGCCGGCAACCCTGGCTGTCGGCGCGGCCGGCGCCGGCTTCGGTTCGGCGCGCGCTGCGCGGCGCGGTTCCGGAGCGGGCGGAGGCGGGGGCGGCTCGGCCTCGGCTCGCTCGTACTGGGCGCGGAACTTGGCCAGCAGCGGCAGCCCGAGCTGCTGCGAGAGCAGGTCGACCGCGCTGGTGCCATAGGCCAGTGCCACCGGCAGCACGCCGGCGCTGCGCAGGCCATCGACCAGCGCTTGCGCCGTAGCCACGTCCGGTACCTGGCTCAGGCCGCCGAAGTCGAGGATCACCGCGGCGCGGCCGAACAGCTTCGGCGCCCGGGTAACGCGTTCGCGCATTTCCTGCACGAGGCGTTCGACGTCAAGCGTACGGATGCGCAGGTTGGCGATGCCCACCTGGCCGATCTTCAGTTCACCGGCCTGTTCGTAATCGAAATTCACCGCCACGCTCAGGTCCCCGTCGGCCGCTGTGCCTGCGCCGGCAGCTGCCGGGCACGTGTCCATGCCACATCCGGCAGCTTGCCGCCGTAGGTCTCCTTCACCCACGGGTAGCTGCACAGTTCCTTGGCCAGCATGCTGGCGCGCACATCGACCTGCGGCATGGTGTTCTGGCCCAGCTCGCGGAAGCCGAAGCTGCCGTGGAAGAGCAGGGCGGCATCGGCGCCATGGTCGAGGAAGACCTCGCAGGTCATCTGCGGGTAGCGCAGCTCGGCGAAGCTCTGCGCATCGGCATAGAACGCGCGACCGACGCCACCACCACGGCGGCGGCTGGCAACCACGATGCGGTCGATATAGAAGAACGGGGCGTCCAGCTGCTGCTTGAACCAGGCAAAGTTGCTGCTGTCGTGCTGGCTGTCGCTGCCGAAGCCGATCAGGAAGCCGGCAAGGTTACCGTCGCGCTCGGCGACGCGGAAATACTCAGCGGTTTCATAGAACAGGCGCAGGCGGGCCGCATCCAGGGGAAGGATGGCCAGGCCAGCGTTGTTGTTCAAAGCCAGGACGGAATCGAGCTCGTGCTCGCGCACGTCGCGGATGACAATCGACATTGTGACTCCGTGGGGTAACGCGGTTGGTCCGTCAGGGGACCCTGCGCACGATTATTGCATGCCCGGGGTGGGCTGCGGCATGAACAGGGGGGCGCGGATGCATGACTTCCGTGGGAGTGCGCGACGCAGGCCGGGCCCGTAGAGTGCTGGCATGTTGGGAGTCCTCAGCCATACCCGCGTTCTCCGTCTGGCCGGCCTGTTCACCTGGGTCATGGTCGGCCTGCCATTGGCGTATTCGCAGTTCGAGAACCTGCACAGCCGCAGCGATATGGGCGGCTGGGCGATCCTGCTGTTTGTCGCCTACCTGTCCTTCGGCGCGGCGTACTATTGGCTGACCCGCCTGCTACGCAGCGACAGCGGCAGCCACACCAGCTGGCTGGACCGCGGCCTGCTGCTGCTGCTGACGGTCTCGGCGCTGGGCGTCAGTTTCCTCAGCGGCTCGGGCCTTGGCAGCATCCTGATGATGGTGGCTGCCGGCGTCATTCCGTGGATGCTTTCGGTACGCCTGTGCGTGCTGTGGCTGCTGGTCAGCCAGCTGGCGGTGGCGCCGGTCTATTACCTGCTGCTGCGCTTCCCGCTGTTCGAAGCGGTGATGCAGTCGTTGCTGTACGGCGGCTTTTCCATGTTCATCTTCGTGACCAGCCTTGTTGCGAGACAGCAGACCGAGGCCCGCGACGAACAGCGCAGGCTCAATTCAGAGCTGCGCGCCACCCGTGCCCTCCTCGCCGAGAGCGCCCGCGTCAACGAGCGCACCCGTATTTCGCGGGAGCTGCATGACCTTCTGGGGCATCAGCTGACCGCGCTGACCCTGAACCTGGAAGTGGCAGGCCACCTGGCCGAAGGCCAGGCGCTGGACCATGTGAAGCGCTCGCATGCCCTGGCCAAGCTGCTGCTGGGCAACGTGCGCGAGGTGGTCAGCCAGCTGCGCGAGACCGGTGCCATCGATCTGGCCGCGGCGCTGCGCCCGCTGACCGAGAACGTGCCCTCGCTGGACATCCAGCTGGACATCGAGGATCCACTGAACGTGGAGGACCCGCAGCGGGCCCACGTGCTGCTGCGGTGTACCCAGGAGATCATCACCAACGCGGTGCGCCATGCCGGTGCCCGCCACCTGTGGATCAAGGTGTACCGTGAAGCCCCCGACCAGGTGGTGGTGCAGGCCCGCGACGACGGCGTCGGCGCGGATACGGTCAATGTGGGCAATGGCTTGCGCGGCATGCGCGAGCGACTGCAACAATGTGGTGGCCAGCTGCAGGTCGAGACCCGGCCCGGTGAAGGCTTCCGGCTGCGGGCGACGGTACCGGCAACGGTGCTGGTGGCCGCCCTTACCAAGGTTCCTGAAGGAGTGCGTTGATGATTCGCGTCTGCCTGGTCGACGACCAAACCCTGGTGCGGCAGGGAATCCGCTCCCTGCTGGCGCTCGACGACGGCATCGAGGTGGTGGCCGAGGCCGGCGACGGCCGCCAGGCGGTGGAGCTGATACCGCAGGTGCGACCGGACGTGGTGCTGATGGACATGCGCATGCCGGTGATGTCCGGGCTGGAGGCGCTGCAGGTCCTGTCGCGTCAGGACCTGCTGCCGCCGACCATCATCCTCACCACTTTCGACGATGACCAGCTGGTGCTGGCCGGGCTTAAGGCCGGCGCCAAGGGTTACCTGCTCAAGGACGTGACCTTGGCACAGCTGGTCGGTGCCATCCGCACCGTGGCCGACGGCGGTTCGCTGGTGCAGCCGGCCGTGACCCAGCGGCTGCTGTCCGGCCTGGAGCACATGCGCAACGAGTTTGTCAGCCTGGACCGTCCGGACCCGTTGACCGACCGCGAGACCGAGATCCTGCGCCTCATGGCCAGCGGCTTCTCCAACAAGGAAATTGCCAATTCGCTGGGGGTGGCCGAAGGCACCATCAAGAACCACGTGTCCAACATCCTTTCCAAGCTGGGCGTGCGCGACCGTACCCGCGCCGTATTGAAGGCGTTCGAGCTGCAGCTGGTGTGAGGAAATTCTTTTCAGGACAATGACTTGAGGTCCATTCATGGCCCTCCGGCGGGGTTGCCCCCTACTTCAGGGGCGTCGGTATGCGGTACCCTTCGATTTCTTTGTCCATACAAATACGCAGCCGGCACGGAAACCGGTGCGCCAATCCCGATAAACAATGCCCGCGAAGCCTGCTAGGATTGGCGCTTCGCTTCAATCAACCCGGCCGTGGGATCGGCCCCGGAGACTCTCTGAATGACCCGTATTATCGAGTTCCTGATCGCCTTGGGGATCGTGGCTGGCCTGTTCGTCATCATTGGCGTATGTCTGCCGGGCGAGCGTCACATCACCGAAAGCATCGAGACCAACCGCAAGATGACGATCGTGTACGACACGGTCAGCAGCCTGCGCCGCTTCAAGGACTGGAACCCGCTGGTACTGCGCGATCCCGCCGTTGAACTGAAGCTGTCCGGCCCGGCCTCCGGCGTCGGTGCCACCCTCGACTTCACCTCCAAGGACCTGGGCACCGGTTCCTGGAAGATCACCGAAGCCGAAGAGAACAAGCGTGTTGCGATCGCCATCGATGACGCCACCAAGGGTCACGACAAGATCACCACCTTCACCCTGGAGCCGACCGGCAAGGGTGGCCGTAACGTCAAGATCACCCAGGACTACTCGGTGAAGTACGGCTTCGACCTGTTCGGCCGTTATGCCGGCTTGTATGTCAGCCGCCAGATCGGCGACGACATCAAGATGGGCCTGTCGCGCATGGCCAACATGCTGGCCACCGTCCCGAACGTCGACTACCGCACGCCGGAAGCCCCGCTGACCGATCTGGGCATCGTCGATGTGCCGGCTGAGGACCTGCTGGTCGTCAACGCCGGTAACGTGGACCGCGGTCAGGACACGATCACCAAGTCCATCAAGGACAACCAGGAGTGGATCAAGCGCGTGATGGAGGCCAATGGCCTTGAAGCCGCCGGTCCGTTCCGCATCATCACCACCGACTTCGGCCAGGAGAAGTACGCCTTCGACATCGCCCAGCCGGTGAAGAAGAAGGGTGCTGAAGGTGCCACCGCTGAAGAGCTGACCGTCAAGATCGACGGCGGCGCGCCGGTCAAGTACGTGCATGTGGCTCCGCACCGTTCGGCGCATGCGGCCTACACCGGCCACATGGCGGGTCTTGACGTGGCCCGCAACGGCCTGCGTGCCTGGGCGGTGACCTCCGGCAACGAAGTGATCGACCGTCCGTACGAAACCTGGAAGGACGGCATCGACAAGTCGTTCACCCCGGAAGGTACCTACGACATCTACTGGGCCGTCAAGTAAGCTTCGGCTGACCCATGTAGTGCTGGACACGAAAACGCGCCGCTCATTGCGGCGCGTTTTTTTTTCATCTGGCGCCCGGCAAGGGCGCTGCGCAAGGAGCCCACATGTTCAATCTCGAACGTCGCGCACGTAAGCCTTCGCTGCTGGCCTGCCTGGGGGCACTGCTGGCCGCCGCCTCGATCGGCCTGTCCGCCTATGCATCGCATGGCGCGGCTGATCCGCTGGCGCAGCAGCATCTGAACATGGCGGCGCTGTATGCGTTCGCGCACGGTGCGGTGCTGGTGGCGCTGGGGCCGCGCGCGCAGGGAGCGATCGCGCACCTTGCGCTGTACGTGCTGCTGCTGGGTGTGCTGTTGTTTTCCGGCAGCCTGGTGGGTGGTGCGCTGTGGCAGTGGCCGACGCGGATGGCACCGATCGGTGGCACCAGCATGATGGCCGGATGGGTGTTGCTGGCGATCAATGCGTTGAGGCGGTGACGGCAGCGGAGATCGGCCAAGCACGACACCGCTGCGCCGTCAGCTTCTGTAGAGCCGAGCCATGCTCGGCTTCGAGCGAAGCGACCGGCTTTTGTCTTTGCTGTCTTGTTCCATCCCGCGGCCATGCGCTGACCGCTCCAGGCTTTCGCCACGAGGGGCTCAGCCGTTGGCCGGTCTCCAGCACCAGTGCCAGGGTTCGTAGACGATGCCGTGCGGGTTGTCGCGTGGGTAACTCAGATGGAAGCCATGCCCGCCGGCATGCACCTGCAGCCAGGCGAACGCGTCGGTGGCTTCGAACGATTCTTCGGCCGGCGCATCGCCAGGTGTGCCGATGTCCAGCGCGTAGCCGCTGTGGTGTTCGCTGAAACCCGGGGCGGCATTGACCTTCAGGATCTCTGCCACGCTCAAGCCGCGCGCCAGCTTCCGCTCGAAGATGCCCAACTGGTAGGCATGGCTGCGGAAGCCGGAGATGGCGTCCAGCGCAATTCCATCCTGTGCCGCGTGCAGTCGCATCCGCCGCCAGCCCTGCGCGGCGGCACAGTGCAGCCACAACGGGCGGGCGAAGCGGTCGCGGCCGGCGAAGTGCAGCAGGCAGGGTTCGGGTTCGAGCGGCAGCCCGCTGTCGCCGGCATAGCGCTGTGCATCCAGGCCAAGCTGCTGCAGGCGCTGCTGCAGGCCTGCCAGTGGCAACCACTGATCCTCCAGCACGGCGCCGAACGGACGCGCCGCTGCTGCATCCAGCAGCGCCAATGCGTCCTCCACCCCTGGCTCGCGTGCCAGGCGCGGCACCATGGCATGAACCCCGCGCGCCAGTACCGCCGCGAGGTAGCGGCCATCGCGCTTGCGCCGCAGCACCCAGTGTGCCTGCGACAGCAGGCGTGCATCCAGGTTGCTGCGTGCACGCAGCAGGTGCGCGGGCCACAGCTCGATGGCCTCGGTGTTGATCAGCAGGGGGGCGCGTCGTTGCATCGCAGCAGCTTACTGCCGTGGCGCCGACGCGGCCACTTTGTGCAGCGCATCGAGCAGCGCCTGCGGCCGGTCCACGCTGAGCAGCAGCGTGCTGCCGTCACTGACCGGCAGGGCGAGGACACGCGCACGATCGGTGACCAGAGCGAAGCCCTTGCCGCCCCCGTGCAGGCGGAAGTGGCCGGAATAGAAGCCTGGCACTGAATAGCCATTGGTTTTGACACGGATGCCATAGCGGCGGTCACGCTGCAGGTCGACCACCTCGGCCTGGTCCAGCCGCAGCTGCGCCACCGGGACGCGGCGGCGGTACATCGTCGAGCGCACATCCAGCACGTTGTCGTCCAGTTCCACCCGGCGACGGAAGAATGCTGCGCCCAACCCGATGCCGAGTACCGCGATCACCAGCAGACTCCAGGCGGCACTGCCACCCATCCGGAACCAGGGCGGCGACAGCGCTACTTCGATCCAAGGGGCACTGGCCGGCGCCTTGTACAGCTGTGCGTACACGCACGCCACGAAGGCAGCCAGCAGCGGAAGCACGATCCAGAGCACGCGCAACGGCGAGCTCTCGGCCACTTCAAACGTCTTCGGGTCGCTGCCGCCCATGCGTCAGGCCTCCTTCTTGAACACCAGCATCGCCGGGCGCATCGGCGCCGGGATGATGATGTTGACCAGTTCCCAGCCCAGTTGGCCCTGGCGGCTGAGTTCGGCCTGGATGTCCTCGGCCTTGAGCAGGCCCATCATGGACGTCTTGACCTCGATGGTCTGGTAGCTCCAACGCTTGCTCATTCCTTGTCCTCCGACGATGGCGCGGGTTCCGGCAGACGTCCCGCCTTGCGCAGGGCGTCGCGCAGCACGTATTCGATCTGCGCGTTGAGGCTGCGCAGTTCGTCATCAGCCCAGCGCTGCGCAGCAGCCAGGACGTCGGCATTGATGCGCAGCGGGTAGGCTTTCTTCTCACTCATGGGGGCTCCTGGCGGGGCGGTGGGGCACCCCGTTGCGAGTGTGGCTCAATACAGCGAGCCGGCATTGACGATCGGCTGGGTGCCGCGGTCCGAGCACAGCACGGTGAGCAGGTTGCTGACCATGTGCGCCTTGCGTTCCTCGTCCAGCTGCACCACGCCGTTCTTCTGCAGTTCGGCCAAGGCCATCTCGACCATGCCCACCGCACCAGCAACAATACGCGTGCGCGCGGCGATCACCGCGTTGGCCTGCTGGCGTTGCAGCATCGCCTGGGCGATTTCGGCGGCGTAGGCCAGGTGGCTGATGCGCGCGTCGATCACCTGTACACCGGCATCGGCCAGGCGCTCGGCCAGCTCGTTCTTCAGGTGCTGGGAGATCTCGCTGGCGTGGCTACGCAGGGCCAGCTGTCCATCCTCGTGCTGGTCGTAGGGATAGCTGGTGGCCATCGCCCGCAGTGCCGATTCGGACTGGATGTGCACGAAGCTCTCGTAGTCGTCCACGTTGTAGACGGCCTCGGAGGCATCGACCACCTGCCAGACAATCACCGCGGCGATCTCGATCGGGCTGCCGTCCAGCTCGTTGACCTTCAGCTTGCCGCTCTCGAAGTTGCGCACGCGCTGGCTGACCCGGCGCTTGGCATAGAAAGGGTTGTTCCAGCGCAGGCCGTTGTCCTTCACCGTGCCCACGTACTTGCCGAACAGGCTCAGCACCGCCGCCTGGTTGGGCTGGATGGTGTACAGGCCGGCCAGCGTGAACACGCCCAGGACTACCAGCAACGCCCCCAGCAGCATCAGCAGCAGGTTGGGCGAGCCGACGCTGGCCTTGGCGGCCACACCCAGTACGAACAGGGCGGCGCCAGCGAGGGCGACGAGCAGGGCGACGGCCAGCGTGCCGAGGCCGTTGAGCGAAGACAGCGACTTCTCTTTCATGGCGGTACGTCCTTGAGGGTTCGAACAGAAGATATCAAAGTGATATCACTTCCAGGCTACCGTTCGTCGGATGGCATGGCCAGAGGGCGCGGCCAGCTAGAATGCCCATCCGCCTTCACATTGCTGCTGGAACCGCCATGGCCAAGCTTGGAACTCCGTTGTCCCCCTCCGCCACCCGCGTGCTGCTGCTGGGCTCGGGCGAACTCGGCAAGGAGGTGGCCATCGAGCTGCAGCGGCTGGGCGTGGAGGTGATCGCCGCCGATCGCTACGCCGATGCGCCGGCCATGCAGGTCGCGCACCGCTCGCACGTGATCGACATGCTCGACGCGATGGCGCTGCGCGCTCTGATCGCCGAGGAGCAGCCGCACCTGGTGGTGCCGGAGATCGAGGCCATCCACACCGAGACCCTGGTCCAGCTGGAACAGGAGCGGGGCCTGCGGGTGATCCCGACCGCGCGTGCTGCACGCCTGACCATGGACCGCGAAGGCATTCGCCGCCTCGCCGCCGAAACCCTGGGCCTGCCGACCTCGCCGTACCGCTTCGTCGATACCGAGGCCGAGTACCGTGCTGCCGTGGCCGCCATCGGCCTGCCGTGCGTGGTCAAGCCGGTCATGTCGTCCTCGGGCAAGGGCCAGAGCACCCTGCGCAGCGAAGCGGACATCGCCCCGGCGTGGGAGTACGCACAGACCGGTGGCCGCGCCGGCGCCGGCCGCTGCATCGTCGAGGGTTTCATCGACTTCGATTACGAGATCACCCTGCTGACCGTGCGCCATGCCGGTGGCACCTCGTTCTGCGCGCCGATCGGCCATCTGCAGAAGGACGGGGACTACCGCGAAAGCTGGCAGCCGCAGCCGATGTCGAGCGCGGCGCTGGCGCGTGCCGAAGAGATCTCGCGTGCGATCACCGACGACCTCGGCGGCTGGGGCCTGTTCGGTGTCGAGCTGTTCGTGAAGGGTGATGAGGTGTGGTTCAGCGAAGTGTCGCCGCGCCCGCACGACACCGGCCTGGTGACGCTGGTATCGCAGGAGCTGAGCGAGTTCGCGCTGCATGCGCGCGCCATCCTCGGCCTGCCGATCCCGGTGATCCGCCAGAGCGGCCCGTCGGCGTCGTGCGCGCTGTTGGCACACGGCGAGGGCGTGCCGTACTTCAACAACGTCGCCGCTGCATTGCAGGTGCCTGACACCGCCGTGCGCCTGTTCGGCAAGCCGAGCGTGCACGGTCATCGCCGCGTGGGCGTGACCCTGGCGCGCGCGGAAACCATCGACGAAGCACGCGCCATCGCGCGTGACGCCGCCGACGCCATCGGCGTCGAACTGCGCCCGTAAACCGATAGCGCCGGGCCATGCCCGGCGGCCGCATCCCGGTAGGTACCGACCGTTGGTCGGTACAGATTTCTGTGCGGTAGCGCCAGGCCGCACCCGCCGGCTTGCCATGAACTGTGTGAGTCTTCTGTAGAGCCGAGCCCACGCTCGGCTGCTTTTCCATGTGACGCTTTCAGCCCGACAATGGATTCACATCTTCAGTCATGCGCGACGGCCTGCTGGGGCTATTGAGTGCCAGATGCTGCCGTTAGAGGGTTTGCTGCAAAGACGTAGAGCGCTAGGCCGCAATTGCGAGCTGAAAGCGACATCTGGTTGAGCTTCAAAATCCTGCGTGTTTTATCTTCTGACGGATGAATGCCAAAGACATCTCAGGAGAAGGCTTGGACGAGCGGCTTACATCAGCGCTATCTGCCTTGTATCACCGAATTGGCCAATCACTGATTGATGCCGTGCCTACCGACCAATGCGGGATCTGGCTGAACTTCGAGATCATCAAGAATGTCTGGTCGGGTTGGGCGTTCTACCGCAAGCCGTCAGGCTCATACGGCTATCTAGAAATTCCAGATGATGCGGAAGCAGCGCTTCTGGAGATGCATCAGCTCTTTGCGCAATGGCACCATGCACTCTGGACGAGTTTGACGTTTCATCTGGATCCAGAGAACAAGATGGAAATCGAGCTCGGATATGAGCAGCTTTCCGAGGATGAGTTCATCGATTCCCTGGGCCGGGAGCAGGCTTGGCAGGACCGGTATCTCGGGGCTGACGCTCAGATTGACTGGCAGAGCTACTAAGCTTGGTTGGTTGCAGTAGCCGAGCATGGGCTCGGCTCTACAACATCTTCAGCAATCGGCCATTCCGGTTACTGCTTCACGTCCACCCACACCAGGTGGTGGTCGCTGCCGTCGGCGATCTTCGCTTCCGGGCTCTCATTGGCCGGCCAGAAGATGCCGCTGCCCACGTACTCGAAACCGGTCGAGGGCAGCACGTAGTCCAGGCGCATCGTGCCGGACTTCGGACCGAAGTCGCCGGTGGCGTGGAACGGTGCGCCCTTGCGCTCGATGCCCTTGGCCGCATAGGCCAGGCTGGTCTGCTCGCCGCCGACGCTGCGCGGGGTGGGGTAGCGCAGCACGCGGGCGTTCTCGATCAGCTCGACGATTGCTTCATGGCGGCCATCGCCATCGGCCGGGTCATTGTTGAGGTCGCCAAGGATCACGAAGCGCGCGTCCTGGGCCAGGCCGCCGCACTGGCCCTTGTCGTCGCACAGCCACGACTTGTCGCCCTTGGACAGGTATTCCTGCCACAGGCGCAGTTCGTCGTGGTTGCGCGCGGCGTTGCGCTTTTCCGGGCCGTCGAACACCGGCGGGGTCGGGTGCGAGACCAGCGCGTGCACCACGCCGCCCGGGGTCTTCACCGGCACGTCCCAATGCGACTTCGAGGACAGGCGCAGCTGCGACCACACGTGGTCGTTGTAGAAGCTCTTGCCGGTGCGCGGATCGACCGGACGGATCGCGCCGGGCATCGCGCTCCACTTCAGCAGCTGGAAGCTGCGCACCTTGGCTTCGTCGATCGGGTAGCGCGACAGCACCAGCATGCCGTACTGGCCGGGGTGCAGGCCGTAGCCCCACGCGTCATTGCCACGGCTGCGGCCTTCGCCGCCGACCACGCCGTTGTTGTCCAGGTCCAGGCCGCTGGGCACGCCGGTGTTGACCGGGGCCAGGTAGCGATAGGCGAAATGCAGCGGCTTGCCGCCACCGGGCTGGGCGACTTCCAGATAGCGCTTCTGGAACAGGTCGGCGGCGCGATGGGCGTCGTCGAAATCGAATTCGTTCAGCAGCACCAGATCCGGGCGCACCTGCTGCAGCACCGCGGCGATCTTGCGTGCGTGCTCGCTGTCGCCTTCCAGTTCCTTGATGAGGCCACCGGCGTCATCGGAGTACAGCGACGTGTTGTAGGTCGCCAGGCGCAGCGCAGCGGACGGCTTTTCGGTCATCGCAGGGGACGTGGCGAAGGCAGGGGCGGTGGCGCCGCAGAGCAGGGCCAGGGCGAGGATCAGGGGATGGCGGCGGGTCATGTTCATGGGCCGTATTGTGCACCCGGCCCGGTGTCAGCGGTTTGTCAGCGCCCGTCCAGATCGTTGTCGAAATCGTGCCAGCGGCGGCCATCGTAGGCTTCCAGCGGATGGAAGCGACGCTTGTAGTCCATCTTCTGGTGGCCGCGGATCCAGTAGCCCAGATACACGTGCGGCAGGCCCTCGCGGCGCGCCCATTCGATCTGCTGCAGGATCGCGAAGGTGCCCAGCCCGCGCGCGGCGTGGTCCGGGTCGAAGAAGGTGTAGACCGCCGACAGGCCGTGCTCGGTGACGTCGGTCACTGCCACCCCCAGCAGCTGGCTGGGCTGGCCGTCGTGGCCGGGCAGGCGCATCTCCATGAAGCGGGTGTGCGACCAGCTGCCGATCAGGAACTGCTCGAACTCGTGCGGGCCATGGTCGTCCATGCCGCCGTTGGCGTGGCGGTGGGTGAGATAACGGTGGTACAGCGCGAACAGGTCGTCACGGGCGGTGGCGGCGGTGATCCGCACCTCCAGGTCGTCATTGCGGGCGGCACAACGGCGCTGGCTGCGGTCCGGGGCGAAGCGGGCCACGGGGATGCGCACTGCCACGCAGGCCTGGCAGTGCGCGCAGTGCGGCCGGTAGACCAGGTCGCCGCTGCGGCGGAAGCCCCAGCTCAGTGCCAGCGGATAGAGGGCGCCGAGGCGGCGGTCGTTCGGGTCCAGCACCAGGTCGCGTGCCACCCGGTCCGACCAGTACCCGCAAGGGTGCTCGCCGGTCTGGAAAAGTCGCAGTTCGTCGTCTCTGTCGCCATGGATCGCCATGGACACAGCATAGCCCCAGCCCGTCGCAGTGGCGGCGACTGTCCGCCGGATGAACGGAACCGGCAGCGGCGTCAACCGATGTCGCGTCCGAGCGTTGTTGTCCTTCGAGGGTGAAGTGATCACCCCGACGCTGTTCCCATCCCCAGGAGTGACCTCATGATCCGTACCCCCCTGCTGCTGGCCCTGCTGCTGGGCACCTCTGCTTCCGGAATCGCGCTGGCCGCCGACACCCCGGCCACGCCGGCACCGCGCCCGGCCAAGCTGGACACCAACGGTGACGGCGTGATCGACCGCAGCGAGGCGGCCGCCAACCCGCACCTGGCTGCGAAATTCGACGAGCTGGACAAGAACAAGGACGGCAAGCTCTCGCGCGACGAACTGCCGCGCTGGCAGCATGGCCGCCGCGGCCATGGCGGTGAGCGCTGGGCCACGCTGGACGTCAACAAGGACGGCCGCCTCAGCCGCGAGGAAGCCAAGGCCGATCCGCGCCTGGCCGCGCGTTTTGATCAGCTTGATCTGAACAAGGATGGCTACCTGGACAAGGCCGACCGCGAGCTGCGCATGAAGCAGCATCGTGATGCCTGGTTTGCCGCCGCCGACACCAACAAGGACGGCCAGCTGAGCAAGGCCGAGTTCGACGCGGCCAAGGGTCCGATGCACGGCGGCCCGCGCCACGGTGGCCCGCGTGATGGCAGCGCGCCGAAGCCGCAGCGCTGAGTTTCAATGCTGTGATTGACGACAACGCCGGCGCATCGCCGGCGTTGTCCGTTACAGCCGGCCGCTCCGCACCAGCGAATACAGCACAAGCGCGATGACCATCAGGTTCATGGCGATGATGCCGGTGCGGCCGTACATGGCCTCGTACTTCCAGTTGGTTCCGGTGAGCCCGCGCTGCAGCGAGTCACGCGCGATCATCGGCGCCATCAGCCGCTGCAGCGGTACCAGGCACTGGTAGTTGACTACGGCCAGGCCCGCGACCTGCACCAGCAGGACGGCCCAGAGCGGCGCCTGCAGCAGCACTGCCATCAGGATCGTCAGGCACCAGAGCATGCAGGTGCCGATGTTGAGATAGAGGAAACGACGGACGTCGGCGCGCTCGGCCTCGCTGCGGGTGTACGACATCAGGAAGCGTCCACCGAAGTAGCTGCCGACCGTGCCGCCGACCACGCCACCGATGACCGCTCCCCAGCTTTCAGCCGGCATCATGTGCAGTTGCCCCAGTGCGGCGGTCAGCGAGCCCATCGCGGTACCGCCGGCGGCACTGGCGCCACCGAGGCTGAGCTTGCTGCCACCGATGCCGACACCGGTGCCGAGCAGGATTGCGGCACTGGCGGTGCCGGGCGCGGCCACCAGTACCATCGAAACCACCGCCGTAGCGAACGCGGCACTGGGTGCGCTGCTACGCGCGAACTCACCGAAGCGCTGCAGCAGGCCGTCGCGCACCAGCGCGCGGGCGCGCGACAGGCGCTTGCGCACCGCAGCGTCGCTGAGCCCGAGCAGGTCGGCCACCTGTTGCGAGCGCTGGCCCTCGCGGTAGTACAGCAGCAGCACTTCGCGGCTGTCTGCGGGCAGGGCAGAGATGATCTCCTCGGCGGCGATCTCCTCTTCCACCCGCTGCAGGCGGTCGGCAGCACCCGGGGCGGGGTCGGCGGCCATGCCCATCGCCACCTCGGCCGCCTCGCCAGTCAGCGGGCGCCCGCGCTGGGCGCGCAGCCAGTCGCGGGCCAGGTTGCGGGTGATCTGCCGCAGCCACGGCAGGAAGCTGGTCGAACTGCGCAGCTGGTGCAGCTGCTGCCAGCCCTTGACGAAGGCCTCCTGGGCGATGTCCTCGCTGGCTTGGCGGTCGCGGGTGATGGCCAGCGCGATGGCGGTGACCGTGTTCTGGCAGGCCAGCACGATGCGCCCGTAGGCGTGCTGGCAACCGCTTGCGGCGGCGGGCAGTTCGCGTTCCAGGGTCTGGTCGATCGATGCGGCGAACGTCGTCATGGCGGCAGCTCTCCTGCTGGGATTGTGTCCCATGACGGAGCCGCGCGCGAAGTGTGACCGCAGATGCTGATGCATCTTCGGTCCGCGCATTCCACCTCATCCCCGCGCCGTTGGCGCGCCCCCTTGAACAACAAGGGGGGGCCAATCCTGACGGGTTGCGGTGAAGTCGCGGCCCTGCTGACAGGCCGCTGCGCTCGCCGGGCATGGCCCGGCGCTACCGCCTCTTACTTGGAGGGCTGGATGCGGACCCGCACTTCTTCCTCTGCCGGCGCGGCCTGCGGTGCCGGCTGTGCCTGCTGCGGCTGGGCCTGCGGGGCAGGGGCCGGCGCGACCGGTGCCGGGGCACCACGATGGCGCAGGCCGATGACCAACGCCACGCCAGCAATCACCACCAGCAGGGCGATGCGGATGCGCCAGGCCCAGCTGCGGCCGCCGCTGCCCGGTTCCGCCGTGTCGCGGAAGGCGAATTCGGCGGTGGGGTGGTCGCGGCGGGTAGTGTCGAGCAGGCGCGCCTCGCGCAGGATTTCGCGCGCGCGCGGCTGGTCGTCGGCACGCACGATCCATACCGCCGGATAGGCGTTGGCGTTGCCCAGGTCGGTATAGCTGAACTGGCCGCGGCGACGGGTCTTGTAGGAGCGCCCGTTGGTCACCTTGACCTCGATGCCATGCCCGCGCAGGAGCTCGGCCACGCCTTCGACGGTTTCCACGCGCTGGCTGCTGAAGATCTGGCGCATGGGTTTTACTCCTTGGCCGGCACGGCGGCCGCGGCAGCCTGGTCGGGAACCACGCGGATCAGGCCTTCCTGCGCGGTGCTGGCCACCAGCACGCCGTTGCGGGTGAAGAACTGGCCGCGGGCCAGGCCGCGCGAATCCTGCGCGCTGGGGCTGTCCAGCGAATACAGCAGCCAGTCGTCGGCACGGAACGGGCGGTGGAACCAGATCGCGTGGTCGAGCGAGGCCATCTGCACGTGCGGGTGGTAGTAGCTGATGCCGTGCGGGAACGTCGCCGTGCCCAGCAGGTGGAAGTCGGAGGCGTAGGCCAGCAGCGCCTGGTGCAGTTCGGGCGCATCGCCGACCGGTTCGCTCAGGCGCAGCCACACCTGGTGGTAGGGCGGGCGCTTGGGCGGGTTCAGTTCATCGCGCGGGTAGACGTGGCGGAACTCGAACGGGCCGCCACGCGACAGCCAGCGCTGCACCTTGATCGGCAGTCGCTCCAGCACCTCGGCCGGCAGCGGCCGGTTCGGTTCGATGTCTTCCGGCTGCGGCACCTCGGGCATCTTGTGCTGGTGCTCGGCGCCGGTCTCGGCCTGCTGGAAAGAGGCCGCGCAGAAGAAGATCACCTTGCCGTGCTGGATCGCGGTGACCCGTCGCACCGAGAAGCTGCCGCCATCGCGGGTGCGGTCCACGTCGTAGACGATCGGGTGGTCGATGTTGCCAGCGCGCAGGAAATAGGCGTGCAGCGAGTGCACGTGGCGGCCATTGTCGACCGTGGCCTGCGCTGCGGCCAGCGCCTGGCCCAGCACCTGCCCGCCGAACACGTACTTGGTGCCGATGTCGCGGCTCTGCCCGCGGAACAGGTTGTCCTCCAGCCGCTCCAGCGTGAGCAGGTCGATCAGCTCGGAGACGACGGGTTCGGGCATGTCGTTCAAGGGGGCGGCCACAGCAGTGAAGAGGCCCCGATTATACCGGTGCAGGCCGGCTGCCCGATCTTCGGTAGTGCCGGCCGCTGGCCGGCAACCTCATGATCCTCTTGGACTGCCTGTGGCTGCCGGCCAGCGGCCGGCACTACCGTTATTTGCCGAGGCGGGCCACCAGCGCCTGCAGCGCGTTCTGTGCATCCGGGGCGAACCAGGCCTCGACGAAGCGGTCGAGCTGGATCAGGTCCGGGTGCAGCGCCTCGTGCAGGTCGGCGCGGGCGATGGCGCGGGTCAGCAACATCGGCTGGCGCGGCTGCTTGAGCAGGTTCTGCAGCCAGGCCACGGCACGTGCCACCACCAGGTCACCCTCGGCCAGCTCATCGACCAGCCCGATCTGCAGTGCCTGTTCGGCCGGCACCAGCGAACCGGTGGTGAGCAGCACGCCGGCACGGTGCACACCCACCGCACGCCGCAGCAGCCGCTGGATGCCCTCCGGCGCGATCAGGCCGACCTGCACTTCGTTCAGGCCGATGGCATACGGGCGCGACGGATCGGCGCTGCGCGCCATCACCCGGTAGTCGCAGCACAGCGCCAGCACGCAGCCACCGGCCGGCGCGTGGCCGGTGATCGCGGCCACCACCGGGATACGGCTCTCGGCCAGCGTGCGCACCGCGCCGAAGAAGGCGTTCCAGGTGTCCAGCAGCCTGTGCTTGTCATCGCCGTGCGAGAGCAGGTGCGGCACGTCCATGCCTCCGGTGAAGATGCGCTCGCTGCCCGACAGCACGATGCCGTGCGCGTCTTCGGCCATGGCCAGCTCGATGGCGTGGATCAACTGCCGGCACAGGTCGGTGTCCAGTGCATTGACCGGCGGCCGCGCCAGGCGCAGCTCGCGGATGGGGCCGTGGTTGATCACCTCGATGAGCGTCGTCATGCTGCGGTCTCGTTGCGAAGAAGGAACCTGGGCGATGATAACCAAACCATTCGTTGGCGTACTGTGGGTTCTGTGTGCGGCCGCAGCATCGGCTTCAGCGGCCGAACCGGCCTGCGTCACGGTGGAGCAGGGCTGGGCGCGGTTGCCACCGAATCCGGCGATGCCGATGACCGCTGGTTACGGCGTGATCCACAACGGCTGCAGCAAGGCGGTGGCGATCACTGGCGCAGCCAGCAGCAGCTTCGATGATGTGTCACTGCACGAGACCACGATTGTCGATGGCGTCAGCCGGATGCGCGCGATCGAACGCCTGCCGCTGGCGCCGGGCGCGCGTGCCGAGCTCAAGCCCGGCGGCCTGCACCTGATGCTGATGCAGGGCAAGGGCGCGTTGAAGGAAGGCCAGGCGTTGCCGTTGCGGCTGCAGCTGGAAGGCGGCGGCGAAGCGAGTGCGACGTTGACCGTGCGCAAGGCTGCGCCGTAACGCGTCGCCCGTTGCGCCGGGCCATGCCCGGCGGGATGCTACGTCCAGTCGTACGAGAACAGCACCGTGCGGCTCACCGGCTCATACAGCATCACTATCGCGTCGGCGCCGGTGGCGCACCAGTTGTAGCCAGCGACTTCGGCCACTGCGAAGAACTTGTGGCCACCGTGGCGGATGATCGCCAGTTCGGCATCATCTGGAGCATGCCGGTCGTTGGCGGCGTCGGTGAATTCCAGGGTGAAGGCGGCCGGAATATCGGCTGTTTCGATCCAGTTGCCACAGGAAATCCGTCCACCCAGCGTATCCAGGTAATCGCGCTCGCTGGGCTCGTCCTTGCCATAGCGCGAGTAGCAGGCCAGGCGGCCGTGCGTGGCATGGTAGTCACGCGCCTTGGCATAGCTCTCGCGCATCTGCACGATGTGTTTCCGCGCGTGCTTGTCATCCACCCGATCGCCGATGAAATAGCCCTCGTTGCCGAGGAAGCGCATCTGGTTGCCGGCGGTCAGCTCGAAGGCGATCCAGTTGGTGCTGGTGAAGTCGTTGTGGTGTTCTTCGGTGGTCTCGCCGATGCAGCCGTCGTACGGCTCGATCGGGCACAGCATCGTTGCCACCTGGCCGGCCAGTTCAGGGCGCAGCACACCGAGGTCGATCTTCAGCAGCGGCAGCAGATGCTGGGCGAGCCACGCCTGGTCAGCGGGGAAGACATCGGTAGGGAAGGGGACCATGCCGGGCAGCAGGTCGCGCAGTTCAGTCTGGTGGATCATCTCAGTCCTTTGAATGGGATCGGTAGTGCCGGCCGCTGGCCGGCATGCGCGAAGCATCTGGAGGTTGCCGGCCAGCGGCCGGCACTACCTTCAGGTGGAAGCGCTGCGGATCGCCTCCGGCAGCGGTGCGCTCCTGCCGGTCTGCGTATCCATCCAGACCACCACCACGTTGCCATCCGAGTACAGCTTCGAGTCGTCCTGCTGGTCGACGATGCGGTGGCCGATGGTCACGCTGCTGTTGCCCAGGCGCTCGACGAACAGCTCGACCAGGATGTCGTTGGGCCACACGATCGGCAGGCGGTAGTTGACGTTGGTCGCGGCCACCACCGGTGCGATGCGGTCGGTCATCGACACGCCTTCCACGCCCAGCATCCAGCGCACGCGCGCTTCCTCCAGGTAGGAAATGTACTTGGCATTGTTGACGTGGCCCATGCTGTCCATGTCACGCCAGCGCACGCTGATCGGGATGCGGGCCAGGATCTTGTGTTCGCTGCTCATCAGGCGTCCTTCTTCTTGCGGGTCGTCGCGGTCTTGCTGGTCTTGCCGGTGCTCCTGGCAGCCACCGCCTTCTTCGCCGGCTTCTCAGGCTTCAGCTTGCGTGGCGGACGGGCGTCGGGCTTGTTGGCCACCGCAGCCGGTTGCTCCGGGCGCGCGCTGGTGGAGGGCAGCATGCGGGCCAGGAACTGGCCGGTGTACGACTGCGGGCAGGCCGCCACATCCTCCGGCGTGCCGGTGACCAGGATGGTGCCACCGCGATGGCCGCCTTCCGGGCCCAGATCCACGATCCAGTCGGCGGTCTTGATCACGTCCAGGTTGTGCTCGATCACCACCACCGTGTTGCCTTCGTCGCGCAGCTTGTGCAGCACGCCCAGCAGCGCTTCGATGTCGTGGAAGTGCAGGCCGGTGGTCGGCTCGTCGAGGATGTACAGGGTGCGGCCGGTATCGCGGCGCGACAGTTCCTTGGACAGCTTCACGCGCTGGGCTTCACCACCGGACAGCGTGGTCGCGCTCTGGCCCAGCTTGATGTAGCTCAGGCCCACGTCCACCAGCGTTTCCAGCTTGCGCGCGATCGACGGCACCGGCTCGAACAGCTTCAGCGCATCCTCGACGGTCATTTCCAGCACGTCGTTGATGTTGAAGCCCTTGTAAAGGATCTCCAGCGTTTCGCGGTTGTAGCGCTTGCCGTGGCAGACATCGCAGGGCACGTACACGTCCGGCAGGAAGTGCATCTCCACCTTGATCAGGCCGTCGCCCTGGCAGGCCTCGCAGCGGCCGCCGCGCACGTTGAAGCTGAAACGGCCCGGCGAATAGCCGCGCGCACGCGCCTCCGGCACCTGTGCGAACAACTCGCGCAGCGGCGTGAACAGGCCGGTGTAGGTGGCCGGGTTCGATCGCGGGGTGCGGCCGATCGGCGACTGGTCGATGTCCACCACCTTGTCGAACAGATCCAGGCCATCAATCTCCCTGTACGGCGCAACCGGGTGCGAGGCACCGTTGATCTCGTTGGCAGCCAGCGAGAACAGGGTATCGTTGATCAGGGTCGACTTGCCCGAGCCGGACACGCCCGTCACGCAGGTCAGCAGGCCCGCCGGAATCGCCAGGTCCACGCCCTTGAGGTTGTTGCCGCTGGCACCGCGCAGGTGCAGCGTCATCTTCGGGTTCGGCGTGTGCCGGCGAGCAGGAATCGCGATCGCGCGCTTGCCGGACAGGTACTGGCCGGTCAGCGAGCGCGGGGCCTCCAGAATGTCCTGCAGGGTGCCCTGGCCGACGATCTCGCCGCCATGCACACCCGCGCCCGGGCCGATGTCCAGCACGTAGTCGGCCAGGCGGATCGCGTCCTCGTCATGCTCGACCACGATCACCGTGTTGCCCAGGTCGCGCAGGCGGGTGAGGGTGCCCAACAGGCGTTCATTGTCGCGCTGGTGCAGACCGATCGACGGTTCGTCGAGCACGTACATCACGCCCACCAGGCCGGCGCCGATCTGGCTGGCCAGGCGGATGCGCTGCGCCTCGCCACCGGACAGGGTGTCGGCCTTGCGTTCCAGGGTCAGGTAATCCAGGCCCACATCGACCAGGAAGCCGAGGCGCTCACCGATTTCCTTGACGATCTTCGCGGCGATCTCGCCACGCCAGCCCGGCAGGCTCAGCTCGCTGAAGAACTTCAGCGCCTCGTCGATCGGCAACACCACCAGCTCCGGCAGTGGGCGGTCGGCCACGAACACGTTGCGTGCCGCCTTGTTCAGGCGCGCGCCGTTGCACTCCGGGCACGGGCGTTCGCTGATGTACTTGGACAGCTCCTCGCGTACCGCCGGCGATTCGGTCTCCTTGTAGCGGCGTTCGAGGTTGGGAATGATGCCTTCGAAGCGGTGCTTGCGCTGGGTGCGGCCGCCGGCTTCGGTGAAGTAGGTGAAGGTGATCGTTTCATCGCCGCTGCCGTACAGCACGGCCTGCTGCACCTTGGCTGACAGGGAGTTCCACGCAGCGTCCACGTCGAACCTGTAGTGCTTGGCCAGCGAGGCGATCAGCTGGAAGTAGTAGGCGTTGCGACGGTCCCAGCCTCGCACCGCACCGGCGGCCAGCGACAGCTCCGGATGCACCACCACCCGCGACGGATCGAAGAACTCGGCCATGCCCAGGCCATCGCAGCCGGGGCACGCACCCATCGGTGCATTGAACGAGAACAGGCGCGGTTCCAGCTCCGGCAGCGAGTAGTCGCAGACCGGGCAGGAGTACTTGGAGGAGAACAGCGTGGGCGAAGCATCGGCGCTGTCCAGGCTCTGCACCGAGGCCATGCCATCGCCCAGCTTGAGCGCCGTTTCAAAGCTCTCGGCCAGGCGCTGCTTGATGTCCTCGCGCGGGCGGAAGCGGTCGATCACCGCCTCGATGGTGTGTTTCTGGCGCAGCGCCAGCGGCGGCACCGCATCGATTTCGTGCAGCTCGCCGTCCACGCGCACACGCACGAAGCCCTGCGCGCGCAGCTGGTCGAAGACCTGTGCGTGTTCGCCCTTGCGGTCACGGATGACCGGGGCCAGCAGCATGTAGCGCTGCTCCGGGTCCAGGGTCAGCACCTGGTCGACCATCTGGCTGACCGTCTGCGCCTCCAGTGGGTAGCCGTGGTCCGGGCAGCGCGGGGTGCCCACGCGTGCGTACAGCAGGCGCAGGTAGTCGTAGATCTCGGTGATGGTGCCGACCGTCGAACGCGGGTTGTGCGAGGTCGACTTCTGCTCGATCGAGATGGCCGGGGACAGGCCTTCGATGTGGTCCAGGTCCGGCTTTTCCATCACGCTCAGGAACTGGCGCGCATAGGCCGACAGCGACTCGACGTAGCGGCGCTGGCCTTCTGCATAGATGGTGTCGAACGCCAGCGAGGACTTGCCCGAACCGGACAGGCCGGTGATCACGATCAGCTTGTCGCGGGGCAGGTCGAGGTCGAGGTTCTTCAGGTTGTGCGTCCGCGCGCCGCGGATGCGGATGAAATCCATCGCCATGGGGGATCCGGTTGTGGGGGCGTTGGCTGGGTGCCGGGCCAGCAGGGAACGGCAATCGGTCAGCCTACCGAGGTGACCAGATGGGGGCAATGGGCGACAATGCCACCCCGGCGTCTCACGTTGTGAGACCGGCCGACAGCTTTGTGTAGGGTCGGGCCATGTGCAGCGGCCTGGACCGCGAACCGTTCAGCCGTGCATGGCTCGGCCTGCAGGCCCGGGCCCGTGGGTCGTTCAGGGGTTGACTTGACCCGCGCCCGCTGATCTGCGTACAATCCCGCTCCTGTCCGCCCTCGATGGCGGCAGTTCAGACCACAATAACTACAGAGGAAGGCCTGGTCATGTACGCAGTACTGGTCACCGGCGGTAAGCAATACCGCGTGGCGCAGGGCGAAAAGCTCCGCATTGAAAAGCTCGAAGTCGAAGTCGGCAGCGAGATCAAGTTCGACAACATCCTGATGCTGGGTGACAGCGATGGCGTGAAGCTGGGCGATGCGCTGAAGGGCGCTGCCGTCACCGCCAAGGTCCTGTCCCAGGGTCGTGCTGACAAGGTGCGGATCATCAAGTTCCGTCGCCGCAAGCACCACATGAAGCGTCAGGGTCACCGTCAGTACTACACCGAAATCGAGATCACCGGCATCGCCGGCTAAGTATCAGGAGAAGCAGTCATGGCACATAAAAAGGGCGTAGGCTCCTCGCGCAACGGTCGCGACTCCAACCCGAAGTACCTGGGCGTCAAGATCTTTGGCGGCCAGGCCATCGAAGCCGGCAACATCATCGTGCGTCAGCGCGGCACCCAGTTCCACCCGGGCACCGGCGTTGGCCTGGGCCGTGACCACACCCTGTTCGCCCTCGTGGACGGCAAGGTGGAGTTCTCGGTCAAGGGCGCCAAGAAGCGCCGCACCGTCAGCATCGTCTCGGCCGACGCCTGATCCAGGCATCGCCGGCACCCGTGCCCCGGCATGGGAGTGCTGCATGAAGAGCCCCGCTTCGGCGGGGCTTTTCGTTAGAGTTGAAGCAAGACCGGCTGGGCCGGGTTACCGGCCCGCGGCCGGCATGACATTCAAGGTGGCGGCCAGCAGGCCGCGCCCATCGCAGGCATCGAAACAATGAAACTGGTAGACGAAGCAGAAATCGAAGTGTTCGCCGGCAACGGCGGCAACGGCTGCATTGGCTTCCGTCGCGAGAAGTTCATTCCGCTCGGCGGCCCGGACGGCGGCGACGGCGGTGCGGGCGGCAGCGTTTACATCCGCGCCGACGAAAACCTGAACACCCTGGTCGACTTCCGCCATGAGCGCATCTTCAAGGCGCAGCGTGGCGAGAACGGCATGGGCCGCCAGGCCTACGGCAAGGGCGGCGAAGACCTGACCATCACCGTGCCGGTCGGCACCGTGGTCATCAACGTTGCCACCGATGAAGTCATCGGCGACCTGACCCGGCACGGCGACCGCCTGCTGGTGGCCAAGGGCGGCCGCGGTGGCCTGGGCAACATGCACTTCAAGAGCTCGACCAATCGCTCGCCGCGCCAGGCGCTGCCGGGCGAGCCGGGTGAGGAGCGCACGCTGAAGCTGGAGCTGAAGCTGCTGGCCGACGTCGGCCTGCTGGGCTTCCCCAATGCCGGCAAGAGCACCCTGATCCGTGCCGTTTCGGCTGCAACGCCGAAGGTGGCCGATTACCCGTTCACCACGCTGTACCCGAACCTGGGTGTGGTGAAGGTGGAAAACCACCGCAGCTTCGTGATCGCCGACATTCCGGGCCTGATCGAAGGCGCGGCGGATGGTGCCGGCCTGGGTGCGCAGTTCCTGCGCCACCTGCAGCGCACCCGCCTGCTGCTGCACCTGGTGGACATCTCGCCGATGGAAGGCGGCGTGGAGGGGATTTCGCCGGTGGAGCAGGTGCGTGCGATCGAACGCGAGCTGGAGAAGCACGATCCGGAGCTGCTGAACAAGCCGCGCTGGCTGGTGCTGAACAAGGCTGACCTGATGTTCGAAGACGAGGCGCAGGCCGCGGCCGAGCAGATCGTCGCCGAACTGGGCTGGAAGGAGCCGTGGTTCCTGGTCTCCGCGCTGGGCCGCGAAGGTACTTTCCCGATCATGAGCCGGATCATGGCCTTCTTCGATCGCCAGAAGGAAGAAGAGCAGGAAGCCCGCAACGCGCAGTAATGCCGTTGTGGTTCCATGCGAAAAACCCGGCTTCGGCCGGGTTTTTCATTTGGTAGTGCCGGCCGCGCGGCTCCGCGGATCGCCCGGACCGCAGGCAACAAAAAACCCGGCCGGGGCCGGGCTTTTGCCTGCAGCCCAACCCCGAAGGGCAGGGCGGCAACGCCGGATCAGGCGGCCTTGAGGGCCTTGATGCGGTCGTTCAGGCGGCTCTTGTGGCGAGCAGCCTTGTTCTTGTGGATCAGGCCACGCGCGCTGAAGCGATCCAGGATCGGCTGGGCAACGGCGAAGGCGGCTTCGGCGCCGGCGGCATCGTTGGCGTCCAGCGCCTTGATCACTTTCTTGACAGCGGTGCGCAGCATCGAGCGCTGAGCCACGTTGCGCGCGTTGCGCACGACGGTCTGCTTGGCGCGCTTCTTGGCGGACTTGATATTGGCCACGGTGGTGGTTTCCTGAAAAATCGGTGTTATGGGAACAGCAAGCTAGCTAGTATGATGGCGTAAGAAATGCACGTCAAGTCGATTGTCAAGAGGGACGCTGAGTGAGTTCACCCAAGTTGTTGCGGGGCCTGCTGTCGTTCAGCAGCATGACCATGGTCTCGCGCGTTCTCGGACTTGTCCGGGACTTCGTGGTGACCACCACGTTCGGCACCAACGCCATCACTGATGCTTTCTGGGTCGCCTTCAGGGTACCCAATTTCCTGCGGCGTTTGTTCGCCGAGGGCTCGTTTGCCACCGCTTTCGTGCCCGTGTTCACGGAAGTGAAGGAAACCCGCAGCCACGCCGAACTGCGCGAACTGATGGCGCGCACCGCCGGCACCCTGGGCGGGGTGCTGATGCTGGTCACCGCACTGGCGCTGATCTTCGCGCCGCAGCTGGCCTCGGTCTTCTCCAGTGGCGTTGATACCGACCCGGTCAAGCAGGGCCTGCTGGTCGACCTGTTCCGCCTGACCTTCCCGTTCCTGCTGTTCGTCTCGCTGACCGCACTGGCCGGCGGTGCGCTGAACAGCTTCCAGCGCTTCGCGATGCCGGCGCTGACCCCGGTCATTCTCAACCTGTGCATGATCGCCGGTGCGCTGTGGCTGGCGCCGCGGCTGGGCGGCACGCCAGAAAAGCAGATCCTGGCGCTGGGCTGGGCGGTGCTGGCGGCCGGCATCCTGCAGTTGCTGTTCCAGCTGCCCTCGCTGAAGGGCATCAACCTGCTGACCCTGCCGCGCTGGGGCTGGAGCCATCCGGGCGTGCGCAAGGTGATGACGCTGATGGTGCCGACCCTGTTCGGTTCCTCTGTGGCGCAGATCAACCTGCTGCTGGACACGGTGATCGCGGCCAAGCTGACCGATGGCTCGCAGTCCTGGCTGTCGCTGGCCGACCGCTTCCTGGAGCTGCCGCTGGGCGTGTTCGGCGTGGCGCTGGGCACGGTGATCCTGCCGGCGCTGGCCCGCCATCACGTCAGTACCGACCGCGAGGGCTTCTCGCGCTCGTTGGACTGGGGCCTGCGCATGACCCTGCTGATCTCGGTGCCGGCCATGCTGGGCCTGCTGCTGCTGGCCGAGCCGCTGATCGCGACCATCTTCCAGCACGGCCAGTTCAGTGCCTTCGATACCCGCATGACCGCGTTGTCGGTGTACGGCCTGAGCTTCGGCCTGCCGGCATTCGCCCTGCTGAAGGTGGTACTGCCGGCTTTCTACGCCCGCCAGGACACCAAGACGCCGGTGCGCGCGGGTGTGGCCGCGCTGGTGGCCAACATGGTGTTCAACTTCGCCCTTCTGGCGGTGTTGTACCAGGTGATGGTGCCGGACGAGCTGAAGGCGCAGGGCGTGATGGCGGCCATCGGCAAGCAGCCGGGCCTGCACCTGGCGCTGGGCATTGCCAGTGCGCTGTCCAGTTACCTGAACCTGGGCCTGCTCTGGTACTGGCTGGGCAAGACCGATGTCTACCGCCGCCGGCCGGGCTGGGCTGGCTATCTGCTGCGGCTGCTGCTGGCCTGCGCGGCCATGGTCGGGGTGCTGCTGGCCCTGCTGCACTGGCTGCCAGGCTTCTCGGCGATGACTGTGTGGGAGCGGATCGGCGCCCTGGCGCTGCTGGTCGGTGGCGGTGGCGCGACCTACGCGGTTGCCATGGTGGCGATGGGCTTCCGCCCGCGCGACCTGCGTGGGCATTGATCGTGCGCCGTGACGGCTATACTTCAGGGTTACACCATTGAAGCGGCGGCCCCGGTCGGGCCGGAACGAGAGTTGATGAGCAGGCTGTTCAGAAGCGTGGAGGGCGGGGCGCTGTTCCCCAACGGAAGCGTGGTCTGTATCGGTGCATTTGACGGCCTCCACCTGGGCCATCGTGCGCTGGTGCGCCACGCGGTTGCCCGCGCGCGCGCCTTGGGCGTGGCCGCAGTGGCCGTGGCATTCGAGCCGCTGCCGCGTGAATTCTTTTCCCAGGGCACGCCGCCACCGCGGCTGACCCTGGCGCGCAGCAAGGTCGAGATCCTGCGCGAGCTCGGTGTGGATGCGATCGGACTGTTGCGTTTCGACGCGGCGATGGCAGCGATGCCGGCCGAGGATTTCGTCCACCGGCTGCTGGCCCACCGCCTGGGCGCACGCGAAGTGTGGATCGGCCCGGAGTTCTGCTTCGGCAACCGCCGCCGTGGCGACCTGGCCCTGCTGCAGAAGATGGGCGCTGCACTGGGCTTCACCGCGGGCGAGATCGAAGCGGTGGATCTGCATGGCGAGCGCATTTCCAGCACCCGCATCCGCCAGCTGCTGCAGCAGGGCGACTTCGCCCGTGCCAACGACCTGCTGGGCCGTCCCTACGCGATCAGCGGCCGGGTGGTGCGCGGTCGACAGCTTGGCCGTACGCTGGGTTTCCCCACTGCCAACCTGCGTTTCCCGAAGACGCCGGCGCTGTCGGGTATCTACGCGACCTGGGTGCATGGTGTGTTCGACCAACCGTGGCCATCGGTGTCCAGCTTCGGCACGCGGCCGACGGTGGAGGGCGTGGAGCCGCTGCTGGAAGCCCACCTGTTCGATTTCCAGGGTGACCTGTACGGTCGCCACATCGACGTGGAATTCGTCGCCAAGCTGCGCGACGAAGAGAAGTTCAATGATCTGGCGGCGCTGACCGACCAGATGCACCGCGACGCCGAACAGGCGCGCGCCATCCTTTCCGAACATAGATTGCGAGCCACTGCGTGAGCCAGGACTACAAGACCACCCTGAACCTGCCAGCCACCGAATTCCCGATGCGCGGCGACCTGCCCAAGCGCGAGCCGGGCATTCTGGCGCGGTGGGAAGCGCAGGGGCTCTACCAGCAGCTGCGCGACAACGCCGCCGGCCGCCCGCTGTTCGTGCTGCACGACGGCCCCCCGTACGCCAACGGCCGCATCCACCTCGGCCACGCGGTCAACAAGATCCTGAAGGACATCATCGTCAAGTCGCGCTACCTGGCCGGCTTCGATGCGCCCTATGTGCCGGGCTGGGACTGCCATGGCCTGCCGATCGAGATCGCGGTGGAAAAGAAGTGGGGCAAGGTCGGCACCAAGCTCGACGCCGTCGAATTCCGCCAGAAGTGCCGCGAGTTCGCCGAAGAGCAGATCAATATCCAGCGCGTGGACTTCAAGCGGCTGGGCGTGACCGGTGACTGGGACAACCCGTACAAGACCCTGAGCTTCGACTTCGAAGCCAACGAGATCCGCGCGCTGTCCAAGGTCGTGGCCAACGGTCACCTGGTGCGCGGCGCCAAGCCGGTGTACTGGTGCTTCGACTGTGGCTCGGCGCTGGCCGAGGCCGAGATCGAGTACCAGGAAAAGGAATCGCCGGCGATCGACGTGGCCTACGCCGCGCGCGATGCCCAGGCCATCGGCCAGGCGTTCGGCGTGAGCGTGCCGGCCGACGTGGAAGTGGCCGTACCGATCTGGACCACCACCCCGTGGACGCTGCCGGCCTCGCTGGCGGTGTCGCTGGGCGCGGAGATCCGCTACGTGCTGGCCGAAGGCCCGGCGCACAACGGCAAGCGCCGTTGGCTGGTGCTGGCTGCGGCGCTGGCCGAGCGCGCGCTGCAGCGCTATGGCGTCGAAAACGTGGTGCTGCACGGTGAAACCACCGGTGCGGCGCTGGAGAACCAGCTGCTGGCGCACCCGTTCTACCCGGAGCGCGAGATCCTGGTGCTCAACGGCGACCACGTCTCCGACGAGGACGGTACCGGTGCGGTGCACACCGCCCCCGGCCACGGCCAGGAAGACTTCGTGGTCAGCCAGAAGTACGGCCTGCTGGACAAGTACAACGCTGGCCAGGTGACCCCGATCGACGGTCGTGGCGTGTACCTGGAATCGACCCCGCCGGCCGGTGACGTGGTGCTGGCCGGCCAGCACCTGTGGAAGGCGCAGGAGGCCATCGTCGGCGTGCTGCGCGAGAACGGTTCGCTGCTGGCGTTCCATCCGATCCGCCACAGCTACCCGCACTGCTGGCGCCACAAGACGCCGGTGGTGTTCCGCGCCACCCCGCAGTGGTTCATCTCGATGGACAAGGCCAACCTGCGCAACGATGCGCTGGCCGCCATCGACACCGTCGGCTGGTTCCCGACCTGGGGGAAGGCGCGCATCCAGAGCATGGTCGACGGCCGCCCGGACTGGACCATCTCGCGCCAGCGCACCTGGGGCGTGCCGATCGCACTGTTCACCCACCGGCAGACCGGCGAGATCCATCCGCGTTCGGTGGAGCTGATGCAGCAGGTCGCCGACCGCGTCGAAGCCGAGGGCATCGACGTGTGGTACTCGCTGGATGCCGCCGAACTGCTGGGCGCTGAAGCCGCCGACTACGAGAAGGTCACCGACATCCTCGACGTCTGGTTCGATTCGGGTGTGACCCATGAAGGCGTGCTCGCCGCGTGTGGCTTCGGCAAGCCGGCCGACCTGTACCTGGAAGGTTCCGACCAGCACCGCGGCTGGTTCCAGTCCTCGCTGCTTACCGGCGTGGCGATCGACAAGCGCGCCCCGTACAAGCAGTGCCTGACCCACGGCTTCACCGTGGATGAGCACGGCCGCAAGATGTCCAAGTCGCTGGGCAACGGCATCGAGCCGCAGGACATCATGAACAAGCTGGGCGCGGACATCCTGCGCCTGTGGATCGCCTCGGCCGACTACAGCAACGAGATGTCGCTGTCGCAGGAGATCCTGAAGCGCAATGCCGATGCCTACCGCCGCCTGCGCAACACCGCACGCTTCCTGCTCGGCAACCTGGACGGCTTCGACCCGGCGCTGCACCTGCAGCCGCTCGAGCAGATGGTCGCGCTGGACCGCTGGATCGTGCATCGCGCGTGGGAGCTGCAGGAGAAGATCAAGGCGGCCTACGACGGCTATAACATGGCCGAGATCGTGCAGCTGCTGCTGAACTTCTGCAGCGTGGACCTGGGCTCGCTGTACCTGGACGTGACCAAGGATCGCCTGTACACGATGCCGACCGATTCGCACGGTCGCCGTTCGGCACAGAGCGCGATGTACCACATCGCCGAAGCGTTCACCCGCTGGGTCGCGCCGATCCTGACCTTCACCGCCGACGAGCTGTGGGGCTACCTGCCGGGCGAGCATGCTGGCCATGTGCTGTTCACCACCTGGTACGACGGCCTGGCGCCGCTGCCGGCTGATGCCCAGCTCAACGCCGCCGACTTCGACCAGCTGCTGGCCGTGCGCGAACAGGTGGCCAAGGTGCTCGAGCCGATGCGGGCAAACGGCGCGATCGGTGCCGCACTGGAAGCGGAGATCACCATTGCCGCCAGCGAGGAGCAGGCCGCGCGCTGGCAGCCGCTGGCCGATGAACTGCGTTTCCTGTTCATCAGTGGCGACGTGCAGGTGCGCCCGGCGACCACCGACGAGGTGTTCGTCAGTGCCCAGCCGACCAGCAAGGCCAAGTGCGTGCGCTGCTGGCACCACCGCGCCGACGTCGGCAGCAACGCCGGCCATCCGGAACTGTGCGGCCGCTGCGTGAGCAACGTGACCGGCGCCGGCGAAGTGCGGAGCTGGTTCTGATGGCCGCGCCCCGTCCGCATCCGAACGCCCTGGTCTGGCTGCTGCTGTCGGTGGCCATCATCGGCCTGGACCAGTGGTCCAAGGCCTGGGTGCTGTCCAGCCTCCCGGAGTTCCAGCCGGTGGTGGTCATCGACGGCTTCTGGAACTGGTACCGCACCTATAACACCGGCGCGGCATTCAGTTTCCTGAGCGACGCCGGTGGTTGGCAGAAGTACTTCTTCACTGCACTGGCTATCGCCATCAGCGGCCTGATGGCCTGGTGGCTGCGCGGCACCGCCCGTGGCAACTGGAAGGCCGCGGTGCCGTATGCACTGATCATCGGCGGCGCCATCGGCAACGTGATCGACCGCCAGGTGCACGGTCACGTGGTCGACTTCATCCAGTGGTACGTGGGCAGCTACACCTGGCCCTCGTTCAACATCGCCGATTCGGCCATTGTGGTGGGTGCCATCGGCATCGCCCTGTTTGGCCTGTTCGACGGCAAGTCCGCCAAAAAGGCGGATAATGCCAACCCGAAACCGTAAGCCGGCCGCTGCCGGGAGATTGAACTGATGGATGTGCTGCTCGCCAACCCGCGTGGTTTCTGTGCCGGTGTCGATCGTGCGATCGAGATCGTCAAGCGCGCGATCGAAACGCTGGGCGCGCCCATCTATGTCCGCCATGAAGTGGTGCACAACCGCTTCGTGGTCGACGATCTGAAGCAGCGCGGCGCGATCTTCGTCGAGGAGCTCGATGAAGTGCCGGACAACAATACGGTGATCTTCAGTGCCCATGGCGTGTCCCAGGCGGTGCGCCAGGAAGCCGAGCGTCGTGGCCTGAAGGTGTTCGACGCCACCTGCCCGCTGGTGACCAAGGTCCACTTCGAAGTTGCCCGCCACTGCCGCGCTGGCCGTGACGTGGTGCTGATCGGCCACGCCGGTCACCCGGAAGTGGAGGGCACCATGGGCCAGTGGAACCGCGAAGCCGGTACCGGGCAGATCTACCTGGTCGAGGATGTCGAGCAGGTTGCGACGCTGCAGATCAACCAGCCGGACAACTTCGCCTACACCACCCAGACCACGCTGTCGGTGGATGACACGCGCGGCATCATCGATGCGCTGCGCGAGCGCTTCCCGGCGATGCAGGGCCCGAAGAACGACGACATCTGCTACGCCACGCAGAACCGCCAGGACGCCGTACGCGATCTGGCCAAGCGCTGCGACCTGGTGCTGGTGGTCGGTTCGCCGAACAGCTCCAACTCCAACCGCCTGAGCGAGCTGGCCCGCCGTGAAGGCGTGGAGTCGTACCTGATCGATGGCGCGCACGAGATCGACCCGGCGTGGGTGGCGGGCAAGCAGCACATCGGCGTGACCGCTGGCGCCTCGGCGCCGCAGGTGCTGGTCGACGGCGTGCTGGCACGCCTGGCCGAGCTGGGTGCCAGTGGCGTGTCCGAGCTGGACGGCGAGCCGGAATCGATGGTGTTCGCGCTGCCGAAGGAACTGCGCCTGCGCCTGGTCGACTGATCGGGAAAGGCCTCATCCACGCCACGCGTGGATAAGCACATCCATGACCTTTGGCCATGGGGCCCGCCATCGCACAGGCCTAGCATCGGAGGATTCTCCGATGCTGGAAGTTGCCGATGAAGACCCGTGCCCTGGCGATGTCGTTGCTGTTCGCGCTGGCCGCCACGCCCGCGCTGGCGCAGGCCTCGCCATCGGGTGATGCCGCAGCCCCAGGCCTGCTGCGCATCGATGTGGATGCACGTGACCTTGCCCGTCGCATCTTCAAGGTGACCGCCACCGTGCCGGTCAAGCCCGGTCCGGTCACCCTGCTGTACCCGCAGTGGATTCCCGGCAACCATTCGCCCACCGGCCCGATCGACAAGCTGGCCGGTCTGCGTATCACCGCCAACGGCAAGCCGCTGGCCTGGCAGCGCGACCAGTACAACGTCTATGCGTTCAAGGTGGACGTGCCCGAGGGCGTCAGCGAGATCGTCGCCCACTTCGATTTCCTGTCCTCGCAGGGCGGCAGCCAAGGGCGGGTGGTGATGACCCCGGAAATGCTCAACCTGCAGTGGAACGCCAATTCGCTGTATCCGGCCGGCGTAGATGCGCGCAACCTGCAGGCGCAGGCCAGCGTGACCCTGCCCAAGGGCTGGTCGTTTGCCACGGCGCTGGAAACCGCGCGCCGCGACGGCGATACCGTGGTGTTCAAGCCGATCTCGTATGACCATCTGGTCGATTCGCCGTTGTTTGCCGGCGAGCACTACCAGCGCATCGATCTCGATCCGGGCGCGAAGGTGCCGGTGCACCTCAATGTGTTTGCCGACGAAGCCAAGTCGCTGAAGCCGAGCGAGGCACAGATCACCCTGCACCGCGCGCTGGTGCAGCAGGCCGACAAGCTCTTCGGTGCGCGTCACTACAACCGCTATGAATTCCTGCTGGCCTTGACCGACCGTCTTGGTGGCATCGGCCTGGAGCACCACCGTTCCAGCGAGAACAGCGCCGACCCGGGTTACTTCACCGAGTGGGACAGCAACGCCTGGATGCGCGATCTGCTGCCGCATGAGTACACCCATTCCTGGAACGGCAAGTACCGTCGCGGCGCGGATCTTGCCACCGCCAACTTCAACACGCCGATGGGCGACAGCCTGCTGTGGGTGTACGAAGGGCAGACCCAGTTCTGGGGGCAGGTGCTGGCGGCACGCTCGGGGTTGTGGTCGGCTGCGCAGGCGCGCGACATGCTGGCCAATGTGGCCGCGACCTATGACCGTGGCCGCCCGGGCCTGGCCTGGCGTCCGCTGCAGGACACCACCAACGACCCGACCATCGCCCAGCGCCGCACGTTGCCGTACCGCAACTACCAGATGAGCGAAGACTATTACTCCGGCGGCCAGATGCTGTGGCTGGAAGTGGAAGGCAAGCTGCGCGAACTGAGTGGCAACCGCCGCAGCCTGGATGACTTCGCGCGCGCCTTCTTCGGCGTCGGCAATGGCGACTGGGACGTCAACCCGTACACCTTCGACGACGTGGTCGCGACCTTGAACGACATCGCGCCGTACGACTGGGCGACGTTCCTGCGCGGGCGCCTGGACGGCCACGGCGCGTTGACCGGTGGCCTGGAGCTGGCGGGCTGGAAGCTGGTCTACCGCGATACGCCGAACGATGCCTACAAGGCGCAGGAGAAGCGCGCCAAGGCCGCATTGCTGGCGTACTCGCTGGGTGCGACGGTGCTCGACAACGGTACGGTCGGCGACGTGATCTGGGACAGCCCGGCCTTCAACGCTGGCCTGGCGCCTGGCATGAAGGTGATTGCCGTTGGCGGCCGCGAGTACAGCAGCCAGCGCTTGAAGGACGCGGTGGCTGCGGCGGCGAAGGACAAGGCGCCGATCGTGCTGCTGGTGAAGCAGTTCGATCGGATCGACACGATGAACATCGACTACCACGGTGGCCTGCAGTACCCGGTGCTGGAGCGCATTGCCGGAAAGCCTGACCGCCTTGCGGAGCTGTGGAAGCCACGATGAAGCCGCGCGCCGGCGATGGCGTGATCCTGCTGATGGCGATCCTCGCCATCATCGGTGCGTTCCTGGACGGTGACGGGCGCTGGCTGCATTGGCTGGCGAAGCCGGCGACCACGCTGCTGATCGCGGCCATCGCCTGGCGGGTGCGTGATCCTGCGCAGCCGACCTACCGGCGCGCGGTGCTGGCCGGCATGCTGCTGTCGTGCGTGGGTGACATCGCGCTGATGCTGCCGATGGACGCGTTCGTACCGGGGCTGGTGGCGTTCCTGCTGGCGCACCTCTGCTACATCGTGGCCTTTCGCGATGGCCTGCGTGCCGGACGCGGCCTGCTCGCCGCCAGCGTCCTGCTGGCGGCCTTTGCCGTACTCAATGTGCTTGGCCTGTGGCCGCACCTGCCGGTGCCGATGCGTGTGCCGGTGCTGGCATACGTGGTGGTGCTGGCATCGATGGCAGCGCTGGCCCTGGCACGGCAGTGGCGCAGCCCGCAGCCCGCTGCCGTGGAAGCCCGAAGCGCCCGCTGGGCCGCGGCAGGTGCGTTGCTGTTCGTCGCCAGCGATTCCCTGCTGGCCTGGGACCGCTTCACCGGCGGCCTGCCGCTGGCCAGCGTGCTGGTGTTGTCCACGTACTATGGCGCGCAGTACGCCATAGCCCGTTCAGTTTTGCCTGGTCATCGCTAGCCTGGCCTCGTTATGATTTTCTGATGGCTAGGGGAATCAACGCGCTGTTTGCAGTTATCGATGCCATCCGGGCGGAGTGGTCAAAGCCTCGGGTCGCCATGCATCAGCATGGGGCGTGTCCTTTCCTGCTTCGATCCTTCTTCGTAGAACGTGGTGCTGCAATATCAGAAGACCGGCGATTACAGGGCTGCCCAGCGCAGTTGCTCGCATTCTGGAAGGTGTACGCTTCGGCGGAATTGTTCAAGGACGAGCAATTCGGTCAATGGGGCATGGAGATGCTCAGCGTCGAGGATGCACACGTTCAGACGACCTTCCTCGCTGGTTCGCGTCCGTTGGATTTCCGGAGCGGCGATGTCGTATTTGGCCGCTTCTACGGCGACTCAGATCTACTGGTGATGAACGCCTTTGGTACGGTGCTGGTCTGCCTGCCTTTGGACGAGCGAAAAGATTGGCCTGAAGCATCGGACTCGCTTGCAGGCTTCCTATCCCGGCTGCATGAAACCCAAGGTTCCAAGTACTGGGAGTTGTGATCCATCGAGGGTATCCGCATTGGCTGCCGGCTGGTTCAAGTCTTCTCGTCAGCGAACAAATGGCCTTGCTCTACCTGCTGGAGTAACGGCTGCCAGAGCTGGATGGGTCGCGTTGCCTACTGACGGCTTACGCCGCGGGCGTTGCCCTGTGCGTCGAACTGCAGGCGTACGGATTCGCGGTCACCGGCCACTTCGTCCGGCAGCCACACCAGCTTGCCGCCCTTGCGCACGATCACATACACGTGGCCGACTTCGGATGCGGGGTTCTGCAGGGCATTGCGTTGTTCCTGCAATGCCTGCGCCACGCGCGGCACGGCCTCGAAATCGATGCTGGCCAGGGATGTGCTGCTGCGCTGCAGGCTGATGGTCGGCGCGAACTGCTGCGGGTTCACTGGATTGCCCTTGCGCCATTGGCCACGCTCGAAGTGGTAGCTGTCGACGTGGGTCGGCTGCTGCGGGTCGACCAGGTCCAGGTTGATGCGGCCATCGTCGTAGAAGTGGATGCTGTGGAACACCGTCAACCGGTGCCCGGACAGTGCAGGCATCTGTTCCAGTGCCTGGCGGGCGGCCAGCAGGTAGTCCGCATCGAACAACCGGTTGCTGCGTTCGGGAACCGGCATTGATCGCGGTTCGGGAATCGGGGCGAGCGAAGCGGGCCTCTCGCGCGATGGCGGCATGGTGATCGGCGCGGTCGCGCGGTCAGCCTGCACCGAATGCCCCAGTGTTTCGCCTATCGTCTGCAGCGCACCACCGGCAACGGCGGCGCCGGCCAGCACCAGCAGCACGGCGGAAAATACCACGGGTGTGGAAGGCGGCCGCTTCATACAGCCTCCAGGCGCACATTGCTGCGGTCATCCGGGTCGTACAGCAGCGTGACCTGCTCGCGTGGAACGTTGGCCAGCTCGATCAACGGGATGAAGCGGCGCACGCTCACCTGCTGTATGCCACCTTCGCGGTCGGTGTATTCCAGCTGGAACTCCACCTGCGGCTGTTCGTTGAGGTAGGTGCCGGTCTGGCGCACCTTCAATACCCGGGCCTCCACACCGATGCCGCGGTACTTCAGCGCGTCTCCGCGGGCATCGGCGTGCAGCAGGCGGCCGAGCAGGCGCAGGACCAGGGCGTAGCCGCACAACACCAGCGGGCACACCAGCAGAGGGTGGCCGAAGGTCAGGAAGGTCCAGCCCAGGCCCTCGCTCTGCAGCCGGTAGGCCAACACATAGGCAGCGGCAACGGTTCCGATGCCGAGTGCTGCACCGATGCCACGCCGCCACAGGCTGGCGACATTCAGTTCGGGCTGGGCGCCGTCCAGTACCACGTTCGGGAACGCGCCCGGCACCCGGCTCAGGCGTGCATCGACGTGCCTGCCGACGCCGAAGCGCTGCAGTTGCGGCTTGCTGTCGACTACCAGCAGCAGTTCGCGGATCGGCGTGCCGGACAGGTTCTTGAAGGACAGCTGCAGTTTCCATTGCGCGAAGCCACGCACCTGCACGCCGGTCTGTTCAGCGTTTTCGATCAGCGCATCGCGTGGTTCGCCATCGGCGAGGATCGAGCGAACGCGATGCAGGGCGCGTGGTGGGCCGAGCAGCAGGAAATGCAGGAACGCGAACAGCAGAGCGAGCCATGCAGCGAGCGACAGTGCCAGCAGCAACAGTGCCAGCCACGGTGCACTGCGATCAGCCAGCGCCACCGGCCACGAGGTGCCGAAATAGAGAATGCAGGGGAAGGGCAACGCGAAGAACAGCAGGAACGCGCCCCAGAACCAGAGATAGGCCTTCATGGGGGGAGGTGGCAGACCGGTGGAACAGGCCGCGTAGGTTACTACGCTCAGCGGAACTGCAGGGTAAGCAGGTAGTAGCGGCCGAGCGGATCATCCAGCCCCGGCATCTGCCCGCCATTGCCGACCAGGTAGTTCACCGGTTGCGTGTCGAGCACGTTGTGCACGTCCAGCGCCGCGACGACGCGCGGGCCGAGGCGGCGTGCCAGGTGCAGGTTCCAGCGCAACTGGCGCGGATTCATGCAGTGGTTCTGTTCGGCCTGATCCTGCGGGCATTCGGCCCCCGGCAGCCAGGCACGGGTGCGACCGACCTGGTTGCCGCGCAGGGCGACGTCCCAGTTGCTGTTCTGCCATTGCGCGTTCAACACCGCAGCCAGTTCGGGTGTCACATGGCCGCGCAGGTCCACGGCGGCCCCGTGGTCACGGCGCCGACGCAGTTCCTGCTGCTTCAGCGCATCGAGTGAGAACAACCATTGGCCGTTGCTGCCGCTGTCGATGCGGTATTCGCCACGCAGGACCCAGTTGCGGGAGGTGGTGCGGCCGATGTTGTCGAACGACAGGCGCAGGCTGCTCAGGTAGCCGTCGTCATCCAGCTCCCAGGTACTGCGATTCCACACCGCATCGCTTGGCTGCAGGGCGAGGATCTCGTTGCGCAGTTCCACGATGTTGTGGGTCAGCGACAGCGAAAACGTGTCGTTGGGTGTCCATGTGGCGGCCAGCGAATGGCTGCGCGATCGCTCGGCCTTCAGTGCATCGTTCTCAACCACGTTGGCCGTGACGCTGCAGCCGCCACTGGCCGTGGCCATTGCACATTCAGGAAGGGCACTGGACACCGGAAGCGTGATCGACCCGAAGTAGCCCGGGGGGCGCCGTTGCTCGAACAGGCTCGGCGCACGGTAGCCGCGTCCGCTGGCCAGCAGGAACGACCAGTGAGGCGTCGGGGTCCAGCGCAGTCCGGCACGTGGCGAGAACGCCATGAAGCCGTCGTCGCGGTCCCAGCGTGCGGCCAGGTCCGCGCGCAGCGTGGGTGCCAGTGGCAGGCCCAGCTCGGTATAGACACCGCTGCTTTGCCGCGACAGGCGGCGTTGCTGCTGCGGCAAACCCAATGCAAGGTCGCCCTGGCTCAGCAGCGCATCCGGATGCGAGGTCCAGCGCTCATGGCGCAGGTCGATGCCGGTCGCCAGTTGCGCATTGCCCCCAGCCATCGCCATCAGCTCACGCTGCACGCCCCACCAGCCCTGCCACTGTGCAGTGCTGCCGCGGTTGCGGATGGATGGGAACAGCGCGTCCATATCGGCTGCCGGCGGTGCGTCGAAGCCGGGAATGAACCTGCGTGCCTGCGTTGCTTCAAGCAGCAGCGCCGTGCGCACCGTGCCTGCCGTGGACAAGGTGACTTCGCTGCGCTGCGCACTGATGCCGGCTTCCCAGCTGCGCCGGCCCTGGTCACGTCCGATGCCGAAGGTGACGTCCGTATCGGTGGCGCGGACCTTGGGACGCACGTTGCCGGCCTCACGCAGCACACTGTTGAAGGTGATGCCCCGCGACACCACCGCAACGGCGGTCGGGCCCAGGTCGAAGCGCTGGCGGTTGTGACTGGCCCGCACCTCGGCATAGGCATAGCGTCCCTCACCCCGTTCGTGCCGGTAGCGCAGGTAGGCCGACGCGGTATCCGAGGCCGGTTGCAGCGAACGCGGCCGGGCGCTGTCGAACCAGCAGCCGTCCTCGCGCCGCTCCAGGGGCGGCTCGCAGCGCCGCGCGGGCACGTACCAGTTGCCGAGGATCGCGCCGATCGGATACAGCGAGGTTTCCGCATGCCAGTCACGTTGGTCACCGGCGACATGCTCGACACGGTGCAGATCGAGACCGGCAAACCAGCGGTCTCCGTTGCCACGTGCGCCGCCCGTGGCGGCCTGCAGGCGGTACTGGCCCGCGTCGCCACGGCTGCTGAGTCCGGTCTGCAGCATGGCTTCGGGCCCATCGGCCTGGTCGCGCAGGATGATGTTGACCACGCCGGACATGGCATCGGCGCCATAGATGGCCGAGGCACCGCCGCGTACCAGTTCGATGCGGTCGACGAAGCTCAGCGGAATGCCGCCGAGGTCGGTCAGCCCACCCTGTTCCAGCGACACCATCGGATAGCGCGGCAGGCGCCGGCCATTGACCAGGAACAACGTCGCCCGCGGTCCCATGCCATCGAGGCTGGTGGTGGCCGCTGCACCCACCGGCAGGTACTGCGAATCGCCGCCGCGCGAGGTGCTCATGGCAGGATGGCCGTTCATGCCGGGCAGGTGCCGCAGCAGGTCGAACAGGTTGCCGTAGCCACTGCGCAGGATATCGTCACGATCAATGGTGGTGACCGGCAGCGTGGTCTGCACCGAAGAGCGCGGCAGCCGGCTGCCGGTGACGTGGATGGGAGCCAGTTCCACCTCGTGCGGCGTGTCGGCGGACCTGGGAGGCAGGCGCGGCAGACGCGGGGCGGTGAACGCTGCCGGCGGCTTGGCAGGCTCGGCATGGACCCGCCGCACGACAAAAGCACCCGAGGACGTGCGCAGGATGTTCACCGGCAGGCCGGCAACCAGTTGCTTCAGCGAAGCCCCGGTATCGCGCTGGCCACGGGTGCCATCGGTGCGCAGACCCTCCAGTTCACGTGCGTCGAACAGCAGGGCGGTGCCACTCTGCCGGGCCCATTGCTGCAGTGCCGGTACCAGTGGGCCGGCGCCCACGTCGATCGCCAGCGTGCCTGCGGGCGTGCCGGCATCGGCCATCGGTACTGCGGCAACGCCCAGGGCAAGGCATAGCAGGGCCCGGAGCAGCCCCCACTGCAGCGCACCCGGACCTGCCTTCACTGCCGGTCTCCTCAGTATGTGCGGCGCAGTTCCAGCGCGCCATCCGGACGCGTCTGGCCAGCCACGGACCACCCCAGTTCCAGCGCCGACAGCAGTTCCTGCGCATCGCCGGCACGGAAGGTACCGCTCACGGCCAGGCTGGCGATCTCAGGATCGGCGATCACCAGCGGCGTGCGGCCGTAACGGTTCATGCGTTCGACCACGATCGACAGGGGGGTGGCATCGAACACCAGTTGCCCCTGCAGCCAGCCTTCAGCGGCGGCAGTGGAGGAGAGGGCAGGGCCTGGCTGGATACGGCCGGAAGGCAGAACCTGCAGCTGCTGGCCGGGCGCCAGCGTGTGCTGCGCTGCGCCGCTGCTGACTTCGACGGCACCTTCCAGCAGCGCGACCTCGACCAGGCCGTCGCGCAGGCGTTCCACCTGGAAGGTCGTGCCGATGTCGCGGATCGTACTGTCGCCGGCGCGCAGTTGCAGCGCCTTGTTCGACGGTGCGACCTGCAGTTGCAGCCGGCCCTGCTCCAGCACCAGCTCACGATGGCGCCAGCCGAAGCGGGCGCGGAGAATGGTGCCGGCATCCAGCATGGCGACGCTGCCATCGGCCAGTGTCTGCTGCTGTGGCTGGTGCGAATCATTGGCGTAGACCTGTGGCGTCGGGTTGCCGTCGACGGCAGCCATCCAGCCGATGCCGATCGCCATGCAGACACCGGCAGCAGCGGCCACGCCCGGCAACCAGCGCCGGCGCGGCGGACGCGCCGCGCGTGCCGCAGCGGTCCGCAGCCAAGGGTCAGCCGCAAGCCCAGCGCCCTGCTGGAACAGGGTTTCGGCCTGCACCCAGGCTTTGACGTGGGCCGGATCTTCGGCCAGCCAGTCCTCGAACGCTTCGCGTTCGGCCGACGTGCAGTCCGGGGCTTCCAGGCGGGCTACCCAGGCGCTGGCGCGTTCAAACAGCTGTGCATCATCCCTGTGCGGGGTGCCACTCATTGGCCGTCCCTGTCGTTGTGCAGCGGATCCGATCCCAACTCCTGACGCAGGCCCTGCAGGGCGCGGGCGATATGTTTTTCCACGGTCTTGGCAGTAATTCCACAATGCCGCGCGATCTGCGTGTAGCTCATGCCGGTGATGCGGTTGAGCAGATAGACCTCGCGTGCGCGTTCGGGCAGCTTGAACAGGGCCTGCCGCAGCAGGGACAGCATCTGCCCTGACTCGGCCTGGCGCAATGGATCGGGCGAGGAACTGGACGGTTCGTCGCTGCCATCGTGTTCGGCCAGCGGCAGATGCGGCCGCGACAGCGGTGAGCGGCCGCGGTCTGCCAGGCGGTTGCGGGCGATACGATACAGCAGCAGGCGCAGTTCGTCCGGGCCCTGTGCGCGGTAGCGGATCAGCCGCTCCATGCAGTCCTGCGCGATATCCTCCGCATCCTCAGGCCCAACCCCCCGCGTGCGCAGGAACGCGCACAGCGGTGCGCGCTCTTCGCGCACGAACGCGATGAAGGCATCCGCAGGTGCGGGTAGCTCTGGCGCGCGATGGAGCAGGGGAGACGGGGTGGACAGGGCTGGCCTCGACGGTGGGTGGCGAATGCGTCGTCGAGTTTTACGCGACGATGAGCGGATGGGGAAGAGTGTGCATCGATCGAATTCCCATTGTGAATGTATTCATTTTCCAGGATCCGTTCCACTGGGGGAGATCATCCCGCTGCGGCGTTGATCGCTCCATCCGCGTGTTGCGGGTGGAGAGAGAACACATGAAGTACTCGACGTTGAGCCTGGCCCTGGCCGGGCTGATGGGCGTTGCCGCCATAGCCGTGGTGGATGACGTCATGGCAACGAATTAATCACGTGCAGGGCGATCGCATCTTCCTGAGTGGAGATGTGACCTACGCCGACGCGGTGTCCCTGCCGGCATTGCTGGCCAAGGCACAGGCCGAAGGCCGGCCGGTCCGTGAGGTGGTGCTGCGTACGTCCAATGGTGGCGCGTTGATCGCCGGGGAGTGGCTGCAGGGCATCATCCGCACCTCCGGGCTGAACACCATCGTGTCCGGCAATTGCATCTCATCCTGCTCGATCATGCAGTCCGGCGACGTCGAGCGCTATCTGGCCGGCGATCTGCCGCTCATCGACTCGGTGCAGATCCACGCAGCCAGCAGCGGCGGCAAGGTGATCTACACGCCGTCGCCGCGCATGACCCAGATCTATAGCGGCAACTACGGTGGTGGCATGGATGCCGGGCTGCTGCACAAGGCCATGTATGAAGTGGTGAAGCCGAACGGCCTGCTGGTGTTGCGCGTTCCGGCACGCGGCACCGGTCCCTCGGTCACCTTCGACCCCGATGGCAGTGGCAGCAAGCTGGAGTCGTTCCCCGGCCAGGACATCTACAGCAACAGGATCATCACCGCATACGGGTACCGCGATCCGGGCGACACCCTGAACGTCACCGCCAACGTGACCGGTGACATCAATCCCGGCTACCTGCGCACCGGACGCCAGCTGCAGGCGTTCGTCGATGATGATTTCGCGCGCTGGAATACCGACTGGCGATCCACCTACATCAATGTCGCACAGAGCATCTACACCGCATCCAGCCGCGGCCCGCAGGGCATCGGTGCGCTCTCGGTGCAGGGTTACCTCAGTGACCCGGACATCCAGGACCTGTTGCTGTCCAAGCTGCGGCTGGCTGATCTGGATGTCTCCACGCTGGACAACGCCAAGGCCAGCGATGGCTCTGGTTTCACCGGAGATGTGCGCGCGCTGGACGTGGGCGGCTACCTCGATGCGACGTACGCGCGCGGCTATCTGTCGGCGGCCGTGCGCTACACCGATCTGCGGCATGACACCCGTCGCAGTATCGGCGGTATCGATGGCCTGCAGCAGCCCCTGCGCGCGAAGTACAGCAACGATGCGATCTCCGCACGTGTTGAACATGCGTTCTCGTTCACCACCGGCAAGGGCCTGGTGATCCAGCCGTTGCTGCCGGTGGTGGACTACGCGCGCACTTCGGCCACCCGCTTCAACGAAGGGCAGGGCGCCGGTGCGCTGGTTGGCCGCAGTGGCAGCCTGGAGAGCATCCGCGTGGGTGCGGGCCTGCAGCTGTTCAAGACCTTCGAAGGCAACAACGGTGAGCGCATCACCCCGCGCGCCCGGGTGGTCTGGCAGAAGGAGCTGGGCGATTCGCAGGCCCGCTACAGCACCGGCTTCGCCGCAGCTCCGGATCTGGTGTTCGGCGCCAGCAGCCAGGCGGTGGGCGAGCAGGTGCTGGCCTGGAACCTGGGTGTGACCCGCCGTGCCAGCGAGCGGCTGTCGATCATGGCCGATTACGTGGGCGAGCGCCGCGACGGGCAGATCCAGAACGGCGTGATGCTGGGCCTGGGCTACAGGTTCTAAGTGGCACCCGGCACCGGCGATGACGGCATCGCCGGTGCCATCCCAACGCGGGCGCTGCTGCGGTATGGTCGGTATGGCATTCCACCCAGGCCCATCCATGCAGATCGCCGTCTTCAGTGCCCGTCCCTACGACCGCCGTTTCCTTGATGAGGCGAACCAGCGCGATGCGGCTGGGGACGGCTTTGCGTTCGTGTACTTCGATGTGGCGCTGGACGTGCACACGGCGGCGCTGGCGCAGGATTGCGCAGCCGTATGCGTGTTCGTCAACGACCGCCTGGATGCGCCGGTACTGCACGCCCTGCATGCGGTGGGGGTGCGGGCCGTGCTGCTGCGATGCGCAGGTTTCAACAACGTGGATCTGGCGGTTGCAAAAGCGCTGGATCTGTTCGTCGCACGCGTACCGGCCTATTCGCCTGAAGCCGTGGCCGAGCATGCGCTGGCGCTGGTGATGACCCTCAACCGGCAGACCCATCGCGCCTACAACCGGGTGCGCGAAGGCAACTTCATGCTCGATGGCCTGCTCGGGCGCACCCTGCATGGCCGCACCGTGGGCATCGTCGGTACCGGCAAGATCGGCCTGGCCACTGCGCGCATCTTCAAGGGCATGGGCTGCATCGTGCTGGGACACGACCCGTATCCGTCGCCGGCCTTTGCCGCGGTGGGCGACATGGTGGGGGTGGACGAACTGCTGGCGCGCGCCGACATCGTGTCGCTGCATTGCCCGCTGACGCCTGAGACCCAGCACCTGATCAACGACGCGTCGCTGGCGCGGATGAAGCCAGGCGCGATGCTGGTCAACACCTCGCGTGGGGCACTGGTCGATACCCATGCGGTGATCCGCGCGCTGAAGTCGCGGCGGCTCGGCCACCTGGCCATCGACGTCTACGAGCAGGAAAGCGCGCTGTTCTTCCAGGACCTTTCCGGCGAGATCATCGACGACGAGGCCTTCCAGCGCCTGATGACCTTCCCCAACGTGCTGGTGACCGGCCACCAGGGCTTCTTCACCGTGGAGGCGCTGCAGGAGATCTCGGCGATCACGCTGGGGAACCTGAGGGACTTTGCCGAGGGGCGGGTGTGTGCGAACCGGGTGTAGCGGGCTTAGCCGGGTGGATTGACCGCCGGGGCGCCCAGCCCGTAAAATCGCGGGCTCCGCCGGAATAGCTCAGTTGGTAGAGCGGCGCATTCGTAATGCGTAGGTCGCAGGTTCGACTCCTGTTTCCGGCACCAGTTGCAATGAAAAAGCCCCGGCCTTTGGCCGGGGCTTTTTGTGCTCCGGTAGTGCCGGCCGCTGGCCGGCAAGCAGTAGTGCCAGCCCATGGCTGGCAGCCCAGGATTTCCGAGTCTCGCGGTCTACTCGCCTCTCCGGCTTCCCAGGCGCTTAGCTCCTCGCACAGTTCCCGACCTGGCAACCGCAGCCGGCAATTCCTGTGCTATGAATACCCAGCCTTGCTTCAAGGCTCTTTCAGGGATTGGAAGGATGCGCAGATTCGGGGGAACCGCAGGCGGCGTGTCGACCCGCTTGAGGGCATTTGAGGGACGATTTCGGAAGCTGGGGGCATTGGGCTCTTGGCTGTGCTGCGTGCTGCTGATCGGCTTTGGCTTGTCGCCAGCCGCAATCGCCCAGGAGACGGTCACCTACATTCACACGGACGCCTTGGGCTCGGTCGTAGCCGAGAGCGATGCCAACGGCAACGTGATCAAGCGCTATGACTACGAGCCTTACGGTGCTGTGGTGGGCGGCCAGGTCACGGACGGACCGGGGTACACCGGGCATGTGAGCGACTCGGCTACCGGGCTGAGTTACATGCAGCAGCGGTACATGGATCCGCAGTTGGGAGTGTTCCTGTCGGTGGATCCGGTGACAGCGTATGAGCAGCCGGTTGGGCAGTTCAATCGGTATCGGTATGCGAACGGGAATCCCTACAAGTTCACGGATCCGGATGGGCGGAATGCCTTACTCGCTGCGCCGCTGGTGGTTGTTCCGATCGTTGTTGGCGTGACCTACTATGCAACCACGACAGCCGAGCAGCGAACGAATATCGGCAACAAGCTGGACGGGGCAGTAAAAGGCCTGCTTCAGAAGTCTGAGGAATCACCGAGACTGCCTGCACTGCAAAGTGACGGGTCAATTGCCAGAGATAAGCAGTCTCCGAAAAGCGAATCGAGCGCGGGAGAGAAGAAGGCAACTGGCACGATCTATGTCGATTCCAAGGGGAATGCGATTCCGACACCGCCGGGTGGCAAAATTGAAGGATCACCCGATGGCCGATTTGTTCAGGCAAAAGGGCCTGACGGTCAACCCACTGGGGTTCGAATAGATGGCGGGCACAAGCCATCAACTCATCCTGATCCCCGCGCCCAGCAACCGCATGGTCACGTTCCCGGTGTAAGCAATGCCGACGGAACCCCATGGCTTCCGATAAAACAATGAGTTGGAGTGACGTAAATCATGGAAACTGAAGCTGCGATCATTGAGATGACGAAGCTTGTAAGAGCGTTTGCGTTGGGCTCCGTTGATGCCCAGACTTTCATTGAGAAGTACTCGAATTTCTACTATTACGAATCGCTGGACGGACATGAAGCTTCAAGTGCGCTGCGCCCCGAGAGCATGACGAAGCTCGGACCCGCTATCGAGCTCCATCGCCGCGTTCAAGAAGATGTGGTGAACAAGATCTCGTTCGATGCGGGGTTTTCAACTGAAGCGATGAGGATGGCTGGGCGGCTCTCCCCGGCGGAGGCTCGGGAGCAAGCGTTGAGAATATGTGCAGATGTTGGGATTGAAGTCGTTCTGTCGGCGATCAATGCCGCATGAAGCCGTCCGGCGATCGGATCAACAAGGTTGACGTCGAAGAGCTGACCATTGGGATATTTGACTACGACAACCCGAGCTTCCTCAAGGAAATTTCACTGAACGAGGGTTCGCACGTTCGACTCGGAGGAATGGTCTTTGCTGCTGCCTTTCTAGGCCAAAGTTCGTAACTGGGAATTACTGTATCGGATCACTCTACAAGAGAAGTGATTCCTCCAGGGTCACGTCAGAGCGTAGGCGCGTGCACTTCTCGGATGAGTTTGATGCCGGGGGTATTCACTCGCGCGGAGTGTTGAGGGGGTAGTGCCCTAAGAAGACTGCTCTTGTGCTACCTGAGCGAGTATTCGATCCCAAGGCTCCCACCAAATCGTTGATGCTATCGAAGGCCGATATTGCTGCGATGGTCAATGCTGGCGCAGCACCGCTTAGCGACATGGAACTCTCAGGTTTTCTGCCTACGCTGGTGCACCTGAGAAAAATGATTGATGAGGCAGTGTACCTTTCCGGAAATTTCTAGGGATGCTCTGAACAAATATCAAGCTGGTAGAGGCTTAGATGGCGCTTACGGCCGTTCGGGTCGCTTCTGGTCAGTTTCAGGAACTGCTTCTTGGCAGTTGGAACTCAGATCCCGCACAGTGTGCCATTGGCGACGGTCCTTGCCGGTCCGCTCTGCGCGAGTAGTGCTTATCCTGTCTGTTGCTAGCCGCTTTGTTTGCTCGCGTGACTTATCGGTCGGGTTCGTAATGCGTAGGTCGCAGGTTCGACTCCTGTTTCCGGCACCAGTTGCAATGAAAAGCCCCGGCCTTTGGCCGGGGCTTTTTGTTTGGCCGATTGGCGGCGCGACGCCATCAACGCCGCGCCATCCCCGCATCCTTCGCCAGCCACCACGCCAGCTGCTGGAGATAACCACCCGCTGCTCCCGCCAATGCGCCGATCAGCAGGCGTGCGAGCACTCTGGTCCCGCGGCTGGCCCGCTCGCGTACCCATGGCAGCACCGCGACCACCTGCGCACCCAGCAACAGCATCAGTACGTCCAGTCCCGACGCATCCACCAGCGGCAACAACGGCAGCAGATCCGGATTGCAGGCCAGCACGATCACCAGCGTAGCCCCAAGCACGGCCATCAGCCGGCGCCCGGCGGGCAGGGTGGTCCAGCGCAGCAGTCGTTCGATCATGCGCATGACGTTCCTCGGGTCATGCGCGAGAACCCTCGTCAGGCCCAACCGCCCGCACCGGTTGCCGCAGCACGGTCTTCAATCTCGCCGCGTCGGTCTTTCGCGGATCACTCAGGTAGATCTCATGGTGGGGGCCGGCGAAGGTGTAGCCCAGCGAAGGCATCAGCTCGTCGTGCAGATGAGCCAGGATCGGGCCTTCGTCATCGTAGGCGCCCACATGCAGGGTCTGCAGGCAGAGGCCTTCCTCAAGCACCCTATGACGAAGGCCAGCCGGTGTCTCGCCCAGCTTCTTCGTCGCCTTGGCGATGGCGGTCTCCAGTTGCCCTGGGCTGATCCCATCCGGCGTACGGATCATCACCGTCCACGACCACTCGTCCTTGCGGCGTGCCACAAAGCTCGCCGGGTCGTCGGCAGTCCAAAGCGCTTCCAGCGGCGGCACTACGTAGTCCCGGCCCTCGGCCTTCAGCGCGAACTTCAGTGCATAGCTCACTGCATACAGCCACTGCACCGACTGCAGGTAAGCCGGGGCGGTATTCGGGTCGCCGCGGCCGTCGATCATCAGGTAGGGCAACGGTGGCACCTCCACTTGGACGAACCGGCCTGCCGGGGGCTGGTACAGCGCCCGGTCGCGCTTCTTGAAGTCGATCTTGTCCATGGCGTCCCTCCTGCCTGGAGCATCCCATGTTCCTGTCTGTCCGCGCACCTGAATCTGTTCAGGCGACTTTGCCGAGCGCGGCGGATCACCGGCCGATGCCATCGTGCGTGCGCGGTGCGACAACGTGTCGCAGCCAGAATCGGGCCTTTCCTGCGCTCGATCAATGTCAATGCCTTTCTTAAATGATGGGTGACGGCCTAAAATTGAAAGGCTGACTCGACCCCACCTGCCTGCCTGTCTTCCGGACCGGTGGGACCGGCTTTGGCCGGAACAGGCAGGGACGGGGAACGGCATTCCCTCGCAATTGGATCGACCGATGATTCCGTTGAAAACCCTTGGGCGCTGGTTGCGCCCGGGCCTGCTGCTGTCGTTGCTGGTGATGCTCACCGGCTGCGATGCCGTGGCCATCCTCAGTCCGAAGGGCCAGATCGGCCAGGATGAGAAGACCCTGCTGATCACGGCCACCGTGCTCATGCTGCTGGTCGTCATCCCGGTCATCATCATGACCCTGACGTTCGCGTGGAAGTATCGCGCCTCCAACACCAAGGCCCGCTACGAGCCGAAGTGGTCCCACTCGACGGCGATCGAGGTGGTGGTGTGGTCGATCCCGTGCATGATCGTGCTGGTCCTGGCGGTCCTGACCTGGCGCTCGTCGCACGCACTGGATCCGTACCGTCCGCTGGATTCGGACGTCAAGCCGGTCACCATCGAGGCGATCTCGCTGGACTGGAAGTGGCTGTTCATCTATCCGGAAGAGAAGGTGGCGGTCGTCAACGAAATCAAGTTCCCGGTCAACACGCCGCTGAACTTCAAGATCACGTCCGATTCGGTGATGAATGCGTTCTTCATCCCGCACCTGGGCAGCATGATCTACTCGATGGCTGCGATGGAGACCAAGCTCCACCTGATCGCCAACGAGACCGGTGAATTCCCGGGCATGTCTTCGCACTACAGCGGCGCGGGCTTCGCCAAGATGCACTTCACCGCCTACTCGGTCACCGATGCCGAATACCGCCAGTGGCTGGACCAGGTCCGCGCCGGCGAGCAGACCCTGGACAAGGCCTCGTTCAAGGCCCTGGGCGAAGCACGCAACGCCGAGTGGTATCCGGTCACCTACTTCGGCAAGACCGAAGAAGGCCTGTTCGACTGGGTCATCGCCAAGCACATGGGCGACAACAAGCATTACGGCATGAAGCACTCGCATGCCGGTGCCGCCGCTGCCGACGCCGCCACCCATGAAGCGCACGAGGGCCACGCCCCCAGTGATGCGCATGATTCCAAGGAATCGGGTGAAAACCTGGATGCCAACGAACACGAACACGCAGGCCATGCCGGCCACGCGGGTTCGGGAGAATGAACATGTTGGGAAAACTCTCTCTTGAGTCGATCCCCCACGATCCGATCGTGCTGACCACCCTGGTCGGCGCGGTGCTGGGTGGCCTGGGCGTCGTCGCCCTGATCACCAAGTTCAAGCTGTGGGGCTATCTGTGGAAGGAGTGGTTCACCTCGGTGGACCACAAGAAGATCGGCGTGATGTACCTCATCGTCGCCTTCGTCATGCTGCTGCGCGGCTTCTCCGACGCCATCATGATGCGCACCCAGCAGGCGCTCGCCGTCGGCGGGTCCGAGGGCTACCTGCCGCCGCACCACTACGACCAGATCTTCACCGCCCACGGCGTGATCATGATCTTCTTCGTGGCGATGCCGCTGATCACCGGCCTGATGAACCTGGCCGTGCCGCTGCAGATCGGTGCGCGTGACGTTGCGTTCCCGTTCGTCAACTCGCTCAGCTTCTGGCTGTTCGTGGCGGGCGCGGTGCTGATCATGCTGTCGCTGTGGATCGGTGAGTTCGCCGCCACCGGCTGGCTAGCGTTCCCGCCGTTGTCGGGTATCGAATACAGTCCAAGCGTCGGCATGGACTACTACATCTGGGGCCTGCAGGTGGCGGGTTTGGGTACCACGCTGAGTGGTATCAACTTCTTCATCACCATCCTGAAGATGCGTACCCCCAGCATGAAGCTGATGCAGATGCCGGTGTTCACCTGGACTGCCCTGGTGACCAACGTGCTGATCGTCGCTGCCTTCCCGGTGCTGACCATCACCCTGGTGCTGCTGACCCTGGATCGTTACCTGGGTACGCACTTCTTCACCAATGATGGTGGCGGCAACGCCATGCTGTACATCAACCTGATCTGGATCTGGGGTCACCCGGAGGTGTACATCCTGGTCCTGCCGGCGTTCGGTGTGTTCTCCGAAGTCATCGCCACGTTCTCGCGCAAGGCGCTGTTCGGCTACAAGGGCATGGTGTACGCCACCGCCTGCATCGGCGTGCTGTCGTTCATCGTGTGGCTGCACCACTTCTTCACCATGGGCTCGGGTGCCAACGTCAATGCCTTCTTCGGCATCACGACGATGATCATCTCGATCCCGACCGGCGTGAAGATCTTCAACTGGCTGTTCACCATGTTCCGCGGTCGCGTGCACTTCACCACCCCGGTGCTGTGGACCATCGGCTTCATGGTCACCTTCGTCATCGGCGGCATGACCGGCGTGATGCTGGCGATCCCGGCCATCGACTTCGTGCTGCACAACAGCCTGTTCCTGATCGCCCACTTCCACAACGTCATCATCGGCGGCGTGGTGTTCGGCATGTTCGCCGGCATCACTTACTGGTGGCCGAAGATGTTCGGCTTCCGCCTCAATGAGTTCTGGGGCAAGTGCGCGTTCTGGTGCTGGTTCATCGGCTTCTACGTGACCTTCATGCCGATGTACGTGCTGGGCTTCATGGGCATGACCCGTCGCCTGCAGAGCACCGTCAACCCGGCCTACGAGCCGCTGCTGCTGGTTGCTGCCTGCGGTGCGTTCATCGTCGGCGCCGGCATCCTGTGCCAGATCATCCAGGTGGCCGTGTCGATCCGCGACCGCAAGAAGACCGTGGACCTGACCGGTGACCCGTGGGATGCCCGTACGCTGGAGTGGGAAACCTCCTCGCCGCCGGCCTTCTACAACTTCGCGACCCTGCCGGACGTCACCGAGCTGGACGATTTCTGGGAACGCAAGCAGCGTGGTGAAGCCTGGCCGAAGCCGGCCAAGTACACCGACATCCACATGCCGCGCAACACCGGCACGGGCGTTGTCATCGGTGCCTTCAGCCTGGTGTTCGGCTTCGCGATGATCTGGCACATCTGGTGGCTGGCCATCGTCGGCTTCGTCGGCATGATCGCCACGTTCATCTACCGCACCTTTGACCAGGACGTGGACTACTGGGTCCCGGCCGCCGAGGTGGAACGCATCGAGAACGCACACCGCAAGCACCTGGAAGCCCAGGGCCTGGTGAAGTCGGAGCTGAAGGCATGAGCACCAATACCTCGACCCTGAGCCACGGGCACGCCGCACACGCGGCGGCCCATGGCCATGACGACCACGAGCACCACGACACCGGCGGCAACACCGTCTTCGGTTTCTGGGTGTACCTGATGAGCGACTGCCTCATCTTCGCCTCGCTGTTCGCCACCTACGTGGTGCTGGCAGGCGGTACCGATGGTGGCCCCACCGCGAAGGACCTGTTCGAGCTGCCGTTCGTGGCGTGGGAAACCGCGCTGCTGCTGACCTCGTCGCTGACCTTCGGCCTGGGCATGATTGCCATGCACCGCAAGCAGATGGGCCAGATGTACCTGTGGCTGGGCATCACCTGGCTGCTGGGCTTCGGCTTCATGTGCATGGAAGTGTGGGAGTTCCAGCATCTGATCCATCAGGGCTACGGTCCGGACCGCAGTGCCTTCCTGTCGGCGTTCTTCGCCCTGGTCGGTACCCACGGCCTGCACGTCAGCGCGGGCCTGCTGTGGCTGCTGGTGATGTTCGTGCAGCTGAAAAAGTACGGCCTGACCGCGACCAACAAGACCCGCATGGCGTGCCTGAGCCTGTTCTGGCACTTCCTGGACCTGATCTGGATCGGCGTGTTCTCCGTCGTCTACCTCAATGGAGCGCTGTAATGGCACATGACAACCATGCACACGACCACGGCACCGGCGGCGAAAGCCACGGCAGCGTGAAGTCGTACCTGATCGGCTTCGTGCTGGCGGTGGTGCTGACCGTCATCCCGTTCTGGATGGTGATGTCGGGCGATTTCTCGCGCACCGTCAACGGTGTGGTGATCGCGGTCACCGCGGTGCTGCAGATGCTGGTCCACCTGGTGTTCTTCCTGCACCTGGACCGCTCTTCGGAAAGCCGCTGGAACGTCAACGCGGCGGCCTTCACCGTCGTGGTGATCGGCATCATCGTGATCGGCACCCTGTGGGTCATGCACAACATGAACGTGCACATGATGCACTGACGTCCTCGCGACGTTGCCACGCAGAAAGGCCGCCCTCGGGCGGCCTTTCTGGTTTTCCGTTGTCCGGTAGTGCCGGCCGCTGGCCGGCAATCGCGGGAAGCCGGCCAGCGGCCGGCTTTACCCCGCCACCCGGCGCAGGAACTCCTCTGCCTCCATCGGCCGGCCCAGGTGGTAGCCCTGCAGCTGGTCGCAGCCCAGCTCGCTCAGGTACTCGCGCTGCGCCTGCGTTTCCACGCCTTCGGCCACCACCTGCAACTGCAGGGTGCGGCCCAGCGCAATGATCGACGACACGATGGCGGCATCTTCGTCGTTGCATTCCAGATCGTGAACGAACGCGCGGTCGATCTTCAGTTCGGTGGCCGGCATGCGCTTGAGGTACAGCAGGCTGGAATAGCCGGTGCCGAAGTCGTCGATGGCGATGTGCACGCCCATCGTGGTCAGGTCGTTGAGGATGGCCAGGCTGGCATCGACGTCCTTCATCGCGGTGGTCTCGGTGATCTCCAGGGTCAGCCGGGCCGGTTCGATCCGATGCCGCTGCAGTACTTCGCGCACGCTGTCCAGAAGCGCCGGCGAGGCGAACTGCAGCGGCGACAGGTTCACCGCCATTGTCCATTCCGCATGCCCGGCATCGTGCCATGCCCGCAGCTGCGCGCAGGCCTGGTCCAGTACCCAGTCACCGATCGGCAGGATCAGGCCGCTGCGTTCGGCGATCGGAATGAACACATCCGGCGCCAGCAGCCCCAGCTCCGGGTGCTGCCAGCGCAGCAGCGCTTCGGCGCCGGTGGCCGGTGCGCCCGCGGCCGGGAATTTGGGCTGGTAATGCAGGATCAGTTCGTTGCGGGCGATGGCCTTGCGCAGGTCCTGCAGCAGGCGCAGCTGGCGATTGGCACTGAGCTGCATCGAGGGAGTGAAGAAGGTATAGCCGTTCCGCCCGGTTTCCTTGGTGTGGTACATCGCCGCATCGGCGTGCGCCATCAGTTCGCGCTCATTGCTGGCGTCGTCCGGGTACAGGGCGATGCCCAGGCTGGCGCTGACCTGCAGTTCGGCCGCATCCAGCGTGAACGGCTCACCGGCGGCGGCAATGATGCGCTCGGCCACCACCGCCGCATCGTCGGGAATATCGATGGCCAGCACGATCACGAACTCGTCGCCGCCGAGGCGGGCGAACGTGTCCTGCGGGCGCAGCAGGCCGCCGATGCGCTGCGCCACCGCCACCAGCAGGCGGTCGCCAAGCTGGTGGCCAAAGGCATCATTGACCGCCTTGAAGCCATCCAGGTCGCAGAACATCACCGCCACCGCATGATTGCGTCGCCGCGCCTTCTCGATGGCCTGCTCGATGCGGTCCTGCAGCAGCATGCGGTTGGGCAGCTGGGTCAACGGGTCGTGCAGTGCCGCCTGGATCAGCTTGTCGTTGGCGTGCGCCAGCGAATCGGCCAGCAGCCCGGTGCGCACGCGCATCTGCCGGTCGAACAGCGAGGCCACCAGGGCGATGCCCAGCGTGGCCACGGTGGTGACGATCACCAGCACCGCCAGCCAGCGCGTGTCGATGCCGCCGCTGCCGACGGCGCCACAGATGCTGCCTTCGGGGAAGCGCGCCGCCGCCATGCCGGTGTAATGCATGCCGACGATGGCCAGGCCCATCACCAGCGATGCGAGCGCGCGCAGCAGCAGGGTGTTGCGCTGCTCGGCGCGCAGCCGGAAGGCGATCCACAACGCCGCACCTGCGGCACCGATGGCCACCGCAATGGAGGCGGCGAACCAGCCGGGGTGATAGTCGATGCCCGGCTGCATGCGCATCGCGGCCATGCCCAGGTAGTGCATGGTGGCAATGCCCAGGCCCATCAGTACCGCACCGGCCAGCAGCTGCCGCCACGGCAGGCTGGGGCGCGACACCAGCCACAGCGCATAGGCCGAAGCGCCGATCGAGACGGCCAGCGAGTACAGGGTGATGCCCAGGTCGTAGCCGACCGGAATCGGCAGGTCGAAGGCAAGCATGCCGATGAAATGCATCGACCAGATCCCCAGGCCCATGGCCGCCGCGCCACCCGCCAGCCACCAGCGTGCCACGCGCCCCTCGGCCGTGGCCAGGCGGCCGGCCATGTCCAGCGCCGTGTACGAAGCAAGAATGGCCACCAGCAGCGAGATGGCGACCAGGCTCTGACTGTAACTGCCAGTCATGTTGAATCCAGAGGGAGAGGGAGGGGCGCCCGCAAGGCGCACGCCCGCGACAGCTATCGGCGCGGGTGGACGGGACTTGAGCGGTCGCAGCACCTGCGACCCGGCTCGGCTATCCTGCCACGCCTGTTCCCATTGCTGGAAATCATCCGATGGCAAAAGCCCGCACCGCCTACGTCTGCAATGAATGCGGCGCCGAATTCAGCAAGTGGCAGGGGCAGTGCACCGAGTGCAACGCCTGGAACTCGTTGTCGGAGATCGTGCTGGAGAGCGCGGCGGCGGCCAAGGCGCCGGCCTCGCGGCGGGCCGGCTGGGCCGGGAAGATCGACCCGCCGAAGATCACCGCGCTGAAAGACGTGGAGCAGACCGAGCATCGCCGGGTCTCCACCGGCATCGGCGAGTTCGACCGCGTGCTGGGCGGCGGCCTGGTCGAAGGCGCGGTGGTGCTGGTGGGCGGCGACCCGGGCATCGGCAAGTCGACGCTACTGCTGCAGGCGGTGGCGAAGATGGCCGCTGAACTGCCAGTGCTGTACGTCACCGGCGAGGAGTCGCTGGCCCAGGTGGCTGGCCGTGCGCATCGCCTGGAGCTGCCGCTGGACGGCGTCAATGCGCTGGCCGAGACCGGCGTCGAGTCGATCCTGCAGCACGCGGCCAAGGCCGGCCCGCGGCTGATCGTGGCCGACTCGGTGCAGACCCTGTGGACCGAAACGCTGACCGCGGCGCCCGGCTCCGTAAGCCAGGTGCGCGAGAGCGCGGCACGGCTGGTGCGCTTTGCCAAGGAAACCGGCACTGCGGTGTTCCTGGTCGGCCACGTCACCAAGGAGGGCGGCATCGCCGGCCCGCGCGTGCTGGAGCACATGGTTGATGCGGTGCTGTACTTCGAAGGCGAGAGCGGCAGCCGCTTCCGCCTGTTGCGCGCCTTCAAGAACCGGTTTGGTGCGGTGAACGAACTGGGCGTGTTCGCGATGGGGGACAAGGGCCTGAAGGAAGTCTCCAATCCATCGGCCATCTTCCTGTCCGGCGGCAGCACCCATCAGCCGGGCAGCTGCGTGATGGTCACCCGCGAGGGCACGAGGCCCCTGCTGGTGGAGGTGCAGGCGCTGGTCGATGCATCGCCGCTGTCGAACCCGCGCCGTGTCGCGGTCGGCCTGGAGCAGAACCGCCTGGCGATGCTGCTGGCGGTGCTGCATCGGCACGGCGGCGTGCTGGTCGGCGACCAGGACGTGTTCGTCAACGTGGTCGGCGGCATCCGCGTGCAGGAGACCGCCGCCGACCTGCCGGTGCTGCTGGCGGTGCTGTCGTCGCTGCAGGATCGGCCGCTGGCGGAAAAGACGATTGCCTTTGGCGAGGTTGGCCTGTCCGGCGAGATCCGCCCGGTGCCCAATGGCGAGGACCGCCTGCGCGAGGCAGCCACCCATGGTTTCAAGCGCGCCATCGTGCCCAAGGCCAACGCGCCCAAGGGCGGCTCGGTGAAAGGCATGGAAGTGATCGCGGTAGAACGCCTGTCCGAGGCCATCGACGCGGCGTGATGCCAGCCCTGTAGAGCCGAGCCCACGCTCGGCTGCTTTCTGTGGAGTCGAGCCATGCTCGACTGGTGGTCGAACAGCAGCCGAGCATGGGCTCGGCTCTACAAGTGTCCAATGCAGTAACGGTCAGCTTCACTGTGCTAGTTTTTCCCGCTCGACGAAGACGCCCTCTGGCGTCTTTCCGTGCCCAGGAGTAAACGATTACATGCAGGACACCGCGCTCACCGCCCCCAACGCCGAGATCCGTCGCGCCGGGGTCGATCTCAATGGACTGATGACGGTGCTGGGCAAGCACCTGTATTCCACCCCGGTGGTGGCGCTGCGCGAACTGGTGCAGAACGCGCACGACTCGATCATCCGCCGCCGCATCGAACAGCCCGGCGTCGCAGTGCCGTCGCGCATCTCGGTGCAGGTCGATGCCGGTGCCGGCGTGCTGCGCATCTCCGATACCGGTGCCGGCCTGACCCGCCAGGAGATCCACGATTACCTGGCCACCGTCGGCGTCGGCTATACCCGTGGCCTGCGCCAGGGCGGCGAGGACGATGAGGGCCTGATCGGCATGTTCGGCCTCGGGTTCCTGTCGGCCTTCGTGCTGGCGCGCCGGGTCAGCGTGCGCACCACCTCGTACCAGACCCCGGACCTGGGCCATCTATACGTGTCCAGCAATGCCGAGCAGTACACGGTAAGCGAAGTGCCGGCACGTGCGGTCGGCACCGAGGTGGAACTGGAGCTGCATCCGGATTTCCTGCCGCTGGCCAACGAGGCGCGCCTGCACGAGGTGCTGGGCCGCTACTGCGCGCTGCTGTCCGAGCCGATCTTCATTGGCGCTGCGACCGAGGCGATCAATCCCGAGCCGCCACCGTGGCGCGGTCAGGGGAATGTTGCCGTGCATCCGGTGCAGGCCCGCCGCCAGGCGCTGCAGTTCGCCGCGCGGTTCGAGCATGATTTCGAGCCGATCGTCACCGTGCCGTTGCGTGCCGATGGCAACAGCGATGCCACCGGCCTGCTGTGGGTGCAGGACGGCGCCACCTATGGCACCAGCGACAACCGCAACCTGTCGGTGTTCGTGCGCGGCATGCTGCTGGATGACGACGCGCGCGACCTGCTGCCGCCGTGGGCCGGTTTCATCGGCGGGGTGATCGAATCCTCGCGGTTGACGCCCACCGCCAGCCGCGAAGACCTGCAGCGCGATGACCAGTACCGCGCGGTGCAGCATGCACTGCTGGAGGCGCTGATCGACGGCCTGGCCGACGTCGCGAAACAGCAGCCGGAAGCCTGGCGGCGCGTGCTGACCCGCCACAACGAGGCGCTGCTGGGTGCGGCACTGTGCGATGAGCGCCTGTTCGAACTGCTGATGGAGCATGTGCGGGTGCCGACCTCGCAGGGCGATCTGCCGGCCAGCGCGTTGCCGGCGCGCGGTGCCGTGCATGTCATCCTCGACAACGGCGGTGGCTTTGAAGAGATGCTGTTCCGCGCGATGGGCGTACCGGTCGCGCATGGCCATCGCTACGCGGTGGTGCCGTTCCTGCGACGCTGGGCACAGGCCAAGGGCCTGCGCCTGCTCGAGCTGGGTACCGAGCAGGGCAACCGTGCGCTGTTCCGCAGTGATGACAGCCTCGACGAGGCGCAGCTGGCCTGGCTGCGCGAACAACTGGGTGACGGCGAACAGTTGCTGCCGGCACGCTTCAGCCCGGAGGCGCTGCCGGTGGTGGTGGTGCCCGACCGCGAGGCCGAGCTGAAGCAGCGCCTGGAAGACGACGAGAACGACAAGCGCGTATCGATGGCGGCGCTGCGCCTGGCGCGCCAGTTCACCGCGCGCATCGAATCACGCGCACCATCGCGGCTGTACCTCAACCTCGACAACCCGGCGGTGCAGGCGCTGTTGCGCGCCCAGCGCGAGGGCCATCCGCAGGCCGAGGCCGCAGCCCGCCTGCTGCGCTCGCTGAAAGTCATCGTCGCCGCGCAGGGCCGCCCGCTGGCACGCGCGAACGCTACGCCCGGCCCGGATCTCAACGGCGCCTTTACCGATATCGCCGGTGCCCTGCAGCAGATGCTGCGCTGAGCACCGCACCTTCTCATCCAGCCTTCGCTAGACAGGAGCAATTACCCCCATGGACATCTGGAACTGGGTCGAAAAGCTGCAGGGTGACCTGCGCCAGGCCGGCCAGGCGCAGAACGCGCACCTGCTGAACCGTCTCGCTGACGAGGTCAGTGAACTGCAGATCGACCGCGTCGATGCGCTGCTGCCCGAAGCGCGCGCATTGGGCAAGGCGTTGGACAACCCGTGGGTTGACGTCTATGTCGGCCACTGGGCGCTGCGCAACCGCGTCGGCAACCGCGTGGAAGGCGAAAGCGCACTCGGCGAAGCCGTAGCGCTGTTTGAACGCGCGCACCGCGAGGACACGCTGGAATGCCCGCAGTCGATCTGCGTGACCCAGGACCTGGCCGCCTGCTACGGCAACATCGATGGCCCGGGCTGGGTGCCCGAGCGCATCGAGGTCTGCGATGAAACACTGGGTCGCATCGACCCGAGCTGGGCCTGTTTCCAGTGCCTGAGCTGCGAGAAGGCCGATGCGCTGCTTGATGATGGCCGTGGCCAGGCGGCACTGGATTACCTGCAGGTGCAGGCCGATGCCGTGGAGGCCTGTGGCAAGGAAGTGTTCGACAGCTTCCCGGAGATGCAGATCAAGATCCTGCTGGGCATGGGCCGTGCCGATGAGGCACTGGCGCTGATCGAAAAGCGGGAGGCCGAAGTTGCTGCGTCCGGAGAGTACGAGCCGGCCAACTGCACGGTGCCGCGCCGCCTGTCCAAGGCCTGGGCGCTGGCCCAGCTGGGCCGCGACGAAGAGGCGCTGCAGCAGCTGGTGCCGTGGAGCGAACTGACCCCGAACTACTGGCGGCTGTGGGCAAACACCGCGGCAGCGCTCTGTCAGCGGGATCCGGCGCGCAATACGTGGGACCTGGGCACGCGCTTCAACACGATCATCGAGCACTTCGCCCGGGTTGGTTCGCATCGCCTGCTGATCGAAGTGGCTGCGCTGAGCCTGGAGCTGGCGCTGCAGCGTGGCGCGCGCTGGGTCGCACTGCGGCAGCTGGAACTGGCCCGCACCCATCTGGCGCAGCTGCGCCAGGACCGTGGTGCCGCGGCCCTGGTGGCCGGCCTGGCCGCGCGCATCGAGGCATTGCCGGACGTCGCGCCGCTGCCGGTGCCGGCCGGCGAGCTGCTGGCATGGCTGGACGCGCAGGGCGAACAGAACCAGTCGCGCGATCCCGAGCGCGAAGCGCAGTGGTTGCTGCAGGCGCATGCCGAGCTGCCCGATGACGAGGCGCTGGCCGACATGGCCGCCTCGGCACTGAATGCCTGCGGCGCGCAGGCCGAGGCGCGGTCGCTGCTGTGGCGGTTCGTGCGCGGCCATGCGCAGCACGATGGCCCCGCGGCCTACACGCTGATGCGCTGGCTGGCCGAACAGGGCGACGACGACGGACTGCGCCAGCTGGCCGATCTCTATCGCGGCAGCGTGCCGGTGTTCGCGCACTGGTGCGAGGTGCAGCGTGCACGCCGCGTGTCCGACTGGCCGGCGCTGGAGCAGGCGGCCCGATCGCTTCTGGAGCTGTCTCCGGGCTCGCACGGCGCGCGCGGCACGCTGGCGCGTATGTACATGGAAACCGGCCGTTTCAGCGACGCCCAGGCCTGTTATGCACAGCTGGTGGAGCTGCTGGAGGAGCCCAATGCCGCGCATTGGGACCACATGAGCGCAGCCAGCGCGGCGCGCGACTGGGACGCCGTGCGCCGCTCGGCGGCGGCGCTTGGCATGGAATTGTCCAGCCAGGAAGGTGTGGTCGAGGAGCCATGGGGCTGGGTGATCATCCGCAGCGAAGAGAACGGCGAGCCGATGGAGTACTACGCCCGTCGCAGCGGTCCGGTGACCGCGCGCATCGTCGAGAACGCGCCGTCCAACCGCGCCCAGCAGGTGGGCGACTGGGTGGTGTTCGATGCCGCGCTGGTGCATCCGGCACCCGAGGAGGAGGAAGCGCGCGAGCATTTCATCCCGACCTACTCGCAGGTGCATGTGCTGGAGCGCGGCGGCTTCGCCCGCAGCTGGATGATCGATGGCGCGCACCCGGGCGAAGAGGCGTGGAATGCCTTCGTCGAGGCGGCCGAAGCACAGGGTTGGAAGGTGTGGTCGCACAGTCGACCGGACTACACCGTCACCGACCCCGATGTGGAGGAGGGGACGCTGCCGGGCCTGCTGTTCACGGTGGCCCAGCCGCAGGACCATGCACCGCTGGCACTGCACCGCTTCCTCCAGCAGCAGACCGCGACGTGGCCGCATCCGCATTGCTGGCTGCGGCTTGCCGAGGCCTGTGACCAGGACCGCCAGCCGCATCTGGACGTGATCGAGCGTTACGGGCTGTAAGTAGAGCCGAGCCTGCGCTCGGCTTATGCTGGAAAGCAGCCGAGCATGGGCTTGTATGTTCCTCCCGGCTCCTACGCGGTATGTAGGAGCCAGGGTGGAGGGACCGTCAACATGATATCTGCGGATAGCAGCCGACAGACGAGCCGAGCGATCCCCATCCCGCACCTTAACGTCGATAAAGGATCTAGC